>NZ_JBIGIC010000059.1:0-306 GCF_043555985.1 Pelomonas candidula | reverse complement strand
AGGAAACAGGTTATGATAGACCAGAAAGATATCTTAAAAACTATCGACATGATTGCGCGGCAGAACCTTGACATCCGTACGATCACAATGGGCATCTCGCTTTTCGACTGTGTTTCGGACGATGCGGACGTATGTGCCGGACGAGTGTATGATAAGATCACGCGTAAAGCAAAAGACCTCGTCAGGACGGGCGAGGCAATTGAAAATGAATTCGGTATCCCAATCGTCAACAAGCGCATTTCCGTAACGCCCGTTTCCCTCATTTCACAGGGCTGCGGGGATTATGTGAAGTTTGCCCGCGCGATG
>NZ_JBIGIC010000058.1:0-306 GCF_043555985.1 Pelomonas candidula | reverse complement strand
GTCATCGGTGACGTGCGCGACACGGCGCTCGTGGCGCGGCCCCTGCGGCCGTACCGGCGTGTGCTCGCCGCGGCGCCGCGCTACCTGGCCCCCCACGGCACGCCCGACCACCCGGATGAGCTGGCGCAGCACTCGTGCCTGGCCATCCGCTACTGGCGCCATGCCGACAGCTGGCACCTCGGGGGGCCGGCCGGCGAGGCCTGCGTCGTCCCCGGGGCCGGTCGCTTCACGGCCAACGAGGGTGGTGCGCTGCGCAGCGCCGCGGCCGCCGGTGCGGGCATCGTGCTGCAGCCGGAGGACGCCCTC
>NZ_JBIGIC010000057.1:0-325 GCF_043555985.1 Pelomonas candidula | reverse complement strand
TCAGTGTCGCCACGTCAATCACTCCAGTGCTCCTGCCGCAAATCGCGGCAGGCTAGGTTGATACGTGGGTCAGGTTTGAACGGAAATCAGTGTGAGAGGTGGGTCAGGTTTCGGAGGAAATCAACACGGTGCTTGCCGCAGTGCTCACCGAGGTCGCGCATGTCCAGCGTCAGTTTGCGATAGCCGTACACGCCGCCACTCTCCAGCCACGCCTGCTTGAGCAGGCCGGTCAAGCGCTGGTCGTCCTGGGCCCGCGAGCTCTGCGGCTCGGCCTTCCATGCGTAGTAGCCGCTGGGGTGCACCTGCATCACCTTGCACATGCGCC
>NZ_JBIGIC010000056.1:0-327 GCF_043555985.1 Pelomonas candidula | reverse complement strand
CGGCGCTGTAGGTCTTGGTGGCCGACACGCCGCTGGCGCTCGTGCCGTCGCCGAACGTCCAGGCGTAGCTTGCGATCGCGCCTTGCGCGTCGGTGCTGCCGGCGCCGGAGAAGCTCAGGCTGGTGCCCACTTGCCCACTCGTCGGGCCGCTGATGCTGGCCACCGGCGGCTGGTTGGTCACGCTCCCCGGCGTCCAGGCTTCCACCTCGGCAATGCGCGAGAGGCTGTACATGGCGCTGTTGACCAGGATGCGGATGCGCTGCGTCGTGATGGGGGAGAAGGTGAACTGGCGCCACACCTTGTTGTTGCCGATGACGTTGCCGCCCG
>NZ_JBIGIC010000055.1:0-330 GCF_043555985.1 Pelomonas candidula | reverse complement strand
CAGCTACGACGAGGCCGCCGCCATCGCCGGCATCAGCACCGACGTGCTGCGCACCCGCATGCACCGCGCCCGCCAGCGCCTGGCCGACCTGCTGGACGCAGGAGAACACCCATGAACGACGACGACACCCCCGACTGGCTGCGCCCCGCCCGGGCCGGGTTCGCGCGCCTGCAGCCCGACGCCGAGCAGGACGCCGCCCTGCTCGCCACGCTGACCCACCACCTGCGCACCCGACACGCCACCCGCGACGTTCGGGAACCCCGCTGGCTGCGCCGCCTGGCCTGGGGCAGCGGCGCGCTGGGCGCTGCGGCCGCGCTGCTGCTCAGCGTC
>NZ_JBIGIC010000054.1:0-331 GCF_043555985.1 Pelomonas candidula | reverse complement strand
GTGGCGACCGCAAGCGCACCCGGTTGCTGCAGCGGGCCCAGCTCAAGTACCCCAGCGCCACGCTGGAGGACGCGAGCTTCGAGGGCATCCGCGGCATCGACCGCGCCGCGCTGTGGGGCCCGGCGCTGGCCACCTGGATCGAGCGCGGGGTGACGATCTGCTTCGCGGGGGCCACGGGGGGGGGCAAAACCGGGTGGGCGTGCGCGCTGGCGCTGTCCGCCTGCCGCCAAGGCGCCTCGGCGCTGTACTTGCGCGTGCCGCGCCTGGCCGAGGAGCTGCGCATCCTGCACGGCGCGGGTAGCTTCCGGCGCGGGCTGCAGCAGCTCGCCAA
>NZ_JBIGIC010000053.1:0-347 GCF_043555985.1 Pelomonas candidula | reverse complement strand
GCTCAGGGCAGTGCCGCGACGGGCGACGCCTACGTGCCGCTGAGCTTCGAACTCGGCGAGGCCTTCCAGTTCGACTGGAGTGAGGAGCCGCTGGTCATCGGCGGCGTGTACCAGCGGCTGCAGGTGGCGCACATGAAGCTGTGCGCCAGCCGGGCCTTCTGGCTGGTGGCTTACCCCAGCCAGGGCCACGAGATGCTGTTCGACGCACACACGCGCAGCTTCGCGGCCCTGGGCGGCGTGGCGCGCCGGGGCATCTACGACAACATGAAGACGGCGGTAGATCGCGTCGGCCGCGGCAAGAAGCGCGACGTCAACGACCGCTTCGCCGCGCTGTGCGCGCACTACCT
>NZ_JBIGIC010000052.1:0-393 GCF_043555985.1 Pelomonas candidula | reverse complement strand
CCGCGTCGGTCACCGTCAGCGTGACCGTGTAGCTGCCCGCGGCGCTGTAGGTCTTGGTGGCCGACACGCCGCTGGCGCTCGTGCCGTCGCCGAACGTCCAGGCGTAGCTCGCGATCGCGCCTTGCGCGTCGGTGCTGCCGGCGCCGGAGAAGCTCAGGCTGGCGCCCACCAGCCCGCTCGTCGGGCCGCTGATGCTGGCCACCGGCGGCTGGTTGGCCGCCGTGATCACCACCGTCTGCGTCGTGCTGTTGGTCAGTCCGCCGGCATCGGTCACCGTCAGCGTGACCGTGTAGCTGCCCGCGGCGCTGTAGGTCTTGGTGGCCGACACGCCGCTGGCGCTCGTGCCGTCGCCGAACGTCCAGGCGTAGCTTGCGATCGCGCCTTGCGCGTCGG
>NZ_JBIGIC010000051.1:0-451 GCF_043555985.1 Pelomonas candidula | reverse complement strand
TTGGGGGCGCGCACTGTGGTGCGTTTGTTGTTGTTCCGGGCGTGGTGGGGGGGGGGCTGTCGGTTGTGGTGTTAGGCGGGGGGCCCCCCGGGGGGGGGGGGGGCCCCCCCCCGGGCCAGGTAGTCCGCCGGGTAGTGGCCGGCGTGCATGGCGCCCAGCACATGGGCGTTCTTCTCCAGGAACCAGGACTTGGCCGCAGCGATGTCCGCCGGCGTCTCGGTGACGGGGATGCAGACGTCGCAGTTGTCGGTCAGGCCGACGACCGCGCCCGCGCCACCGAACTCGCGCACCGCACGCACGCCATGGCCATGGCACAGCAGCGCATGGTGGAAGGTCTGGTTGACGATGGCCGCGCTCTCCTGGCGGCCCGGCGCCTTGGTGCCATAGCCGTAGGCCAGCAGCGTGAAGCAGCGGATCTCGTTCATCGTGATCCAGTGCGTCACCTCGCCGG
>NZ_JBIGIC010000050.1:0-461 GCF_043555985.1 Pelomonas candidula | reverse complement strand
TCAAATCTAATTTCCGTGAGCGTTTAAAGTCCGAAGGACCGTTGCAAGTCACCCTGCAACATCACTTCGCCTCAAACGCCCACGCTTATCGGCTGCTAATTATTAAAGAACATCGCAATCTTCAGAGCCCAAACTCTTCGCCTTGCGCCGCCGACACCATTCTTTTGATATCAACAGAGAAGCTTGATTATGAATTAAAACGATATACTCGTCAACCCTTATTCGCTTCATTTCTGCATTGCCTTGCAACGTCAGATGCAAACACTGAGAGCACAATGCTTGCATCTACCGGCGGAGATGAAGACGCCCGATCAAATGACCGGGCGTCTCGATTTAATAGCCTGACGATGACCTACTTTCACACGGGAATCCGCACTATCATCGGCGCTGACTCGTTTCACTGTCCTGTTCGGGATGGGAAGGAGTGGGACCAAGTCGCTATGGTCGTCAGGCTTGACTGG
>NZ_JBIGIC010000004.1:0-498050 GCF_043555985.1 Pelomonas candidula | reverse complement strand
CTGTCAACGCTTCGCAGTGCACCTCGCGGTGCACTGCGCATGACTCGGGGACAACATGAATCGCTACTTCTTTGTTGTCGGGGACTTTCACCCCTGACCTCCTACCGGTCTCCCGGCGCACTACTGTAAATATATACAGAATTCAACAACACGGCCAGTCTGCAGAGCTGCCAACGGCGCGCGTTGCCCCCAGGGCAGCGACGGAACTCCCCGATCGATAGACTCGCGCCAATGCCTTTTGAAGATCCGATCGCTGCAGCGGGCGCCATGCAGCGGCTGAGAGACCAACTCGACTACCTGCGCCTGCTGGCGGCGCGCGTGACCGGTGGCGCGGCCAACCAGATGCTGATGGTGGCGCTGGGCTGGCAGATGTACGACCTGACCGGCAGCGCCTGGGACCTGGGACTCGTGGGCCTCGCGCAGTTCCTGCCCGCGCTGCTGCTGACCTTGCCTGCCGGGCATCTCGTGGACCAGCACGACCGTCGTCTGCTGCTGGCCGCCAGCCTGGGCCTGCAGCTGCTGACGGCTGGCTGCCTGGCGCTGGCCAGCGGCGGCGGCTGGGTCGGCCCCAACCTCATCCTGGGCCTGTCGGTGTTGCTGGGCTGCGCGCGCGCGCTGCAGATGCCGGCGCAGCAGGCCCTGCTGCCTTCGCTGGTGCCTCCGGAACTGCTGCCACGCGCCATCGCCACGTCCAGCTCGACGATGCAGGCCGCCATCATTGCCGGCCCGGCGCTGGGCGGCGTGCTGTACGCGCTGGGGCCCTGGGCCGCGGGGCGCGTCGAGCACAGCACGGCGGCCAGCGCCGTGGCGCACTGGGGCGCGGCCATCGTCTACGGCGTGTCACTGCTGCTGCTCGTCGCGGCCGTGCTGGCGGTGCTGACCATCCGCCACCGCCCCCTGCAGGTGCGCCGCGCGGCGCCCGGCTTGGAGCAGTTGACGGCCGGCATCCGCTTCATCTGGCAGCGGCCGGTCGTGCTGGGCGCGATCTCGCTGGACCTGTTCGCCGTGCTGCTGGGGGGCGCAACGGCTCTGCTGCCCATCTTCGTGCGCGACATCCTGCACACAGGTCCGGCGGGCCTGGGCCTGCTGCGCGGAGCACCGGCACTGGGCGCGGTGCTGGTGGGCTTGTGGCTCTCGCGCTACCCCATCGCCCGCCGCGCCGGCCACTGGCTGCTGGGCGCCGTAGCGGTGTTCGGCTTGTCGATGATCGGCTTCGCGCTGACGACGTCCTTCCTGGTCGCCTTCGCCGTGCTGGCCATCAGCGGCGCCGCAGACATGGTCAGCGTCGTCATCCGGCAGTCGCTGGTGCAGCTGGAAACACCCGACGAGATGCGCGGCCGCGTCGGCGCCGTGAACTCGGTCTTCATCGGCGCGAGCAACCAGCTCGGCGAGTTCGAGTCCGGCGCGACGGCCGCGCTACTGGGCCCGGTGGGCTCGGTGCTGCTGGGCGGCTTCGGTGTGCTGGTCGTGGTCGCGCTGTGGTTCCGGCTCTTCCCGGCCCTGGCGCAACGCAACGCTCTGCAGCCGCCGACGACCTGAGGCCGGGCGGCGGCCGCGCTCAAAAAGACGGGGCTTGAAAACGGCCGTCGTCACAACCGCTTCAAACCCCTTCCAAGGTGGCGGCTCGGAGGCCGCCGTGAGGGTGACTCTGTCGTCGCCGAGCGCCGCTCAGCATCTACCGCTGCGCCGTGACCTCAAAGTTCCCGGCCAGCGAAGCCGTCGAGCTGCCGCCGACGTAGACATCGAACACCGTCGCGTCCTGCACGAACGACCTGGTCGACGCAGCCCAGTAACTCAGGTCCTGCGCCGTCAGCTTGAAGTGGACGGTACGGGTCTGACCCGGCGCCAGCGTCACGCGCTCGAAGCCCTTCAGTTCTCGCACCGGCCGGGCGGCCGTGCCGTGGCGCTGATGGATGTAGAGCTGCGCGACCTCGTCGGCCTGGCGCGAGCCTGTGTTGCTGACGTCGACCGACACGGAGATCGGCTCGCCGACGATCACGCGCACTTGGTCGATCTTCAAATTCGAGAACGAAAACGTCGAGTAGCTCAACCCATGGCCGAACGAGTACAGCGGCGTGCTGGGCTCGTTCCAGTACCGCTCGCCGGCAGTCTTGGGCTGGTGGGTCTTCAGGTGGGCATACGGCATGGGGATCTGGCCGATGTTGCGAGGCCAGGTGAACGGCAGCTTGCCGCCGGGTGACACCTCGCCGAACAGCAGGTTGGCCACAGCCGCCCCCCCTTGCGTTCCCGGGTACCAGATGTTCATCAACGCTGCCGGCTTGCTGCCCTTCAGGTCCAGTGGCCGGGCGCTCATCAGCAGTACCACGACGGGCTTGCCCGTCGCGATCACCGCATCGAGCAGTTCCTGCTGGCGCCCGGGCAGGTCCAGCGACGAGCGGGACGCCTGCTCGCCGATCATCAACTGCGACTCACCCACCACCACGACCGCGACATCGGCAGCACGCGCGATCTCCACCGAACGGCGGATCTCGGCGTCGTCGTCGACCTGCACGCGCGGTATTTCCTTGTGCGGGCTGGAGTCGAAGATGGACTTGTGCAGGCGGGCTGGCATCGTCACGCCCGGCGAGTAATCGACGCGCACTCCGCTACCGACCTTGGCCTTGATCCCGGAAAGGACGGTCACCGTCTCGCTGTCATCCTGATCGAACACCCACGGCCCCACCGTATCGCGCGCCGAGTCGGCCAGAGGCCCGATGACAGCGATCGACTTGAGCATCTTGGCGTCCAGCGGCAGCGCACTGCCCTCGTTGCTCAGCAGCACGGCCGCACGCTCAGCAGCCACCCGCGCCACAACGCGATGCCCGGGATCGTTGAGAACGCGCTGCGCTTCCTCCAGGTCGACGTAGGGCTGCTCGAACAGGCCCATGCGGATCTTGACCTCCAGCACGCGGCGCACGGCGTTGTCCACGGCTTCGACGGAGACCCTGCCCTCGGCCATGCTCTGCGGCAGGGTCTTGAAGGCGGAGACGCCGAAGGGCGGGGCCATCTCCATGTCGACGCCGGCGCCCAGCGCGCGGACGGCCGCATCTTCCAGGCTGGCCGCGAACTCATGGGTCTTCAGGTCGTGGGCCGAGCCAGCATCCGTGACGATGAAGCCCTTGAAGCCCCAGGTCTCGCGCAGCACGTTGGTCAGCAGCCAGCGGTTGCCCGTGGCCGGCACCCCGTTGAGCCCCATGTAGGCGCTCATGATGTTGCCGGCGCCGGCTTCCACCGCCGCCTTGAACGGTGGCAGGTAGACGTTCCACAGCTCGCTGTCCGACAGGTTGACTTCGTCGTAGTCGCGGCCGCCGATGGAGGCGCCGTAGCCCGCGAAGTGCTTCGGCCCGGCAACGACGGTGCCCGGCGTGCCGATGCCGGCGCCCTGGAAGCCGCGCACCTGGGCCGCGGCCATCACGCTGCCAAGGTAGGGGTCTTCGCCAGCGCCCTCGATCATGCGACCCCAGCGCGGGTCGCGGGCGATGTCGACGTTGGGGGCGAAGGTCCAGTGGATGCCGACGGCACGAGCTTCGCGAGCCGCAACGGCCTGGCCTTGCTCGGCGACCTTCGGGTCCCAGCTCGCGGCCATCGCGATCGGCACCGGCATGATGGTGCGCAGGCCATGGATGACGTCGTAGCCAAACAGCAGCGGGATCTTCAGTCGCGTCGTCTCGACGGCGATCTGCTGAAGCCGGCGCAACTCCTTGGCGTCGTGCACGAACAGCAACGACCCTGCACGCGCCGCGGCCATCTCACTCTCTACGCGCTTCGCCTCTTCGGGCTCGTTGAGGAAGTCGAAGTACTGCGTGATCTGTCCGGCCTTCTCCTCGGGTGTCATCCTCGCGATCAGCTCGTTGGCACGGGCGCGCACGACGTCGTCGCTCAGCGCCTTGGCATCGTGGCCGGAATTGCCCGCGCTGAAGGTGGGCGTGGACGTGAGCGCTGCACCGGTGATCGCGGTGCAAGTGATGGCGCGTACTGACTTCATGAACAAGCTCCTGGGACGGCGAAGAGATGGCTTCGCATGGGAACGGAAGGGACTGGCTTCACACCCAGGTGGGCTGGCCAGACGTGGACGTGAGGTTTCACGGGCCTCACCTGCGATTCACGTAGAAGGGAGGCAGCTGCGAGCTGATCGCCGCACAGCCCAGCGCCAACACGCCGCATACCGCGTAGCTGACGCGGATGGCATCGGTGACGGCAGTCTTCAGCAAGGCCACCAGCTCGTCGGGGTCGACGCCGCAACGCACGGCAGCCTGCTTGAGCTTCAGCAGTTCGTCCGGCTGCACGAGCACCTGCGGAGAACTGATCAAGTCGGCCAGCACATCGTGGCCCGCGCTGGAGGCAGCCAGCAAGTCGGCCGTCGAGTGCCGGAACAGGTAGGCGACGAGCGCCCATCCAAGCGCGGCGCCGAGAAGCCCGCCGAGCAGGCGCGAGGCCTGCCCCAGCGCCGACGCCAGGCCGCCGTTGCGACGGCTGGTCAGCACGAGGATGTGTTGGGTGAAGTTCGGAAGCAGGAAGCCAAACGCAGCCCCGCAGATGCCCAGGCTCAGCGCGATGTAGGCCGAGGTCTGCCCCGCACCGCCGATGGCCAGCAGCGCGCAGCCCACGGCCAACAGCAGATGCCCCCCCACCATCAGCCCCTCGGCGCGATCCATGCGCATCGCGATCCGCGCATTGGCAACGCTGGCCAATGTGATGCAAAGCAGCAGCGGCGTCATGACGCCGCCGGCGTCGTCGGCCGAGAGCTGCAACCCCGCCTGCAGCAGTAGCGGCGTGGTGAACACAAGCACGTTCAGCACCAGGCCGGCCAGCGCGCCGAGCACGAGCAACTGCAGCGCCCCCCTGCTCGACATCACCTCCAACGGAACGATCGGCGCTTCGCAGCGCTTCTGGCGGTGCGCGAAGAGAAGCGCAGTGGTTGCAACGAAGCCCAGGCACGCCAACGCTGCCGGCGAAGCGAGACCCACATCTTCGATGACGCCCGACCACAGGACCAGGCTGGTGAGCGACACGGTGAGCAAAACGATCGAAGGAACATCGACGCGGCGCTCGGTGCCTTTGTGATGCACGACAGCGGGGAAGTAGAGCCAGGTGGCGCACCAGGCAAGCACCGACACCGGAGCGGTGACCATGAAAACCCAGCGCCAGCTGGCGTGCTCCGTGAGCCAGCCCCCCAGCCACGGGCCGAGACCTTGTGCCACCGCAAAACCCACGGAGTGCATGAGCTGCCAGCGCATGCGGTCGACGGGCTCAGGAAAGAGATCCGCGATGCAGGCCGAGAGGACGCCAACGATCATGCCGCCACCGATGCCCTGCAGTGCTCGGGCAACGACCAACTGCTCCATGGTCCGCGCCGCAGCACAGCTGGCCGACATCGCCGCGAAGGTCGCCACCGCCCACAGGAGGATGCGCTTGCGGCCGTGCAAATCGCCCAGCCGGCCGACGATGGGGATGACGACGATGCTGCTCAGCAGGTAGGCGGATGCAGGCCATGAGTACAGCTCGAAGCCCCGCAGGTCCGCCGCCATCTTGGGCAGCGCGGTGCTGACCGCTGAACCGTTCAGCGCCGTCAGCATGTAGACGAGCGTCACCCCCAGCATTGCCAGGAATGAATCCCGCAGGCTGCGCGTCGTTGCCGACGTCGCCGAAGTGCTGCCTGTCACCGCCAAATGGATCACTTGCCTGCCAATTCAGGGGTGTCGACGCGGACGATGTTCGGGCAGGCCTTGCGCAAGGGGTCGATGTGCTCTGCCGGCACGTCGTGCTCCACCACGATCAGCTCAATCTCTGCCACCGGGCACACGCGATGAGGCGCCTTTTCGATGAACTTGTGGTTCATAGCCAGGACCACACAGTGCTCCGTCACGTCCAGGACCGCGCGCTTGAAGACGGCGTCCGAATGCAGCACCGCCGTGGCGCCGTATTTCAGGTCAATGCCACAGGTGCCGAGGAAGCACCGATCAATCCGCAGAGCACTCGCCGCCTGCACTGCCACCGTGTCAACGCATCCACCCACGGTCGGATCGACCGTACCGCCCAACATGATGAGGCGAAGGTCCTGTCGCCGAAGCACAGCCGAGGCGATGTCGATGGAGTTCGTGACGATCAGCTGCTCCTCGTCCTCGGGAAGGAATTCGACCAACTCCAGGTTGGTGCTGCCTGCATCGAGAAATAGGGTCTCCCCTGGAAGGATCGATTCGGCCGCGCGTCGGGCCAGGGCTTGCTTGCGGCCCTTGTCCTTGTCGATCCGGGCAAACATCGGTTGGGTGTGACCTGACACCGGCAGCGCACCGCCATAGACCCGACGGCACAGACCTTCCGCGGCAAGCGCGCGCAGGTCACGTCGGATGGCGTCTTCCGACACGTTGAATTCGACGGCCAGCGCCGCGGCAACGACGGGCTCGCCCTGGGCAAGCCGGTTGGCGATGACATCTCGGCGGCCCAACGGAAGTTCAGAGTTCATGGGATGCGATCTTAATCATGCACGTTTATTTTTTCAACGTGCATAATCGTGCACAAACAAACGCGCACCGCCACCGCGGCCGGACCTCCATGGAAAGCAAGACGAAGAACGCCAAGACCTGGGCACAGATCGACGCAATGGCCCGCAAGGGGTTCAACGGCATTGGCCTGGCAAACGGCCCGCATGCGGCACGCGAACTGAAAGACGGCTGGTTCAATGCCGCCTACGCCCTGCGCCTGGCAGACGGTCGCGAAGCGATCCTGAAGATCGCACCGGCGGCCCACGCCGAGGTGATGAGCTACGAGCGCGACATCATGGCCACCGAGGTGGCGACGATGCGTCTCGTGCGCCAGAGCACCGGCATCCCCGTGCCCGAGATCTACTTCTATGACGATGCCCGCGACGTCTGCGATTCCAGCTACTTCTTCATGGAGAAGATCGAAGGCGACAACCTGGACCATGTTTACGAGGCACTGACGGTCGACCAGAAGGCAGTGATCGAGCGCGAGATCGGCTCCATCGTCAAAAGAATCAACAGCTTCCCAGGCAGCTTCTTCGGTTACGACGGCAACCCGGATTTGCGTGCCGACACCTGGCGATCCGCCTTCCTGAAGATCATGGAATCGGTGTTTGCCGACGCAGCCAGGAAATCAGTGGTCTTCGACTACGGGGACGAGGCGTTGCGCGCGGCCGTCAGCAAGCACATCGAGACCTTGGACGAGGTCGGCAAACCGTGCCTCGTGCACTGGGATGCCTGGAAGCCGAACTTCTTCGTCGAGAGCGGCCACATCAAAGGAATCATCGACTTCGAGCGCGCGCTGTGGGCCGAGCCGCTGATGGAGGCCCAGTTCCGCTCGCTGTCATGGGAGGGCGTGACACAGGCCATGCACGGTTACGGCAAAACCGAGTTCACGCCGAACGAGATGCGACGCTCGTGGCTCTACCTGCTGCACCTCGCGCTGGTGATGCACGTCGAGTGCTACTACCGCCACTACGGCAGCGACGAGATCTTCAACAAGTCCAGGGAGTTGATCGCTTTGGCGATGGACTGGCTGCAAGCCAACTGATCCCTTCACCCCTCCCTGAGACGATGACCATGTCCAAAACCGAGAAGCAAAAGATGCTCGCTGGCGAGTATTACAACGCTGGCGACGCCGAGATCCAGGCCGACCAGGCCTCCGCGCGCGAATGGATGGAGCGCTACAACCTGACGGCCGGCCTGGCCAACGATCAGCGGCAAGACATGCTGCGTGAGCGGTTTGGTGCCGTCGGCGAAGGCGCCTTCATCCGCCCACCGTTCCACTGCGACTACGGCTACAACGTCAAGATCGGCCGTGGCGCGCTCATGAACTTCGGATGCGTCATCCTCGATGTCGTCGAGGTCGAGATCGGCGACATGACGCAGATCGGCCCCGGCGTCCAGATCCTCACCGCAGACCATCCACGCGATCCGGCGCTTCGCGCTCAGGGACTTGAGTTCGGCCGACCGATCAGGATCGGCAAAAACGTGTGGATTGGCGGCGGCGCGCTCATCATGCCGGGCGTGACTGTCGGGGACGACGCGCTGATCGGCGCCGGCGCCGTCGTCACCCGAGACGTGCCGCCCGGCGTGACGGTGGCCGGCAACCCGGCCCGCGCCCTCAAGCACCGTGGGGACGAAAGGCGCTGACGCCCCCGCAGCGCCCAATCCTCATCCCCTCACCATGGCGCGATTTGTCCCACTCAGGCAGGCGCCCCAAAAATAGGACACGTGGTGTCGAACGGCCTGTATTCAGGCCAGGCAAGCGCCGCAAAGGCAAAAGCCACCGATGCGTTCTGAGCATCAGTGGCTCCTCCAGCCCTGCACCTGTCAGCGGTCAGCGGTCAGTATTCATCCCGCTCCACCCCGACGTACCCAGGGGCGAGGTTCTCGAACTTGGTGTGCATGCGCTGGAACGCCAGCTTCACCGTGCCGACCGGACCGTTACGCTGCTTGGCAATGATGATCTCCGCGACCCCCGGTTCCTTGCACTCATCCTTGGTGTAGTACTCGTCCCGGTAGATGAACATGATGATGTCCGCGTCCTGCTCGATGGCGCCGGATTCGCGCAGGTCGGACATCATGGGCCGCTTGTCAGGCCGCTGCTCCACCGAGCGGTTCAGCTGCGACAGCGCGATGACGGGGCAGCGCAGCTCCTTGGCCAGCGCCTTCAGGCCCCGCGAGATTTCGCCCAGGATGGTGGCACGGTTCTCTTCGCTGCCGCCACCATTGCCGGTCATCAGCTGCAGGTAGTCGATGACGATCAGCCCCAGTTGGCCGCTGATGCGCGCCTGACGCCGCGCACGGGCGCGCACCTCGCTGGGTGAGAGGCCGGGGCTTTCGTCGATGTAGATGGCGGACTTGCCGAGCTTCTCGACGGCTTCGGACAACCGGCTCCATTCATCGTCGGCCAGCTGGCCCGTGCGCAGGCGGCTTTGGTCGATGCGGCCGATGGAGCCCACCATCCGCAAGGCCAGCTGCGCGGCGCCCATTTCCATCGAGTAGATGACGACCGGCAGCCCCTCGTTGATGGCGACGTTCTCGGCGATGTTCACCGCGAACGCCGTCTTGCCCATCGACGGGCGCGCGGCCAGCACGATCAAGTCGCCCGGCTGCAGGCCGGCGGTCTGCTTGTCGAGATCGTAGAAGCCGGTGCGTACACCGGTGACGTCCTGCGCACCGCTCTCCGCCAGCTCGTTGACGCGGTCGATCAGCGCGATGACCAGACGGTCCATGCTCTGGAAGCCCTGCTGGCTGCGCGAGCCTTCCTCGCCGATCTTGAAGATCTTGCCCTCGGCCTCGTCCAGGATCTGGTTGACGGCCTTGCCCTGCGGGTTCAGCGCGGCGGTGGCGATCTCGTCGCTGGTGGCCACCAGTTTGCGCAGGATGGCGCGCTCGCGAACGATCTCGGCATAACGACGCAGGTTGGCGGCACTGGGCACGCTCTGCGCGATCGAGTTCAGGTAGGCCAGGCCACCGCATTCCTCGGCGCGCCCCACCGAGGTCAGCTCATCGAAGACGGTGACGACGTCTGCCGGCTTGCCCGCGTTGATGAGCTTGCCGATGGCGGCAAAGATGTGCTTGTGCTCGAAGCGATAGAAGTCGCTGTCGGTCAGCAGGTCGCCCGCCTTGTCCCAGGCGGAGTTGTCGATCAGCAGGCCGCCGAGCACGCTGTACTCGGCCTCGACCGAGTGCGGCGGCACGCGCAGGCGTGCGACTTCGTCGTCCTGTGAGGCGGAGGAGGAGGCGGGAAGGATCGCGGACATCGCTTGTGGATAAGGCTGTGGACGAGCTGGGCCCAACCGGTGGTCAGCAGTGGAAAACGTGACCCTGAAAAACCGAAGGCCGAAACCCTGAGGGTATCGGCCTTCGTTCGATGTTGCGGCGACTCGCGCCGCCGCACATCAGGGGAAGCGAGATTTACTCGGCTTCGGCAACCACCTGGACGGTGATTTCCACGACCACGTCGGTGTGCGCGGCGACGCTGACCGGGAACTCGCCCACGGTCTTCAGCGGGCCGTTCGGCAGGCGCACTTGCGACTTGACGACGGCAGTGCCGGCCTTGGTCAGCGCGTCAGCCACGTCGGCGTTGGTCACCGAGCCGAACAGGCGGCCGTCCACGCCGGCCTTCTGGGCGATGCGGACGGTCTTGCCGGCGATGGCTTCACCCAGCTTCTGGGCTTCGGCCAGCTTGGCGGCGGCGATCTTTTCCAGTTCGGCGCGCTTGGCTTCGAATTCCTTGATCGCGGCTTCCGTGGCTCGGCGAGCGGCCTTGGTCGGGATCAGGAAGTTGCGGGCGTAGCCGTCCTTGACCTTGACGACATCGCCGAGGTTGCCGAGGTTGGCGACTTTTTCGAGCAGGATCACTTGCATGTCGTCAGCTCCTTAGACCTTGTGCTGGTCGCTGTACGGCAGCAGGGCCAGGAAGCGCGCGCGCTTGATGGCGACCGTCAGCTGACGCTGGAAGAAGGCGCGCGTGCCGGTCAGGCGAGCGGGCGTGATCTTGCCGTTCTCGGCGACGAAGTCGCGCAGCGTGTCGATGTCCTTGTAGTCGATCTTCTCGACGCCAGCGACGGTGAAGCGGCAGAAACGCTTGCGGCGGAACAGCAGCGATTGTTGGTTGCGCTTGGGCTTCTTGTCCTTGGAGAAGCGACCCTTACCACGAAGAGGGGGCATGTTGGACCTCTGTTAAATCTATCCGGATTCAAATGGTTCCGGGCTCTTGAGCAGCGGGCTCGATCACGGTCACGTGGGCGATGAAACCCCGGCCGTTGCGCTGGTGGGTGAGGAAGCCGCGAAAGATCGCGTCGCCCCCCATTCCCAGCGCCTGCAACTGCTTGGCCACCTCGCCCACCGCGACCGCCTTGATCTCCAGGGAGACCTTGCGCGGCTTGCCGGCTTCGATGACTTCGGACTCGGCCTTGAGGCTTGCGTCCAGGGCCATCAGCCCGGCGGGGGTGTAGCGAACTTGTCCGAGTTGCTGGATCTGCGCCTTCAGGTGAAGTTGATTCACGCCGTCGGCACGCTGTTCGAAAAACCTGGTTCTTTAGCGATGACCTGCGCTCAGGCCGCTTCTTGCTGCGGCGCCTTGCGGGCTTCTTCGCGCTCGACAGCCTTCATCATGACCGACGGGGTCGTGATGGCCTTGTCTTGCACCACGGTCAGGTGGCGCAGGACGGCGTCGTTGAAGCGGAAGCCGGTCTCGAGCTCAACGAGGACTTCCTTGCTGGCTTCGATGTTCAGGCACAGGTAGTGGGCCTTGGCGAGCTTCTGGATCTGGTACGCCAGTTGACGGCGGCCCCAGTCCTCGACCCGGTGCACGACACCGCCACCGGCGGTGATCAGACCCTTGTAGCGCTCCAGCATGGCCGGAACCTGTTCGCTTTGATCCGGATGGATCAGCAGAACGATTTCGTAGTGACGCATGTGTACTCCTTGTGGATTCCAGCCCCGACGGATGCCGGGTCTGTGGAAGCCGCGCCACGGCGTCGACACGTGGTTACGGCAAGGGGGAACCGAGGATTCTAGCCCGGAAGCCGGAAACGACCAAATCAGGGCGCCGGGCGGCCGCGCAACGCGTCGACGAAATCGCCGTCGCGCCGGCTGGGCGCCGTCAGCAACGACGCGATGATCAGTGCCAGCGCGCCGGCCGGCACGCCGAACAGCCCGGCCGAAGCCGGCTGGATGCCCCAGATCAGCGACACCGGTCCCGGCAGGCCGACCAGCGCGCGCAGGCCCGGGTGGGCCACGATCAGGTAGACCACGCAGACGGCCAGGCCGGTCAGCATGCCGGTCAGCGCGCCGGCACGGTTGGCACGCCGCCAGAACACGCCGGCGACGAGCGCGGGGAAGAAGGTCGAGCCGGCGATGGAGAACGCCGCCGTGACGACGGCCAGGATGTCCGCCGGCCGGCTGGATGCCACCGCCGCCGCGGCAAGCGCCGCCGCCAGCAGCAGCGCCTTGGACAACGTGACGCGCCGCGTGCGCGAGGCCTCGGGGTTGATGGCCTTGTAGTACAGGTCGTGGGACAGCGCGCTGGAGATAGCCAGCAGCAGGCCGTCGGCGGTCGACAGTGCCGCCGCCAGGCCGCCAGCCGCCACCATGCCGGAGATGACGTAGGGTAGCCCGCCCAGCTCTGGCATGACCAGCATCACGAGGTCCGGATGCAGCCGAAGTTCGCCCAGCTGCAGCTTGCCGTCGCCGTTCAGGTCCACGGCCGACAGCAGCGACGGGTCGACGCGCTGCCACTGGCGTATCCAGGCCGGCAACTGGTCGAAGGACGTGCCGACCAGGTGATTGAAGACCTCGGTCTTGACCATGACAGCCAGCGCCGGCGCGGTCAGGTAGAGCAGACAGATGAAGACGAGCGACCAGGCCACCGACTCGCGCGCCTTGGCGACCGAGGCGGTCGTGTAGTAGCGCGTCAGCAGGTGCGGCAGGCCGGCCGTGCCGACCATCAGGCACAGCACCAGCGCGATGAAATTGCGCCGCGCCTCGCTGGCCTGTGCCTGCTCGGCCGGGGCGCCGTCGGGGTTGCCGGCGAAGGGCTGGGTGTGCGGCACCAGGCCCGACAGCGGCTGGGCCAGGCGGGCCTCGCTGGCTTCCTCGCGGCGCCACTGCTCCTCGGCCTCGGCCGGTGTCCGCGGCAGCGCGGCGCGCTGCTTTTCGGCGGCCTGGATCATCGCCAGCGGCGCGCCCGCCACCTTCAGCGCGGTGACCCGCGCGGCCGCCCTCGCCTGGTCGTCGGCCAGCGCCCTGGGCACGTCGTCCAGGCGCGCGGCGGCGGCATCGGCGCGCTGCTGGTGGATGGCACGCACCTGCAGCTCGGCGGGGTCACGGATCAGTTGCTGTTCACGTTCGGCCAACTGGTGCAGTTGCTGGCCATAGACCAGCTGCGGCAGCGGCCAGCCGGTCTGCTTGACGCTGAGCCAGATGACCGGCACCAGGTAGGCCAGGATCATGATGAGGTACTGCGCCACCTGAGTCCATGTGACGGCGCGCATGCCGCCAAGGAAGGAGCAGACCAGCACGCCGCCCAGCCCCACGAACACGCCGACCTCGAAGCCCAGGCCGGTGAGCCGTGTCGTGATGAGGCCCACGCCGTAGATCTGCGCGACCAGGTAGACGAAGGACACGAGGATGGCCGCCGACGCACCGACGAGGCGCAGCGTGCGGCTCTGGAAACGCTCGGCCAGGAAGTCTCCCAGCGTGTACTGCCCGAAGCGGCGCAGATAGGGCGCGATGCACAAGGCCACGAGGACGAAGCCGCCCGTCCAGCCCAGCACGTAGGCCAGGCCTGCGTAGCCGCTCGCGTAGAGCGTGCCCGTCAGGCCGATGAAGCTGGCGGCGCTCATCCAGTCGGCGCCGGCGGCCATGCCGTTGTAGAGCGGCGGCACGCGGCGGCCGGCGACGAAGTACTCGGCCGGGTCGGTCGTGCGGCAGAGGATGCCGATGACGGCATAGACCGCCACCGTCGTGCCGAGGAAGGTGTAGCCGATCCACGCCTTCGGCAGGCCGCGCTGCTCGGCAACGCCGAGACCGACGACGAGCACGATGAAGCTCAGCACGAAGAGCGCGTAGCGGCGATGGAGGTGAGCGGCGGGGCCTGCAAACATGGCCGCGATGATGGCAACAAAAAGCCCGGATTCCCCTTACGGAGAACCCGGGCCGGTCGTCAATTGCGAAGCCTTACTTGGCGGCCAGCATCTGCCAGGTGTCGATGACGGTGTCGGGGTTCAGCGAGATGGACACGATGCCTTCCTCCGCCAGCCACTGGGCGAAGTCGGGGTGGTCGCTGGGGCCCTGGCCGCAGATGCCGATGTACTTGCCGGTGGCGCGGCAGGCGCGGATGGCGCGCGAGATCATGGCCTTGACGGCCGGGTCGCGCTCGTCGAAGTCACCGGCCAGTTGCTCCAGGCCGGAGTCGCGATCCAGGCCCAGCGTCAGCTGAGTCAGATCGTTGGAGCCGATGGACATGCCGTCGAAATGCTCCAGGAACTGCTCGGCCAGGATGGCGTTGCTCGGCACCTCGCACATCATGATGACGCGCAGGCCATCGACGCCGCGCTTCAGGCCCTTCTCGGCCAGCATGGTGACGACCTTCTCCGCCTGCTTCACCGTACGCACGAAGGGCACCATGATCTCGACGTTGGTCAGGCCCATCTCCTTGCGCACACGCTTGAGGGCCTCGCACTCCATCGCGAACGCGTCCTGGAACTCGCCGCTGATGTAGCGCGATGCACCGCGGAAGCCCAGCATCGGGTTCTCTTCGTCCGGCTCGTAGCGCGTGCCGCCGATGAGCTTGCGGTACTCGTTGGACTTGAAGTCGGACAGACGCACGATGACCGGTCGCGGGAAGAAGGCGGCGGCGATCGTCGCGATGCCTTCGGCCAGCTTGTCCACGTAGAAGGCACGCGGCGAAGCGTGGCCGCGGGCCACCGACTCGACGGCCTTCTTCAGGTCGGCGTCGATGTTCGGATAGTCCAGGATCGCCTTCGGGTGGACGCCGATGTTGTTGTTGATGATGAATTCCAGCCGGGCCAGGCCCACGCCGCCTGAGGGCATCTGCGCGAAGTTGAACGCCAGCTGCGGGTTGCCGACGTTCATCATGATCTTGATCGGGCAGTAGGGCAGTTCACCGCGGTGCACCTCGCTGACCTCGGTCTCCAGCAGGCCGTCGTAGATGTAGCCGGTGTCGCCTTCCGAGCAGGCCACGGTGACGAGCTGGCCGTCCTTGAGCTTCTCGGTCGCATCGCCGCAGCCGACGACCGCCGGGATGCCCAGTTCACGCGCAATGATGGCCGCATGGCAGGTGCGGCCGCCGCGGTTGGTCACGATGGCGCTGGCGCGCTTCATGACCGGCTCCCAGTTCGGGTCGGTCATGTCCGTGACGAGGACGTCGCCCGGCTGCACACGCTCCATCTCGGCGACGCTGTCGACCAGCCGGACCGGGCCCGTGCCGATCTTCTGGCCGATGGCGCGGCCTTCGGCCAGCACGGCGCTGTGGGCCTTGAGCTTGTAGTGGTGCTCGACCTGGCCGGCGGCCTGGCTCTTCACCGTCTCGGGGCGGGCCTGCAGGATGTAGAGCTTGCCGTCGACGCCGTCACGGCCCCACTCGATGTCCATCGCGCGGCCGTAGTGCTTCTCGATGATCAGCGCGTAGCGGGCCAGCTCGGTGACCTCGGCGTCGTTCAGCGAGTAACGGTTGCGGTGCTCGGGCACCGTGTCCACCGTCTTCACCAGCTTGCCGGACGCGGCCTTCTCTTCCGGCGTCGCGAACTCCATGCGGATCAGCTTGGAGCCGAGGTTGCGGCGGATGATGGCCAGATTGCCGCGCTGAAGCGCCGGCTTGTGGACGTAGAACTCGTCCGGGTTAACGGCGCCCTGCACCACCGTCTCGCCCAGGCCGTAGCTGGACGTGATGAAGACGACGTCCTGGAAGCCGCTCTCGGTGTCGATGGTGAACATCACGCCGGCCGAGCCGAGGTCGGAGCGCACCATGCGCTGCACGCCGGCAGACAGCGCCACGTCGCCGTGGGCAAAGCCCTTGTGCACGCGGTAGCTGATGGCGCGGTCGTTGTAGAGCGACGCGAACACCTCGCGCATCTTGTGCAGCACCTCGTCGATGCCATGCACGTTCAGGAAGGTCTCCTGCTGGCCGGCGAAGGAGGCATCGGGCAGGTCTTCGGCCGTGGCGGACGAGCGCACGGCGAAGGTCGCATCGGGGTTGTCGGCCGTCAGCTGCGCGTAGGACGAGCGCACGCCAGCTTCCAGGTCGGCCGGGAAAGGCTGGTTCTCGATCCAGCCGCGGATCTCGGCACCGGCCTCGGCCAGCGCACGGACGTCGTCGGTGTTGAGCGTGGCCAGGCGCGCCGCGATGCGCGCGTCCAGCCCCTCGTGCTTGAGGAACTGCCGGAAGGCATGCGCCGTGGTGGCGAACCCTCCGGGAACGCGCACGCCGCTGGCGGCGAGCTGCGAGATCATTTCGCCGAGGCTGGCGTTCTTGCCGCCAACTGCCTCGACGTCGGTCATCCTCAGGTTCTCAAACGGTACGACCAGGGCGGTCGCCTCGAACAGGGTGGACATGGAAAAACTCCGGGAGGTTGAAAATCCTTGCCCATCGCATCGTCCAGGCCCTGGGCCGAGCCCAGGGGCTCGGGGCAAGCGCGGCTCCATCCATTTCTGGATTCTTCTTGGAGGAGGGAGGCGCGCATGGGGCTGATCGCGAGGAATTGCGGCGGATTCTAGGCGGTCCGTACCGGCGTGTAACCTGCGGGTGGCGTGAGAAAGGTCCGCACTCCGGAAATCACCTCGCGGCCCCGGGGGCCGTGGCTATCATGGCCTCGCCTTCGACTCTGCCTCACGCCGCCATGACCGCCAGAACCGTCTACTTCGTCTCTGACGGCACCGGCATCACCGCCGAGACCTTCGGCAACTCCATCCTCGCGCAGTTCTCCATCAAGCCGCGCCACGTGCGCCGGCCGTTCATCGACACGGCCGAGAAGGCGCAGGCCGTCGTCGCCGAGATCAACGAGCTGGCCGTGCGCGAGGGCGAGCGGCCCATCGTGTTCGCGACGCTGGTGGACCGGGACGTGCTCAAGGTCGTCCGCGAGCAGTGCCAGGGCCGCGTGATGGACATGTTCGGCACCTTCATCGAGCCGCTGGAAGACGAGTTCGGCATCAAGAGCAACCACCGCGTGGGCCGCTTTTCCGACGTGGCACAAAGCCAGGAGTACCACGACCGCATCGAGGCCATCAACTTCTCTCTGGCGCACGACGACGGGCAGTCATCCAAGAACCTGGACACGGCGGACGTGATCCTGGTGGGCGTGAGCCGCTGCGGCAAGACGCCCACGTCGCTCTACCTGGCGATGCAGCACGGCATCAAGGCCGCCAACTACCCGCTCATCCCCGAGGATTTCGAGCGCCGCAAGCTGCCCGCACCGCTGCTGCCGCACAAGCGCAAGTGCTTCGGGCTGACCATCGACCCCGAGCGGCTCTCGTCCATCCGCAACGAGCGCCGCCCCGGCAGCAAGTACGCCGACGTGCTGAACTGCCGCTATGAGGTCAACGAGGCCGAGGGCATGATGAAGCGCGAGGGCATCTCGTGGCTGTCGTCGACACACAAGTCCATCGAGGAGATCGCGACGACGATCCTGCGGGACATCCGGCCGGACCGTCTCATCTACTGATGCCGGCTTCCGCCCTCGCGCTCGTACTCACCGCCGCCCTCCTCCACTCGCTCTGGAACCTGGCCGCCAAGAAATGGGGTGGCGGGCCGCATTTCGTGTTCGCCAGCGCCGTCGGCGTCGTGGGGTTCTGGCTGCCGGCCGTGCTGTGGATCGGCCTGGACGCGCTGCCGCACTGGTCGCCGCTGGCCTGGGGCTTCGTCGTCGCGAGCGCCGTCGTCCACCTGCTCTATTTCAACTGCCTGATTGCCGGCTACAAGGCCAGCGATCTCACCGTCGTCTACCCCGTCGCGCGCGGCAGCGGGCCGCTGCTGTCGGCCACCGCGGCGGTGCTGCTGCTGGACGAACACCTCGGCGCGCTGGGCGTGCTGGGGCTGGCCGGCGTCGTCGGCGGCATCCTGCTCATCACGATGGGGCCACGGCTGATGGGCCGCGGCATGGACCCCGAGGTCACCGCCGCCATCCGCCGCCGCAAGGGGGTCTACTGGGGCGTGGCCACCGGCACGCTGATCGCCGGCTACACGGTGCTCGACGGCTACGCGGTCAAGATGCTGGCCGTGTCGCCGCTGCTGCTGGACTACTGCGGCAACGTGCTGCGCATCCCGATGCAGCTGCCCGTCGTGCTGCGCCACCGGCACAGCTTCAAGGCCGAGATGCGGCGTACGTGGAAGGGCGTGCTGGCCGTCGCGACGATCAGCCCGCTGGCCTATGTGCTGGTGCTGCTGGCCGTGCGCGACGCCCCGCTGTCGCGCGTAGCGCCGGCCCGCGAGGTGTCGATGCTGTTCGCGGCGCTGCTGGGCGGGCAACTGCTTGGCGAGGGCGAGAAGGGCTGGCGGATCGGCGGCGCGGTGCTGATCGGCGCCGGGGTGGTCGCGCTGGCGCTCTGATGTGAGCTGCAACGATGATCCAACGATTGCTTGAAGCCGTCAGCGAGTTGCAGGGATGCACCGTCCTCCCATCACGTGGCCAGCCCTTTGTCAGCCGCGAGCTCGCACTGCCAGACGACCTCAAAGCGTTCTACGAGAGGTGCGGGGGGCTGCGCCTGTTCGAGCAATCCCCGTGTCCATTTGAAATCCTGGGGCCAGACGAATTCGAGCCGGCCAATCTCGCCATCCTTGGGCTCGGGCTGCAGCAGGACATATCGGACGACTGGTATCTGCTGGCGCGTTCTGGCTCACAACAGTCCGTGTCGATTGATCTCCATCCAAGCCGGCTCGGCCATTGCTATGACAGTTTCTGGGACCGACATGCCGTCGCCGGCTCATCCACGGTCATCGCCCTGAGTTTTTCCAAACTTCTTCAACAAACCGTTGCCTTTGCAGGACGCGGCCTGTATTGGCTGGAGCCGGGTTTCAAGGATTTAGGCGATGCGTATGACTGATGCCAGACTCAAGCCTCCGTGGCTGGCGCTGCATCGATGCTCTGACGGCTGAAGCTGCCCTACCGCCAAACGCCGACCGCCGTCAGCCCGGCGCCGACCGCGTGCGCGTGACGCTCGAACAAGCCGGGGCCGGCGGTCTGAGTCAGCTCAGCATCGCCGCGCTGACGGCGCCGCATTCGGCATCCTCGTCGTCGAAGATGACGATGAACCAGAACGACTGCTCGGGCGAACCGTGCAGTGCCTGCAACTCGGACGCCGGGCGGGACAGCTTCAGCTTGAGGTCCAGCGACAGCTCGTCGGCCGCGACGAGATCCTGACGGTCCACCGCCTCCAGCTGCGCCGGGTCCTCGCGGAAATCGAGCACGACGACGAGGTCGTTGGTCTTGAAGTGGCGCTGCGCGGCCTGCGCGAAATCGGTGACCCGCTCGTCGAAGATCTCCTGGATGCGGTCAGGGACGGCTGCGGTCATGGGTAGCCTTCTCGGAGGTCTCAAGGAATCCGGTAGAACGGATTGGGCAGCAGGAAGGCCTTCTCGGCGTAGCCGCCGGCGAGGTCGCTGGGCTGGTCGCCCACCGTCGCGAGCACCTGGTAACCCTGCATGACGATGCGGGCGCGCTCGCCGGCCTTGAAGCTGGCAGCGGAGTAGTGGCTGTGCGAATCGTCCGGGCGCAGCACGAGGCCGGCCCAGCCGTCGTAGCCGGCGGCGCGCAGGTTGGCCTCGGTGGCGGCGCGTTCGGCTTCCTTCCGGCCGGTGATGAAGAAGACGGACACGCCGGCGGCGCGCGCTGCCTTGAAGAGCTTCAGCGTCGCGGCGATGGCGGGCGCGCGGCCCTGGGCGTCCCACGCGAGCGCGCCGCACGAGGTGCCGGGCGCGGCGGTGCAGTCGCCGTTGACGATGTAGCCGAAGTCGTTCTGTGCCAGCTGGCCCCAGTTGTCGAGCGAGGTCTCGTCGATGTCGAGCACCAGCGCCGGCTTGGCCACCTGCTTGGCACGGGACAGCACCCAGGCAGTAGCGGCCTCGTCCACCTCGGCCTGGTCACGCGCATAGCCAACGCTCTGGTAGGCCTTGAACTGCGCCTTCAGCTCGCCAAGATTGGCGGCCGGCTGCAGACCTTTCTCGGCGCTGGGCCAGGGCGTCGTGGCGACGGGCGCGCTGCAGGAGCCCGGCGCGAAGGTCTCGTTGAGCAAACGGGCCAGGCGCAGGCCGCCGAGCGCCAGCTGCTGGTCCAGCACCGGCAGCACCGCGGCGTAGTAAGCGTCGTCGATGGTGCCGTCGGCCGGGATGAGCTTGTCGTTCCAGACCAGTTCGCCCACGGCGTGCGACTGGATGGCCCAGTCGGCGGGCTGGTCGCCGCCGCTCTTCAGGTCGAAGTCCTGCGTGGCCAGCAGCGTCTTCTCCAGGCGGTCGACGTAGGCACCCCAGTCCCACACGGTGCGGCGGATCAGGCCCGAGTCCCACAGCGAATGCAGGTTGCCGCTCTCGAGCGCGCAGTTGCCCTTGCAGGTCTGGCCGTGCAGGCTGCCATGCACCTTGAAGCCATTGCCGCCTTCGAGGTCACCGGTGGCGTGGAGCGGCTGGTGGATGTCACCGACGAAATGGACGACGTAGCGCAGCGCCTCGCGCCGGGCTTCCTCGGTCGGTGCGCAGCGCAGGGCCTGCTGGGCGCGTTGCAACGCCTTCACGACGCAGTCGCCCTTCTCCGACGGTGCGCAGTGGACCTTCTCGTCGTACTCGTGCACGCCGCGCGGGATGTCGACGAAGTGCAGGTTGAAGTCGCCCTTGCGTTCGCCACGCACATCGTCGGGCCAGCTGGCCACCGAGGCCAGGCTGGCACCGCCCTGCAGCTTCGCGATACCGGCCGCAGCGGCCGGCGTGAGCCGGCGCTGCGCGATCTCGGCGACGATGGAATGGCCTTCCTGCCCCCAGGCGTGGCACAGGGCAGGCGCCAGGGCCAGCGCGGCAAGGGCGCCGAGGTGGCGGAACGGGTGGAGCTTGAATGCACGCATGGCGATGGCGGGTCCGACGGAAAACCCAAGAGTGTCCGCCGCGGCGGCCAGGCGGAGGGAAGTCATCGCCCCGGCTTTGCCTCAGCTTTGCATCAGGCCACGATAGATGTCGGCATAACGCCGCGCCGCAGTGTCCCAGCCGAAGCGCTGGCGCATCGCCGACGTCCGCACGCGACCCCAATACTCCGGCCGGCTCCACAGCGCGAACGCACGGCGCAGCGCGCGGCGATAGGCGTCGGCCGTGAAGGCGTTGAAGACGAAGCCGGTGGCGGTGCCGGCGGCGAGGTCTTCCAGCGTCGTGTCGACGACGGTGTCGGCCAGGCCGCCGACGCGGTGGACCAGCGGCAGCGCGCCGTAGCTCAGCGCGTAGAGCTGCGTCAGGCCACAGGGCTCGAAGCGGCTGGGCACGAGCATGACGTCGCTGCCGGCGACGATGCGGTGGGCCAGGCCCTCGTCCATGCCCGTGCGGCGCGCGACCTGGCCGGGATGGCGCGCCGCGGCGGCCACGAACTCGGCTTCGAGGCGGGCATCGCCGCTGCCGAGGACGACGAGTTGGCCGCCGGCATCGAGCAGGTCGGGCAGCGCCTCCAGCACCAGCGGCAGGCCTTTCTGCTCGGTCAGCCGGCTGACGATGCCGAACAGCGGCGCGTCGGGTTTGGCGGCCAGGCCGCACTCACGTTGCAGCGCGGCCTTGCAGGCGGCCTTGCCACCGATGTCGTCGGCATCGAAGCACGCTGCGAGGGCAGCGTCGTGGGCGGGAGACCAGACGCCGTAGTCGACGCCGTTCAGGACGCCATGCAGCACGTCGGCACGATGACGCAGCAGGCCATCGAGGCCGCAGCCCTGCTCGAGGGTCTGGATCTCCTGCGCGTAGGTCGGGCTGACCGTCGTGATCGCGTCGGCGAAATGCAGGCCGGCCTTCATGAAGCTCACCTGTCCGTAGAACTCGACCCCCTCGACGGCGTAGTGCGACGGCGGCAGCCCCAGTTCGCTGAACTTGTCGGCCGCGAACAGGCCCTGGTAGGCCAGGTTGTGCACGGTGAAGACGGTGCGCGCCTCGGTGCGGCGGCGCGAGCGGCTGGCAGCAATGTGGGCGCAGGCCAGACCGGCGTGCCAGTCGTGGGCGTGCACGATGTCGGGCCGCCACGCCGGGTCCACACCCTCGGCCAGCCGCGCGGCGGCCAGGCCCAGCAGCGCGAAACGGCGGTGGTTGTCAGCGTAGGCAACGCCGCTGTCGTCGGCGTAGGGGTTGCCGGGGCGGTCGAACAGGCCCGGTGCGTCGAGCACGTAGACGAGCTGGTCGAAGCCCGGCAGGCGGCCGCGCAACAGCGCCGCCCTGCCCTCGCTCCACGGCAACGCGACCGGGGCGACGGCGCACTCCCGCGTCAGCGCGTCGTGGATGGCGGGGAAGCCCGGCACCAGCAGGCGCGGCTCGGCGCCGGCCGCTGCCAGCGCCGCGGGCAGCGCACCCGCCACGTCGGCGAGGCCACCGGTCTTCAGCAGCGGGAACAGTTCCGCGCTGACTTGCAGGACCTTGGTCACAGGCGGGCGAGCATCTGCTTCGTGATGAGCACGACACCGTTCTCGGTGCGCTCGAAGCGGGCCGCGTCCAGCGCCGCATCCTCGCCGACGACGAGGCCCTCGGGGATCTCGCAGCCGCGGTCGATGATGACCTTGGTCAGCCGGCAGTGCCGCCCCACGCTGACGCCGGGCAGCAGCACACACTGGTGGATGTTGCAGAACGAGCGGATGCGCACGTTGTTGAACAGCACCGACTGCACGACGTGCGCGCCCGACACGATGCAGCCGGCGCTGACGATGGTGTTCACCGTCATGCCGTGCATGCCGTTGTGGTCGGGGATGAACTTGGCCGGCGGTAGCTGGCGCTGGTAGGTCCAAATGGGCCAGTCGGTGTCGTAGATGTCCAGCTCGGGGCTGATGGAGGCCAGGTCGAGGTTGGCAGCCCAGAAGGCGTCCAGCGTGCCGACGTCGCGCCAGTAGGGCGGCGCACCGTTCGGGTTGCTGATGCAGCTCATGCCGAAGGGGTGAGCCACGGCGCGCTGCTCGCCGACGACCTTGGGGATGACGTCCTTGCCGAAGTCGTGGCTGGACGTCGAGTCGGCCAGGTCCTCCGCCAGCAGGCGGTAGAGGTAGTCGGCATTGAAGATGTAGATGCCCATGCTGGCCAGGCAGACGTCGCTGCGCCCGGGGATGCAGGGCGGGTCGGCCGGCTTTTCCTTGAAGGCCGTGATGCGGCGCTCGTCGTCCACGGCCATCACGCCGAAGGCGCTGGCCTCGGCCTTGGGCACCTCGATGCAGCCGACCGTGCAGCCTGCACCCGTGGCCACGTGGTCGGCCAGCATGTTGGAGTAGTCCATCTTGTAGATGTGGTCCCCCGCCAGCACGACGATGTACTCGGCCTCGGTGCTCTGGATGATGTCCAGGTTCTGGTAGACCGCGTCGGCCGTGCCGCGGTACCAGCTTTCCTCGTCGACGCGCTGCTGGGCCGGCATCAGGTCGACGGTCTCGTTCAGCTCGGCACGCAGGAAGCTCCAGCCGCGCTGGATGTGGCGCAGCAGCGAGTGGCTCTTGTACTGGGTGACGACGCCGATGCGGCGGATGCCGCTGTTGACGCAGTTGCTCAGCGCGAAGTCGATGATGCGGAACTTGCCACCGAAGTAGACCGCCGGCTTGGCACGCGAGTCGGTCAGCTGCTTGAGGCGGGAGCCTCGGCCACCTGCCAGGACGAGGGCAATGGCGCGACGGGACAGTTGGTGCGGTGATGGGGTGGGAGGCATGGCTCTGCAGCTGGCAAGTGTGGGGCCACCCCAGTCTGCGGGGCCGGCACCGGCGCCGCCACGGGGAGTTCCCCGCAAGGCTACACCGCAGCGCCCAGGCCGATGGGCATCGACATCAAGGCAGGCAGTTGCCGACGCTTCTTGATCCACAAATACAGCCCGCTGCCCAGCACGATGACGGTCATCAGCTTCACTGGCGGTCATCCACGAGCGCCAGTCATGCGTTGAGTACCCATGATCCGCTCCTCCTCCGCTTTCCTCCTGGCACTGCTGCTGTCGTCGGCAGCCATGGCCACTCCGCGCTGGGGCACCGAGGCGCATGACCGGCTGGCCGCGGCCCCGGGCGCGCCTGCGACACCCGTGGCGATCACGCTCGACGCGTGCGGCGGCGCCTTCGATGCCTCCCTGATCCAGACGCTGGTCGACCTGCGGGTGCCGGCGACCATCTTCGTGACCAAGAAGTGGCTGGACCACAACCCCGCCGGCACGGCCGTGCTGCTGGCCCACCCCGACCTATTCGAGCTGGAGGACCACGGCACATCGCACATGCCCGCGGTCATCGGCAAGGATCGCCGCATCTACGGCATCCCGGCTGCGCCCGATGCGGCGCACGTCGAAGCCGAGGTGGCCGGCGCCGCGCAGGCCATCCGCACACTGACCGGCCGTGCGCCGGTCTACTTCCGCGGCGCCACCGCCATCTACGACGCGCAGTCCCTGCAGATCATCCGGGCCATGGGCTACCAGGTCGCGGGCTTCTCGGTGAACGCCGACGCCGGCGCCACGCTGCCCGAGGCCGACATCGCCGCGCGCCTGCGCGCCGTCCGCCCCGGCGACATCGTCATCGCGCACATGAACAAGCCGGCCGGCGCAACGGCGGAAGCCTTCGCGGCCACGCTGCCGCAGCTGCTGGCCCGCGGCTACCGCTTCGTCACGCTGTCCGGGGCGCGGCTCCAGCCGGTCTGACGCAGACCGCGCAGGCGCCGCCCATCAACTCGCGTCGCCGGCCTGTCCGGCGTCCTCAACCGCCCGATCCGCACTGCTCAGGGCTCCGAGCGCCCGCCGCAGGCTGGTCGCACTCGGCGACTCCACGTAGACGCACCGCTTGTTGTGCCGCTTGCAGTGGTCCTTCACGCGCCAGTAGGCGTCGTGGCTGATGCAGCCAGTCTGGCAGATGACGAGGTCGGCCGCGGCGAGCTGCGGCTCCAGCTGGGCCGGTTTGTGCTCGGCGCCACCGTCGTGGTGCAGGAACTGCGCGCCGCACCCCTCCACGGCCTGACGGTACTGCGGCACGCTGCCGCCACGACCACCCACGCACAGCACGACGCGGTGCTCCAACGCTACGGGTGACGGCTGTGAGTCTGCCGTGCGCTCGGTCGCCGCGGGTGCCGTCTCCGCCACGGCGGCCGGGCGCGCTGACGACAGGCGCAGCACCTCGCGCTGCAGCGCCTGGTTGCGCTCCACCTGTTCGGCCAGCCGTTCGCGCAGCTGCTCGCGCTCGGGCAGATCCGGCCGTGCGGCCTGCCAGTGCTGCAGTTGCTCCTGGGCCTGGGCGAGCTGGGTCTGAAGCGCGATAAGCGCGGCCCGCTGGCGCATGCGTTCCTGCTCCCAGGCCTGCTGCTCGCGGGCGCGCTCCTGGCTCCAGGCCGTCACGCGCTGCTGCACGTCGGCGTAGTCCCGCAGCAGTGCCTGATGCTCGGCGGCCAGCTCGCGGTGACGGGCCATGTCCACCCGCTGCGCGGCGCCGACCTGATGCTGCAGCATGTGGATCTGGCCCAGCACGCGCATCTCCAGCCACTCGTCGCAGCGCGCATGCGTCAGCGTCGCCCACAGCGCGCCAGCGATGCCTTCGCCCTGCGCCGCACGACCGCGCCACCACGTCATCAGGCTGTCGCGGCACTTGGCCTGGGCCGCCGAGCGCAAGTCCAGTGCGAAGCGCTGCTCCAGGTCCTTCTGCAGCGCCTCCGCCACTGCGTTGCGGCGCGCGGCGGCGGTGACGAGGCTGCAGTGCAGCGTGTAGTCATCCTCGTCGCCCTGCAGCACGAGCAGCTTCTTCGCGAGCACGCGCACTCGCTCCAGCGGCACACAGACGCCGATGACGGGGCAATGCGCATGACTGCCAAGCTCCCAGAGCCGGCGGCGGCGCGAGCCGGTAGAGGGCGACGGGGCCGCGTACGCGGCGCAACAAGCTTCAGCCATTGGAAGTCTCCAGGGCAAGGGGACGGGGCTTCCACCCGGCAACCGAAGGGCTGGGCGGACAGTCCTCAGCACGGGGCTCAGGAAAAGAGCGCGGGCTGGCTGCGGCTGGCTGGCGCGGGTATCGATCGACGTGCGGACGGGGCTTACTTGGTCAGGATCAGTTTGCCCAGTGACGTGACGCGCAGGCGGTAGACCTGCTGCTGATGGACGATGAGGACCTCACCCCGCTGACCGAGCAGCGAGGCGCTGTCGATGCGGCGGACCGCACCCGGCGCCGAAGGCGGAGCCGTGGGTTTGGGCGGTTGTGATTCAAGAGGCATGGCATCACTGTAATGAGAATCATTCTTGATTGCAAGCATGCGGCGCCAGGCGATGCCGATAGACTGCCCGCGAAAGGCAAGCCATGGCCCAGCGCAGTGACATCCGGTTCGTGACATCGGCCGACGGCGTACAGATCGCCGCCGCGCGCTACGGGCATGGGCCGCTGGTGCTGAAGGCGGCCACTTGGCTCACGCACATCGATCCGGTCCAGCCGGGCTCCATCCAGCAGGCGCTGATCGACGAGTTCTCCGCCGCGCACACCTACGTGGAGTACGACACGCGCGGCTGCGGCCTCTCGCAGCGGCGCGTCGATGAGATGTCGTTCGAGGCCTGGGTGCGCGACCTCGAAGCCGTGGCGGATGCCTACGGCGCCGACGAGCCCTTCACGCTGCTGGGCTTCACCTGCGGCGCCGGCGTGGCGGTGGAGTACGCGGCGCGCCATCCCGAGCGCGTGCGGCAACTGATTCTTTTCGGCGGCTTCGCGACCTCCTACTTCAGCACCAGCCACCCGGACCCGGCCGTGCGCCGCGAAGGCGAACTGATGATGGAGCTGGCCGCCGTGGGCTGGGGCAGCAGCTCGCCTGCCTTCCGGCAGGTGTTCGTCTCGCGCTTCCTGCCCGATGCCACGCCGGCCCAGTGGAGCGCCTTCGACCAGCTGCAGCGCGAGACCTGCACACCCGACGTGGCGGCGCGCTATCTGCACTCGCTGTACGGCATCAACGTGAAGGACGCCGCGCGGCACGTGCGCTGCCCGGCGCTGCTGCTGCATCCCAAAGGCGACCAGATGGTGCCGTTCGAGCAGGGACGCCGGCTGGCGTCCCTGATCCCTGGCGCGCGCTTCGTGCCGCTGGAGGGCCGCAACCACATCCCGCTGCCGACGGAGGCCGCGTTCGCCGGCTTCCTGCGCGAGGTGCGAGCCTTCCTGGGCGCAACGGCCGCTCCGGATGCACCCACACCACGGCTCACACCGCGCCAGGCCGAAGTGCTGCGGCGCATCGCCGGCGGCGCGACCGACAAGCAGGTCGCTGCCGCACTGCGGCTCAGTCCGCGTACGGTGGAGATGCACGTGGCCGGCGCGCTGCGGGTGCTGGACTGCCGCACGCGCGCCGAGGCCGTGCACCGCGCCACGCGGCTGCAGCTGCTGGAAGGCTGACTACCGTGACCACCCGGTAGCCCCGCTCGCGCTACCGTGGTGCGCCGACTTGTCACCCCTGCTGCCCAAAACGAGAGTCGTGGCAGGAGGTTTTCGACATGCCTTTGCTTGCCTTGCTGTACGCCGCCGCGGCCTACCTGGTCTTCCTCGCCACGTTCGCCTGGACGGTCGGCTTCGTCTTCAACCTGCCGGGATTGCCCAAGACCATAGACAGCGGTGCCGCCGTGTCGATGGCCGAAGCCATCGCCGTCAACCTCGCGCTGATGGCCCTGTTCGCCGTGCAGCACAGCGTGATGGCCCGACGCGGCTTCAAGCAATGGTGGACACGCTTCGTGCCGCCGTCGGTGGAGCGCGCCACCTACGTGCTGGCGGCCAGCGCCGCGCTCGCGCTGCTGCTGTGGCAATGGCGGCCCATCGCGCAGCCGCTGCTGTGGTCGGTGCAGGACCCGGCCGGCCGGGTCGCGCTGCAGGGGCTGGCCGCGGCAGGCTGGCTCATCGCCCTGGTCAGCACCTACCTGATCGACCACTTCGCGCTGTTCGGGCTGCGCCAGCCGTGGGCCGCGCTACGCCGGCAGGCGGAGCAGGCGCCGGCGTTCCGCACACCGCTGCTCTACCGGCATGTGCGCCATCCGCTCTACCTCGGCTTCCTGCTCGCGTTCTGGGCCACACCGCAGATGACGGCCGGCCACGCGCTGTTCGCGGCCGTCAACACGGCCTACATCCTCATCGGCATCGCGTTCGAGGAGCGCGACCTCATCGCGCAGTTCGGCCCGCGCTACCTGGCCTATCGCCAGCAGGTGGGCATGCTGCTGCCCAGGTTCCGCGCCCACCTGCGAGCGCTGGATTCCTGAGCGCCGCGCTTCAGGGGTAGTGCTCGGCCTCGGGTGGCGGCACCACCCAGCGGTGCATGCGCGCCTCGTAGACCGAGACGGTGGGCGTCGGGAAGCCCGGGTCGGCGAAGGCGCCGACGGGGATGGCCACGAAGTCCGGCAGCGCCTGCGGCTCGTAGTAGACGGTGTCGCCGCAGTGCGGGCAGAAGTGGAAGTGGGCTCGCCCGCCTTCGTCGCCGACGCGCACGTAGACGGTCGACATGCCCGTGATGGACACCGCCTCGCGCAGGAACCTCGCCTGCGTCGCGAACACGCTGCCCGAGCGGCGCTGGCAAGCGAGGCAGTGGCAGATGGAAATGCGGACCGGCTCGCCGACGACATTCGCCATCAGCTGGCCACAGGTGCAGGAGGCGAGGCGCGGAGTCGTGCGCCGATTCTCGGGTGGGTCAGCCCTGCTGTCGTGCGCTCTCGTACAGGCAGATCGCGGCGGCGGCCGCGACGTTCAGCGACTCCTCGCCGCCCGGCTGCGGGATGCCCACGGTCAGCGCGCAGCGCGCCATCAGCACGGGCGACACGCCCTGCCCTTCATGGCCCATGACCCAGGCGCACGGCTTCGGTAGCGCGACGCGATGCAGCACGTGTTCCGTGTGCGAACTCGTCGCGACCATCGGCACGGCGAGCGCCGCGAGATCATCGGCCGCCAAGCCTTCGACGAGGCGCAGGCCGAAGTGCGCACCCTGCCCCGCCCGCAGCACCTTGGGCGACCACAGCGCGGCCGTGCCCTTCAGCGCCAGCACCTGGCGCACGCCGAAGGCCGCCGCACTGCGCAGGATGGCACCAACGTTGCCGGCATCCTGCAGCCGGTCCAGCACGACGCTGGCGGCGTGGGCATCGATGGCGGGCGCCGCAGGCAACGTCAGCTCGGCACCGATCTGCGCGGGCGACTCCAGGCCGCTCAGTCCCTTGAACAGCGCGGTTGGCACGACCAGCGCGCGCGGTGCGGACTCGACCAGCGCCGCCAGCGTCGTGTCCTGCATCGCGGCTTCGGTCAGCACGACAAGCGCTGGCTGCCAGCCCCGCTGCAGCGCTGCACGCAGCAGATGGTCGCCCTCGATCCAGACGCTGCCGGTCTTGCGGTAGCCGCCGGCGTCCGCAGTCAGCTTGCGCAGCCGCACGAGCGCCGGGTTGTCGCGGGACGTGACGTGAAGAATCTGTGTACTCATCGCAGGCATTCACGCACCGGCGCAAAGCTGCGGCGGTGCCAGGGGCTGGCGCCATGTTCCTTCAGCGCCGCCAGATGCTCCGGCGTACCGTAGCCCTTGTGCGTGGCGAAGCCGTACTGCGGATGACTCTCGTGCATCTGCTCGCAGAACTGGTCGCGGGCGACCTTGGCCAGGATGCTGGCGGCCGAAATGGCCTGGACCTTGGCGTCGCCCTTCACGATGGCCTCGGCCGCCATCGGCAGCACCGGCAGGCGGTTGCCGTCCACTTGCACCAGCGCCGGTTTCAGCCGCAGGCCGTTCACCGCGCGCTGCATGGCCAGCATCGTGGCCTGCAGGATGTTGATCCGGTCGATCTCTTCGGTCGACGCCTGTGCGATGCAGCAGCACAGCGCCTTGGCGCGGATCTCGTCGTAGAGCCTGGCGCGCTTGGCCGCGGTCAGCGCCTTGGAGTCGGCCAGGCCCTTGATGGGCTGCAGGTCGTCGAGGATGACGGCCGCGGCGAACACCGGGCCGGCCAGTGGCCCGCGGCCGGCCTCGTCCACGCCGGCGATGAGGCCGACGGTGGGCGTCCAGTCGAGCGACACCTGCTCAGGCGTTGATGAGCGTCTCGATCGCATCGCTGGCGCGCTGCGCGGTGTCTTGCCGCAGCAGCTCGTGGAGTTGGACAAAGCGCTGGCGCAGCGCGGCGCGGCGCGGCGCGTCGGCCAGCAGGCCCTCGGCCTCGCGCGCCAGCGCCTCGGGCGTGCAGGCGTGCTGGATCAGCTCCGGCACGAGGAACTCGCGCGCCAGGATGTTGGGCAGGCCCACCCAGGGCAGCAGGCCCTTGTCCTTCATGCGCCACCAGTTCAGCCAGTTCATGCGGTAGGCGATGACCATGGGCCGCTTGAACAGCGCCGCCTCCAGCGTGGCCGTGCCGCTGGCGACCAGCGTCAGGTCGCAGGCTGCGAGCGCCGCGTGAGACTGGCCGTCGACGAGCTGGATGTCGGCGCCGCCGAGCATCGGTTCGATCAGGCCGCGCAGGCCAGGCACCACGGGCATGACAAAGCGCCGGCCGGGCCGGGCCAGCAGCCTGGCCGCGCCGATCAGCGCCGGTGCGATGTACTTGATCTCGCTCCTGCGGCTGCCGGGCAGGAGCGCGATGACGGTGTCCTGTTCCGGCAGGTTCAGCGCCTCGCGCGACGCCGCACGCGGAGGCTCCATCGGAATCGCGTCGGCCAGCGGGTGACCCACGTAGGTGGCACCAATGCCGGCCTTGTGAAGAATCTCGGGCTCGAACGGAAACAGGCACAGCACGTGGTCGGCCGCGGCCTTGATCTTCACGACGCGCTCCGGCCGCCAGGCCCAGATCGACGGGCAGACGAAGTGAACCGTCTTGATGCCCGCCTCGCGCAGCCGCGTCTCCAGGCCGAAGTTGAAATCGGGCGCGTCCACGCCGATGAAGACGTCAGGCCGGTTCTGGATGAGGCGCGTGCCGAGCTGCTTGCGGATGGACAGCAGCTCGCGGAGGTTCAGCAGCGCATCGACGTAGCCGAAGATGGACAGCTTGCTGTGCGGCCACCAGGTCTCGAAACCCTGGGCCATCATCTTCGGGCCGCCGATGCCTTCGGACTTCAGCGCGGGCCAGCGCGCACGCAGGCCCTGCAGCAGCAGGCCGGCCAGCAGGTCACCGCTGGCCTCGCCGGCCACCATGCCGAGGCGGGGCGCGGTCTGCATCAGTTAACGGACGATGCCGCGGGTGGACGCGGCGAGGAAGTTCAGCATCAGGTCGATATCGCCGTCCGCCGCACCGGCCTCGCTGCCACGCAGCGCGGCGATGGCCGCCTTCGCTTCATCGAGCGTGTGGCCACTGCGGTAGAGCAGCTTGTAGATCTGGCGGATGACACCGATGCGCTCGGCGCTGAAGTCGCGGCGTTTCAGGCCGACGAGGTTGACGGCGCGCGCCGCCAGCGGGTTGCCGTCCACGGTCATGAAGGGCGGCACGTCCTGCGCGACGTGAGCCTGGAAGCCGATCATCGCGTGGTCGCCGATGCGCATGCGCTGCAGGATGCCGGTCAGCCCGCCGATGGTGACCCAGTCGCCCACGTGCACGTGGCCGGCGAAGGTCACGCCGTTGGCCAGCACGTTCTGGTTGCCAATGACACAGTCATGCGCCAGATGGCAGTAGGCCATGATCCAGTTGTCGTTGCCCACCGTCGTCTCACCGCGGTCCTGGACCGTGCCGATGTTCAGCGTGCAGAACTCGCGGACGGTGTTGCGGTCGCCGATGACCAGAGTCGTCGGCTCGCCGGCGTACTTCTTGTCCTGGTTGGCCGCGCCGATGGAGCTGAACTGGAAGAAGGTGTTGTCGCGGCCGATGGTCGTGTGACCTTCGATGACGACATGCGGGCCGACCTTGGTGCCGGCGCCGATCTTCACGTGCGGGCCGATCAGCGAGTAGGCGCCGACCTCGACGGACGAGTCCAGCTCGGCGGCGGGGTCGACGATGGCGGTGGGATGGATGGCCATCGCGCGCGACCTCAGGCTTCGATGCGGCGCATCGTGCACATCAGCTCGGCCTCGGCCGCGACCTGGTCACCCACCAGCGCCTTCGCGTTGAACTTGTAGATGCCGGCCTTGGCACGGCCCAGCGTCACTTCCAGCACGAGCTGGTCGCCCGGCTCGACCGGGCGCTTGAAGCGCGCACCGTCGATGCCGGCGAAGTACACGACCGAGCTCTCGTCCAGCACCATGTCCATGCTGCGCAGCGCCAGCAGCGTCGCGGCCTGGGCCATGGCTTCGAGGATGAGTACGCCCGGCATCACGGGCCGGTGCGGGAAGTGGCCGAGGAAGAAGGGCTCGTTGATGGAGACGTTCTTGATCGCGCGGATGCGCTCGCCCTTGACCAGCTCGACGACGCGGTCCACCAGCAGGATGGGGTAGCGGTGCGGCAGGCGGCGCAGGATTTCGTGGATGTCCATCGTGATCGGGGTCGTCGTCTCAGTCATTTCTTTTCCAGCGCGCGCACACGCTCTCTCAGGCTATGGAGCTGGCGCAGCGTGGCCGCGTTCTTCTGCCAGCTCGAATTCTCTTCGAAGGGATAGGCGCCGCTGTAGGCGCCAGGCTGCGTGATGTCCCGGGTCACCAGCGTGCAGGCGGTGATGTGCACGCCATCCACGATGTTGAGGTGGCCGATGATGTTGGCCGCGCCGCCGATGGTGCAGTTGGCACCGACCGTCGTCGAGCCGGCGATGGCGCCGCAGCCGGCCATGGCCGTGTTGCGGCCGATGCGCACGTTGTGGGCGATCTGGATCAGGTTGTCGAGCTTGACGCCGTCTTCGATGACGGTGTCACTCAGCGCGCCGCGGTCGATGCAGGTGTTGGCGCCGATCTCGACGTCGTCGCCGATGGTCACATTGCCGAGCTGCTCGATCTTCACGTAGCCCTGCTTGCTCGGTGCGAAGCCAAAGCCGTCCGCGCCGATGACGACGCCACTGTGCACGATGCCGCGGGCACCGATGCGGCATCCGTAGCCGAGCACGACGCGCGGCGCGAGGCGCGTGCCTTCGCCGACGATCGCATCGCGCTCGATGACGCAGTGCGCGCCGATGCGGGCACCGTCGCCGATGACGGCGCCAGCCTCGATGACGGCCAGCGGGCCGATCTCGACGCCCTCGCCCAGCTCGGCGTCAGGCGACACGACGGCGCTGGCATGCACGCCGGCCTGGGCGGCCGGGCGCGTGCGCGCCGCCCACCACTGCGTGAGCCGCGCGAAGTAGAGGTAGGGCTCGGGCGTGACGATGGCCGCGCCGCCCGAACTGCCGCGATTGGCCGCCGCCTCGGCCAGCGTCGGCGCGACGATGACGCAGGCCGCGCGCGTCGTGGCCAGCTGGGCCTGGTAGCGCGGGTTGGCGAGGAAGCAGATGCTGTGCTCGTCAGCCTCGTCCAGCGGTGCGATGGCCGCGATGCGGATGTCGGACCCACCAAGCAAATCGCCGCCCAAGGCGGCGATCAGGTCGGAGAGCGCGACGGTCGTCGAGCTCATGGCGTGCCCGTCTTACTTCTGCGCGTTCAGCGTGTCGATCACCTTCTTGGTGATGTCCACGCGCGGGCTGAAGTGGATGGCGTCCTGCAGGATCAGGTCGTACTTCTCGTTATCGAAGATCTGCTTGATGACCTTGTTGGCCTTCTCGACCACGGCCGACAGTTCCTCGTTCTTGCGCTGGGTCAGGTCTTCCTGCCACTCACGCTTGCGGCGCTGCAGGTCGCGGTCCTGTTCGACGAGGTCGCGCTGACGGCGACCGCGCTCGGCTTCGGACAGCGTGGGCGCGTCCTTCTCGAGCTTTTCCGCAGCGCCACGCAGCTTGGCTTCCAGATCGCGCAGGTCCTTCTCGCGCTTGCCGAACTCCGCCTCCAGCTTGATCTGGGCGGCCTTGGCCAGGTTGGCCTCGCGCAGCACGCGCTCGCTGTTGACGAAGCCGATCTTCAGTTCCTGGGCTTGCACGGCCGAAGTGGCCACCATCATCGACGCGGCCAGAGCCACCGATTGCAAGAGCTTGCTCATCATCAGAATGCAGTCCCGATCTGGAATTGGAATTTCTCGATTCTATCCGTGCGTTCCTTGCGGATAGGTTTGCCGTAGCTGAGGCGCAGCGGCCCCATCGGCGAGATCCACGACAGACCGATACCGGCCGATGCGCGAATGCTGTCGAGCTTGAGCTTTTCCTGCGAACCCCAGACGTTGCCGGCGTCGCCGAACAGGAAGATGCGGAAGCTCTTGTCGTTGCCACTGCCCGGCACCGGCAGGTACAGCTCGGCATTGGTGTTGAAACGGCGGTTGCCGCCGCTGTAGGAGCCGGTGGTGTCCACCGGGCCCAAGGAGCCAGCCTCGAAGACACGCACCGAACCCAGGCCGCCGGCGTAGAAGTTCTTGAAGATCGGATAGGGCTTGCCGCCCAGGCCGACACCCCAGCCCAGTTCGCTGTTGATGCCCAGAGTGATCTTGTTCGTGATCTCGAAATATTCCTGGTACTGGGCGTTCAGGCGCGCGTACTGGACGTCGCCGATGGCGCTGGCCTCCAGGTTGAGCCGCTGGTAGCGGCCCTTCATCGGCGTGATGACGCTGTCGCGGCTGTCGCGCTGCCAGCCGATGGTCAGCGGAATGGAGTTGCTGCGCTGGCCGTACTGGTTCGTGAACAGGAAGTAGGCCTGCGGCAGGCCGCGCGACGTCGTGATGTCGGTCTGCTCGTAGCCGACACCGAAGAAGACGGTATCCAGCTCAGAGAACGGCACGCCGAAGCGGACCGCGCCGCCCTTGGTGATGTACTGGTACTCCTCGCCCAGCGTGTTGATCGGGCGCGTCGTGCGGTAGAACAGGTCGATGGCGCGGGACACGCCGTCCACGGTGAAGTACGGGTCCACCGTGCTGACCTGCAGCTGGCGGCCGGTGCGGGCCGTCGCGATGTCGATGCCGAGGTAGTTACCCGAGCCAAAGACGTTGTCCTGGCGGATGGAGCCGGTGAAGGACAGCTTCTGCTGGCTGGAGTAGCCGGCGCCGACCGTGATGGCACCGGTGGGACGCTCGACGACGGTCAGGATGACGTCGACCTGGTCCTGCGCGCCCGGCACCTCCTGGGTGTCGATCGAGACTTCCTTGTCCTTGAAGTAGCCCAGACGTTCGACGCGGTCACGCGAAGCCTTGATCTTCTGGCCGTCGTACCAGGCGGCCTCGAACTGGCGGAACTCGCGGCGGATGACTTCGTCGCGGGTGCGGGAGTTGCCGGAGATGATGACCTTGCGCACGTAGACGCGACGCTGCGGCTCGCCGACGAAGGTCACGACGACCTGGCCGGTGGCACGATCGATCTCGGGCTTGCTGTCGACGCGGGCGAAGGCGTAGCCATAGGTGCCGTACAAATCGCTGAACGCACGCGTCGTCTGCGCGACGGCCTCGCCGTTGTAGGCCTGGCCGGGCTTGGTGAAGACGAGGTGCTTGAAGTCTTCCTCACGGCCAAGGAAGTCGCCTTCGAGCTTGACGCCGGTGACGGTGTAGGGCTGCCCCTCGCTGACCGTGACGGCGATGCTGATGCTCTGCTTGTCCGGCGAGATCGTCACCTGCGTGGAGGTGACGGCGAACTCGAGGTAGCCCCGGTTCAGGTAGTAGCTGCGGATGGTTTCCAGGTCCGCGTTCAGCTTGGCGCGCGAGTAGCGGTCGGTCTTGGTGTACCAGGTCAGCCAGCCGGATGTCGTCTGCTCCAGCAGGCCCAGCAGCGTGCTCTCGGAGAACACCTTGCTGCCGAGAATGCGGATCTCGGCGATCTTGGCCGGCTCGCCTTCGGTCACGTTGAAGCTGACGTTGACGCGGTTGCGCTCGATGGGCGTGATCGTCGTCGTGACCTCGGCGCCGTACAGGCTGCGCGTGAGGTACTGGCGCTTGAGTTCCTGCTCGGCACGGTCGGCCAGCGCCTTGTCGAAGGGCTTGCCTTCGCCGATGCCGACGTCCTTCAGCGACTTGGACAGCGCCTCAGTGTCGAACTCCTTCAGGCCGACGAAGTTGACGTTGGCGATGATGGGGCGCTCGTCGATGATGACGACGACGGCGTCACCCTCGATGCTGATGCGCACGTCCTTGAACAGGCCGGTCGCGAACAGCGCACGCAGCGCCGCGGCGCCCTTCTCGTCGTTGTAGGTGTCGCCGATGCGGAACGGCAGCGACGCGAACACGGTGCCCGGGTCGGTGCGCTGCAGGCCTTCGACGCGGATGTCCTTCAGCACGAAGGGGTCGACCGCCCAGGCCAGTCCCGACTGGAACAACCCCGTGACAGCCAGAGCCAGCAAGCCGAGGCGGAAGGGGCGACGCTTCGCTCCCGAACTGAAAGAAAAGGACATGGGAACCGGGAGTTTCAGTGCCAGCCCGCGTAGCGGCCGACGTCGTTGGAAAGGGCCAAGGCCATCATCAGCATCAGGATCAGCAAGCCAGCTCGCTGCAATTGCTGCTGCCACCAGTCGGAGACGGGGCGGCCGCTCAGACCCTCGAAAAGATAATACATGAGGTGTCCGCCATCGAGCATCGGCAGCGGCAGCAGGTTAAGGACCGCCAGGCTCATCGAAATCTTGGCGAGGAAGTCCAGGAACGGAGAGAGCCCTGCTCGCGCCGACTGGCCCGCGTAGTCTGCAATCGTCAGCGGGCCGCTGAAATTCTTTACCGATGCTTCACCAATCAGAATGCGCCCGATCAGCTTCACGGTCGTCACTGCCATGTCCCAGCTTTGCTGGGCGCCGTGCAGCAGGCCGTCGAGCAGGCCGTAGCTGACGGTGAGGGTCTCGGGCCGCGTTCCGATGCCGATCTCCAGCCGCGCTATGCGGCGCCCGCCATCGTCGACCAGCCGCGGCGTGGCGCTCAGTTCCATCACCTGCCCGGCCCGCTCGACGTGCAGGGCCAACGTGCGCGGCTGTTCACCGTCATGGGCGCGCCGGATGGCGTCACGCAGGAAGCCGGCATCCGGCACCTCCTGGCCGTCGATGCTCAGCACGCGGTCGCCGGTCAGCAGGCCCGCTGCAGCCCCCGCACCACCGGCGATGACCTGCCCGATCACGGGCTCGGACAGCGGCGCCAGGCCGATATCGTTGAACAGCTTGGCATCAGGCGAGTGGCCGGCCAGTTGCTCGGTGTCCAGCCGCACGCTGCGCGAGCCATGCCCCTGCGCATCGGTGACGGAAAGGTGCACGCCCTCGCCCAGCGCCTGCGCCCGCCCGACGGCAGCTTGCAGGTCGACCAGCGAGGCGACGTCGTCCCACTGCTGGCCGTCGCTGGACACCGCCCGAACCCAGTCGCCAGCATGCAGCCCCGCGCGCTCGGCCAGCGACGCCGCGGGCGGCGTGCCCAGCACGGCCTTGGGCTGCTCGCTGCCCATCCACGCCACCGCGGCGAACAGCAGGATGGCCAGCACCCAGTTGGCCGCCGGACCGGCCACGATGACGGCGGCACGCTGACCGACCGACTTGTTCTTGAAGGCCTGCTCGCGCTCGTGCGGCGCGATGGGCTCGTCGCCCATGCCCAGCATGCGCACGTACCCACCCAGCGGCACGGAGCTGATCGCGAACTCGGTGCCGTTGCGGCCGACGCGACTCCACAGCACGCGGCCGAAGCCGACGGAGAAGCGCAGCACCTTGACGCCGCAGGCCCTCGCGACGCGGTAGTGGCCCCACTCGTGGATGGGCACCAGGATGCCGATCGCAACGATGAACCAGAAGGCGCTCTGGATCTTCTGCGTCAGGTCCATGCCGCTACCTGTCGCTGTGCGAGTTCGCGCACTCGCGCATCCAGCGCGAGCAGACCGTCGATGCTGGCGCGGTCGGCCGCAGTCGGAGCAATGGCGCCAAGGCAGTGCGCGTTTAGGGCATGGATGCGGTCGAAGCGCAGGCGGCCGTTCAGGAACGCATCGACGGCAACCTCGTTGGCCGCGTTCAGCACCGTCGTGCTGCCCTCCGGGGCGCGCAGCGCCTGCCAGGACAGGTGCAGGCCGGGGAAGCGCACGGCGTCGGCCTCTTCGAACGTGAGGCTGGGCGTCGTCAGCAGGTCCAGGCGGCTGGCGCCGGACGTGATGCGCTCGGGGAAGGACAGGCCGTAGGCGATGGGCACGCGCATGTCAGGCGTGCCGAGCTGCGCGAGGACCGACTGGTCGCGGCAGACCACCATCGAGTGGATGATGCTCTGCGGGTGGATCAGCACGCGGATCTGCTCGGGCGCGAGGTCAAACAGCCAGCGCGCCTCGATGACCTCCAGCGCCTTGTTCATCATCGTCGCCGAGTCGACCGAGATCTTGCGGCCCATGACCCAGTTCGGGTGGGCGCAGGCCTGGTCGGGCGTCACGTCGGCCAGCGTCTTCGGATCGCGGCTGCGGAACGGGCCGCCGGACGCGGTCAGCACGATATGGTCGATGCGGTCGCGCCAGGTCGTGCGGTCTTCCGGCAGGCACTGGAAGATGGCCGAGTGCTCGCTGTCGATGGGCAGCAGCGTCGCGCCGCCCTCCTCCACCGCGTGCATGAACAAGGCACCGCCGACAACGATGGCCTCCTTGTTGGCCAGCAGCAGGCGCTTGCCCGCGCGCGCCGCGGCGATGGCGGGCGCCAGGCCAGCGGCACCGACGATGGCGGCCATGACGGTGTCGACGTCCGGATGCGCGGCAATCTCGGCCAGTGCCGCGGCACCGTCCAGCACCTCGGTGCGGCTGCCGGCCTCACGCAGCCGTTCGCGCAACTGCGAAGCGGCCTCGCGCTGCGGCATGACGGCGAAGCGCGGCTGCCACGTCAGGCACTGGGCCAGCAGTTCGTCGACACGGCTCATTGCGCTCAGCGCGACGACCTCGTAGCGCTCGGGGTGGCGGGCCAGCACGTCCAGCGTGTTGACGCCGATGGAGCCGGTCGAGCCAAGGACGCAGACGCGTTGACGGGTCATGAGGGGATCACAGGCTGATCAGCGCGAGGGCCAGCGGGAACGCCGGCAGCAGCGCGTCGATGCGGTCCAGCACGCCGCCGTGGCCCGGCAGCAGGCCACTGCTGTCCTTGGCGCCGACGGCGCGCTTGACGAGGGATTCGAAGAGGTCGCCGACGACACTCATCGCGGCGAGGAAGACCACGGCCAGCAGCGACACGATGCCATGACGCTGCACCAGCAGCGTGAAGACGCTGGCCGAATCGACGCCCAGCTTCATGTCGATGACGTGGACCCAGACAACGCCCAGCAGGATGACGCCGATCTGACCGCTCCACACGCCCTCCCAGCTCTTGCCGGGGCTGATGCTGGGCGCGAGCTTGCGCTTGCCGAAGGCGCGGCCGCCGAAGTAGGCAGCAATGTCGGCCATCCAGACGAGGCAGAACACCGACAGGATGAAATTGATGCCATGGACCTTGGCCTGCACGATGGCCAGCCAGGCTCCCCACAACAGTAGCGCGCCGAGGGCCAGCCGGCCGACGGGGGCGATCTGCGGCCAGCCGGCCGGACCGGCGCGCAACGCATAGGCGCCGCCCAGTACCCAGACACCGGTGGCCAGCCACCAGACCCACGAAGGTGGCGCTTCCAGGCCGCCGATCAGCAGCGTCCAGACGCACGCCAGTGCCAGCGCCACGCCGGCCGCGATGGCGCCGGTTCCAGGCAGGCCATTGAGCCGCGCCCATTCCCAGCCGGCCGCGCCGATCATCAACACGGTAAGCCCGGCGAAGTACCACGGCGAGGCGGCAAACAGCGCCGGCAGCAGGACGGCCAGCAGCACGACGGCGGTGATGACGCGGGTCTTGAGCATGCTGGGGTCCCGTCAGGCCTCGGCCGGGGTTTCCTTGACGCCGCCGAAGCGGCGGTCGCGTTCGTGAAAAGCCGCAATGGCTGCATCCAGCTCACGCTCGCCGAACTCGGGCCACAGGCAGTCCGAGAACACGAACTCGGTGTAAGCCACCTGCCAGAGCAGGAAGTTGCTGATGCGCACCTCGCCGCCCGTGCGGATGAAGAGGTCGGGGTCCGGCGCATGCGCCATGGCCATGAACTCGGACAGCTTGGCCTCGGTCAGCTCGTCGGCCGGCACACCGGCGGCGATGGCCTTGCGGGTTGCCTGCACGATGTCCCAGCGGCCGCCGTAGTTGAAGGCGACGTTGAGCGTCAGCTTGGTGTTGTGCAGCGTGCTGGACTCGGCCTCGTTCCACGCGTTGCGCAGCTTGTCGGAGACAGCGTCGCGGTCGCCGACGATGCGGATGCGCACCCCCATCGCACCCATCTTGGCGAGGTAGCGGCTCACGGCCGCCAACACCAGGCCCATCAGGCCGGAGACCTCGTCGCTGGGCCGCTTCCAGTTCTCGCTGGAGAAGGCAAACACCGTCAGGTGCTCGATGTCGCGATCGATGCAGGCCTGGACGATCTTGACGAGGGCATCCACGCCGGCCTTGTGGCCGAAGAAACGCGGCAGGAAGCGCTTCTTGGCCCAGCGTCCATTGCCATCCATGACGATGGCGACATGGCGCGGCGGCGCCAGGCGGTCTTGAGCCACGGTGGAGAAAGCGTTCAAACCGCGAGGATCTCGGCTTCCTTGGCCGAGATCAGCTTGTCGATCTCGTTGATCACCCGGTCGGTGAGCTTCTGCACTTCGTCGAGGCTGCGACGCTCGTCGTCCTCGCCGATCTCCTTGTCCTTCAGCAGCTTCTTGGCCTGCTCGTTGGCGTCGCGGCGCAGGTTGCGCACGGCCACCTTGGCGTCTTCGCCGGTGTTGCGCACCACCTTGGTCAGGTCCTTGCGGCGCTCTTCGGTCAGCGGCGGCATCGGCACGCGGATCAGGTCACCCTGGCTTGCCGGGTTCAGGCCCAGGTCGCTCTCGCGGATGGCCTTCTCGATCTTGGCACCCATGCCCTTTTCCCAGGGTTGGACGGAGATCGTGCGGGCATCCAGCAACGTCACGTTGGCCACCTGCGAGATCGGCACCATGGAACCGTAGTAGTCGACGCTCACCTGGTCCAGGATGCCGGGATGGGCACGACCCGTGCGGATCTTCTGCAGTTCGCCTTTCAGCGACTCGACGGACTTGGCCATCTTGGCCTCGGCGTTCTTCTTGATGTCTGCGGTGCTCATGATCTGTCGTCTCTCGTAGCTTATTGACCTTGCGGGACTCGCCGCCCGAGCGAAGCGAGTAGCTCTGTCCCCAAACTGACTTACACGTGGACCAGCGTGCCTTCGTCCTCGCCCTGCACGACGCGCTTGAGCGCACCCGCCTTGAAGATGCTGAACACCTTGATCGGCAGCTTCTGGTCGCGGCACAGCGCGAACGCCGCGCCGTCCATGACCTGCAGGTTGCGCGAGATGGCCTCGTCGAACGTGATGCTGGAATAGCGCGTCGCTTCGGGGTTCTTCTTGGGGTCGGCGGTGTAGACGCCATCGACCTTGGTGGCCTTCAGCACGATCTCGGCACCGACCTCGGCACCACGCAGAGCGGCGGCGGTGTCGGTCGTGAAGAAGGGGTTGCCGGTGCCGGCGGCGAAGACGACAACCTTGCCTTCTTCGAGGTATTGCAGCGCCTTCGGGCGCACATACGGCTCGACGACCTGGTCGATGGCGATGGCCGACATCACGCGGGCCGTCATGCCTTCCTGGCGCATCGTGTCGGCCAGCGCCAGCGAGTTCATCACCGTGGCCAGCATGCCCATGTAGTCGGCCGTCGCACGGTCCATGCCGACCGAGCCGCCCGCCACGCCGCGGAAGATGTTGCCGCCGCCGATGACGACGGCGACTTCCACGCCCATCTGCGTCACTTCACGGACCTCCTGCACCATGCGGACGATGGTCGCGCGGTTGATGCCGTAGGCGTCGTCGCCCATCAGGGCTTCGCCGGAGAGTTTGAGCAGGATGCGCTTGTACGCGGGCATGGTGTCCTCAGAATTCGGGGGCCTGTGGTGGCCCGGAAGTTTAAAGGGCGCCAACTTGGCGCCCTTATCTATCGCAAGAGTCTTTTACTGACCCTTGGCAGCCGCCACCTGGGCGGCCACTTCGGCCGCGAAGTCGTCGACCTTCTTCTCGATGCCTTCACCGACGACGTAGAGCGTGAAGCCCTTGACCGTCGTGTTGGCGGCCTTCAGGTGCGCGCCCACGGTCTGCTTGCCGTCGGCGGCCTTCACGAAGACCTGGTCCAGCAGCGAGACTTCCTTCAGGAACTTCTGCACCGAGCCTTCGACCATCTTGGCGACGATGTCGGCCGGCTTGCCGGATTCGGCAGCCTTCTCGGTGGCGATCTTGCGCTCCTTCTCGACCAGTTCGGCCGGCACGTCGGCGCTGGAGAGCGCGGCGGGCTTCATGGCGGCGATGTGCATGGCGACATCCTTGGCGGCCGTGTCGTCACCTTCGAACTCGACGACCACGCCGATGCGGGTGCCGTGCAGGTAGGAGGCCAGCTTGGAGCCGGTGTAGCGCTGGAAGCGGCGGATCGTCATGTTCTCGCCGATCTTGCCGATCAGACCCTTGCGCACGTCTTCCACCGTCGGGCCGAAGCCTTCCTGGGACAGCGGCAGGGCGGACAGGGCAGCCACGTCAGCCGGGTTGTGCTCGGCCACCAGGCCGGCCAGTGCGCCGACGAAGGCCAGGAACGCGTCGTTCTTCGAGACGAAATCGGTCTCGCAGTTCACTTCGATCAGCGCGCCGTTGCCGTTCACGACGGCCGACGACACCACGCCTTCGGCGGTGATGCGCGAGGCGGCCTTGCCGGCCTTGTTGCCCAGCTTGACGCGCAGGATTTCCTCGGCGCGGCCCAGGTCGCCGTCGGCCTCGGTCAGCGCCTTCTTGCACTCCATCATCGGGGCGTCGGTGCGGGCACGCAGTTCGCCCACCATGCTTGCAGTGATTGCAGCCATTTCGTTTCTCCAGATTTCGGTTGGCAAAAGGGGCCTCGCGGCCCCTTTCAGATGCAGGGTCGAAAGGGCTTACGCCTCTTCGGAGACCTCGACGAACTCGTCGCCGGCGGGGGCGACAGCAGCCAGCACGTCGGCGGTGGCGTTGGCCTTGCCTTCCAGCACGGCGTCAGCGACGGCGCGGGCGTACAGGGCCACGGCCTTGGCGGAGTCGTCGTTGCCAGGGATGACGTAGTCGATGCCTTCGGGCGAGTGGTTGGTGTCAACCACGCCGATGACGGGAATGCCCAGCTTCTTGGCTTCGGCAACGGCAATCTTGTGATAGCCGACGTCGATGACGAAGATGGCATCGGGCAGCGCAGTCATGTCCTGGATGCCGCCGATGTTCTTTTCCAGCTTGGCGATGTCGCGCTGGAACAGCAGGGCTTCCTTCTTGATCGCGGGCTGGGTGCCAGCCTCGACCTGGGCCTGCATGTCCTTCAGGTTCTTCAGGGAGGTCTTGACCGTCTTGAAGTTGGTCATCATGCCGCCCAGCCAACGCGAGTCGACGTAGGGCATGCCGGCGCGTTGCGCTTCGGCGGCGATGAACTCACGAGCCTGGCGCTTCGTACCGATCATCAGGATCGTGCCGCGCTTGGCAGCCAGCGAGCGCACGAACTTCATCGCATCGTTGAACGCGGGCAGCGTCTTCTCGAGGTTGATGATGTGGATCTTGTTGCGATGGCCGTAGATATACGGGGCCATCTTGGGGTTCCAGAAGCGGGTTTGGTGACCGAAATGGACGCCGGCTTCCAGCATCTCGCGCATCGTGACAGACATGGGTCTTACTCCGAAGGTTGTGTCTAAAATCCGGCCCGAATTGCGTTGCAGCGGCTTGAAACGTCTGTTTCGAGAACCGCCGCAGACCGCAACACCTTTGCGTGGCCGGTTTGCGATTCGTTGCAACGAGTGGGCGCTGAATTCCTCAGTCACACACCCCTCACAACCGTTCTGCCTGGGCCTTGAGGCGCAGAAAAGCGCCACCACCCCCGGCAAAACCCGCAGAGTATACACAATCCATGGCCCTTCTCAGCCGACGCCGCCGCGCAGCGGCCGCCAGCGCGCCCGCTGCGTCCTCATTCCGGGTGCCCGCTTGAGCCGCCGCGTCGCGGTGGTGGGCGCCGGCCTGGCCGGCGTGACGACGGCCTACGAACTCGCCAGACGAGGCTGCCAGGTGCAGGTCTTCGAGCGCGGCGGCAGCATCGCCGGGCAGGCCAGCTTCGCGAGCAGCGCTCTGTTGTCTCCCTTCGTGCCTCAGCTCGCCGACGCGAAGACGCCGGCACCGCTGGCCTGGCGCTGGCGCCACTGGCGCCTCAGCCGGCGCCCGGGTGATGCGCCCGCAGCACTGGCAGCACTGAGCCAGCTGGGACTCGTGCGCACGGCGGCGTTACGCCAGGAGCTGGGCCTCGATGACGAATCGACCACCGGCCTGCTCGTCGCCCTCACCGATACCAAGCGAATCGCCGCCGAAGCCCGACTGGACGGTTGGAAGGCCCTGGGCCTGCAGATCGAGCTGCTGGACGCCAAACAGGCCCGCCAGCGCGAGCCGGGGCTGAGCACCGACGCGCCGCTGGCCGGTGCACTGGCACTGGCGGGCGGTGGCGCCGGCAACGCGCGCCGCTTCGCACAGCAGTTGCGCCACCAGTCGCAGCGCCTGGGCGTGGACTTCCGCTTCCACACGACGGTACGCGCCATCACCGCGGACGGTGCTGGCCTGACCATCCGCCACGAGTACACGCCGCCGCCGGAGGTGCCGACACGCTTCGCCGAACAGGATGCCGGCGATACGCAGCCCCAGGCCACCGGGCCGCAGGACGAACGCTTCGACGCCGTCGTGCTGTGCAACGGCCTGGAAGCCCCCGGCCTGCTGGGCCAGCGCCTGCCGGGCCTAAAGCTGGCGGCCCAGCATGAGGCCTCCGTCACCGCACCGCTGCGCCTGCTCGAAGCCCACCCGGACCTCGGGCCCAAGGCTGGCTGGATCGATCCGTCCCGCGGCCTCGCCGTCGCACGCATCGGCCAGCGCGTGCGCATGACCGGAGGCACCACGATCACCGGCGCCAACGGCAAGAGCGCACCCGATTTCGAGGCCCTGCACCGCGGCCTGCAGCACTGGTTCCCGGGCTCGGTGCTGCACCAGCAGGTACAGCAAGGCCAGAGCCGACGCGCCGTGTCCGCCGACGGCCTGCCGCTGCTGGGTGCCAGCGGGCGGGCGGGGTTGTGGCTGAACCTGTCGCCCGGCGGCCAGGGCTGGGGACTGGCCTGCGGTGCCGCCCAGGTGCTGGCACAGCAGATCGCGGGGGAAGCGCAGACCCTCGACATCACCGCGCTGGGACCGCAGCGGCTGGCCTAAGCTCGCGGGCATGCACGCGCTGCTGCCCACCACCGCCGCCCTGCCGCTGTTCGACGTCGCCGCGAGCCGGCGCATCGAGACCCACGCGCTGGTCCATTCGCCCGACCTGATGGAGCGCGCCGGCCTGGCCGTCGCGAAGCTGGCGCTGGCGATCCGGCGTGGCGGCGGGCCGGTGTGGGTCGCTTGCGGCCCCGGCAACAACGGCGGCGATGGCCACGTCGCCGCACGGCACCTCGCGGCCCTTGGCCTGCCGGTCCATGTGGGCCACGACGCGCCGCAACGCCCCGCCCTCGTCATCGACGCCTTGCTGGGCCTGGGCCTGAACCGCGCGCCGTCGACCGAGCTGCTCGCCACCATCGCCGCGATGCAGGCCTGCGGCGCCCCCATCCTCGCCGTCGACCTGCCCAGCGGACTGCTCGCCGACACCGGCCAGCCCGCCGGCGAACTCGCCGTGCGCGCGGACCACACGCTCGCGCTGCTGACACTCAAGCCCGGCCTGTTCACCGGCGAGGGCCGCGCGCACTGCGGGCGCCTGTGGTTCGACGATCTGGGCATCACGCCCGACGAAGCGCCGACGGCCGACCTGCTGGGCCGCACGCCGCCGCCACACCGCAGCCCGACCGCCCACAAGGGCAGCCATGGCCAGGTGCTGGTCGTCGGCGGCGCGCCGGGCATGCAAGGTGCAGCGCGACTGGCCGCGCGGGCGGCACTGGCCTGTGGCGCAGGCCGGGTCTACATGGACTTGCTGGGCGCAGCCGCCGAGGACGTCGCCGATCCCGGGCAGCCTGAGCTGATGCGCGGCCATCTCGCCGAGCTGCCACAGGCCGTCGGCGTTATCGGCTGCGGGGCTGGCGCCACCATCGCGGCGGCGCTGCCTGAGCTGCTGCGTGGATTGCCACGGCTGGTCATCGATGCCGACGCACTGAATGCCATCGCGGCCGACGCCGATCTCCAGGATCTGCTCCGCGCACGCCCCGCCGGGAGCACCGCGCTGACGCCGCACCCGCTCGAAGCCGCCCGCCTGCTGGGCCGCGACACGGCCGGCCTGCAGGCCGACCGCCTCGCCGCGGCGCGAGAACTGGCCGGGCACCTCGGCTGCACCGTCGTGCTCAAAGGCTCCGGCAGCATCATCGCGTCGCCCGGGGAACGCCCCGCCGTCTGCGCCAGCGGCGGACCTGCACTGGCCACGGCAGGCAGTGGTGACGTGCTGGCCGGCTGGCTGGGCGGCCTGTGGGCACAACAGCCCGGAGCAAGTGCCCACGCCATCGCCTGCGCCGGCGTGGATGCCCACGGGCGCGCCGGCGAGGTGGACGGTGCGCTGCGCGCCGGCGATCTCATCGACCGCCTGGCAACGCAGCGCTGAGCCTCAACGACGCTTGCGTGTCGCGGGCTTGGCGGCAGTCTTCTTGGCGGCCTTGGCCGACGCACGCTTGGCAGCCTGCTGCGCGGCCTTGACCGGGTGCAGCGAGGCGACGACGGCTTTGCGGCTCTGCTTCACGTCGCGGTCGGTCTGGCGCACTTCCTCAAGCGCCTCGACAGCCGTCTTCGGCGCACGCTTCTTGGCAGGCGTCTTGCCCGCCGGCTTGCCTGCAGCACCGCGGCTCGGCGGGCGCACCTCGTCGGACTCACGCACGAGGCGGAAGTCGATGCGACGGCCGTCCAGGTCGACGCGGCTGACCTGCACCTGCACGCGCGCGCCGGTCGCGTAGCGGATGCCGGTGCGCTCGCCGCGCAGTTCCTGGCGCACCTCGTCGAAGCGGTAGTACTCGCCACCCAGCTCGGTGATGTGCACCAGGCCTTCGACGTAGAGCGCATCCAGCTGCACGAACAGGCCGAACGACGTGACCGCGCTGACAGTGCCGGCGAACTCCTCGCCGAGGCGGTCGCGCATGTAGCGGCACTTCAGCCAGGCCTCGACATCGCGGCTCGCCTCGTCGGCACGGCGTTCGTTGGCGCTGCAGTGCGCGCCGACGACCTCCCAGCGCTCGGCCTCGTTGCGGGCTTCCGCCGGGTTCGGCGGCGCCGCACGGCCGGGGCGCTTGGGTGCCTGCGGCACATTCATCTTGCTCGCATCCAGCGTGTACTTCTTGCCGGCCAGCAACGCCTTGATGACACGATGGACCAACAGGTCCGGATAGCGCCGGATCGGGCTCGTGAAGTGCGTGTAGGCCGGGTAGGCCAGGCCGAAGTGGCCGGAGTTGGTGCCGGTGTAGATGGCCTGCTGCATCGAGCGCAGCAGCATCTGGTGGATCTGCGCGGCGTCGACGCGATCCTTGGTTGCCTCGGCAAGCTGCTGGAACTCGCGCGGCGACGGATCGTCCGAGATGCTCATACCGATGCCCAGCGAGCGCAGATAGTTCTGCAGCGTCTGGCGCTTCTCGGGCGTGGGGCCTTCGTGCACACGGAACAGCGCATGGTGCTTGTTGGACTGGATGAAGTCCGCCGAGCAGGTGTTGGCGGCCAGCATGGCCTCCTCGATCAACCGGTGCGCATCGTTGCGCGTGCGCGGGATGATCTTCTCGATGCGGCCGTTGTCGTCGCAGACGATCTGCGTCTCGGTGGTCTCGAAGTCCACCGCGCCGCGCCGGCCGCGCTCGGACAGCAGCGCGCGGTAGACCTCGTGCAGATGCAGCAGATGCGGCACGAGCTCGCGGCGCTTGGCAGCCTCGGGGCCGTGCGTGTTGCCGAGGATGGCGGCAACCTCGGTGTACGTGAAGCGCGCGTGCGAGCTGATGACGGCCGGGTAGAACTGGTAGGCCGTGACCGTGCCGTCGGTGGACACGAGCATGTCACAGACCATGCTGAGCCGGTCTTCGTACGGATTCAGCGAGCACAGGCCGTTGGACAGCTTCTCCGGCAGCATCGGGATGACGCGGCGCGGGAAGTAGACCGACGTGGCGCGCTCGTAGGCATCGGCATCCAGCGGCTCGCCGGGCTTCACGTAGTGCGACACGTCGGCGATGGCGACCAGCAGCCGCCAGCCGTCAAAGGCCTTCTTGCCGCGCCCCTGCTTGAAGGGCTCGCAGTAGACCGCGTCGTCGAAGTCGCGAGCGTCCTCGCCGTCGATGGTGACGAGCGGCACGTCGCGCAGGTCGATGCGGTTCTTCAGGTCGACAGCACGCAGCTTCTCGGGCAGCTTGGCGGACTGCGCCAGCGTGTCGGGGCTGAAGCGGTGCGGCACGTCGTACTTGCGCACGGCGATCTCGATCTCCATGCCGGGGTCGTCGATCTCGCCCAGCACCTCGACGACGCGGCCCACCGGCTGCGAGTACAGCGACGGCGGCTCGGTCAGCTCGACGGCGACGACCTGGCCAGCCGTCGCGTTGGCGATGCCGTTCTTGGGGATCAGGATGTCCTGCCCCATGCGCCGGTCTTCCGGCGCGACGAGCCAGACGCCGGACTCCAGCAGCAACCGTCCGATGATGGGCCGCTTCTTGCGCTCAAGGATCTCCAGCACCTTGCCCTCGGGGCGGCCACGCTTGTCGAAGCGCGTCACGCGCACACGCAGGCGGTCGCCGTGCATGACGGTGTGCGTCTCCTGCGAGGACAGGTAAACGTCGGCCGAGCCGTCGTCGGGGATCAGGAAACCATGCCCGTCCCGGTGGCCCTGCAGCGTGCCCTCAACCTCGCCGAGCAGGCCGGCTCCATCGCCCGTAGGCGAAACATTTGTGTTCTTCAAGTTTTTGATGATATAGTCTCTGTTTTCCTGAAACGGCCCAGGACTTCTTCAGAAGTTTTGAGCACCTTGCCCAGGTGGCGGAATTGGTAGACGCACTAGTTTCAGGTACTAGCGGGTAACTCCGTGGAGGTTCGAGTCCTCTCCTGGGCACCAAACAAAAGAAAAAGGCCAGCACGCAAGTGCTCGCCTTTTTTGCTTTGGCGCCCAGGAGAGGACTCGAAGGGCACGTCGGCAAGGACCGAGGACAAGCCCTGCGGCTTGTCCGACGCCTCGACGAAGGATTCGCGCATGCAGGCGCGAATCCGGCTGCCGGGGTCGCCGGAGGTGACCGAGTCCCCGCCGATGGCCCCTCGATGGAGCCTTCGGCGAGTGGTGGCACAAACCGAGCTTCTGCGCATCGTGCCACTCACACCACGTCTTTAAACGACGAACTTCTTCGCCAGCGCCTCCGGCCCCATGCCGTCGTACTCCTCGAACGGCTGGTGAATCCACGGCGAGGTTTCCAGCATCTCGACGTAGTAGTCCGGCGTGTAGGCCGAGACCTTCTTCGTCCAGATGACGGCGGAGCGCAGGTCGGTGATGGCCGGCGTGCCGCGCAGGCGCTCGACCACCGCCTTCAGCGTGACGCCCGAATCGGCCAGGTCGTCCACCAGCAGCACGCGGCCAGCCAGCTCACCCTTGGGCATCGTGATGTACTTGGCCATGTCCAGGCGGCCCTGGATGGTGCCGGCCTCGGCACGGTAGGAGCTGGTGGACATGATGCCCAGCGGCTTGTCGAACACGCGCGACAGCACGTCGCCCGGGCGCATGCCGCCGCGGGCCAGGCAGAGGATCTGGTCGAACTGCCAGCCCGAGGCGTGCACCTTGAGCGCCAGGCGCTCGGTCAGCAGGTGGTACTCGTCCCAGGATACGTAGAGGTGTTTGCCGTCGTCGGTCAACATGGTGGCGTTGTCTCCGGTGTGTGATGGTGATCAGGCGGAATACGGATGGCGCAGCACGATGGTGTGCTCGCGGTCGGGGCCGGTGGAAACCATGTCGATGGGCGCACCGATGACCTCTTCCACGCGCTTCAGGTAGGCGCGTGCGTTGGCCGGCAGCTTGTCCCAGGACGTCGTGCCGAAGGTGGTCTCGGTCCAGCCCGGGAAGGTCTCGTAGACCGGCGTGCAGTCTTCGATCTCATCGGCGTCCAGCGGCAGGATGTCCAGCAGCTGCCCGTTGAGCTGATAGCCCACGCAGACCTTGATCTCGGGCAGGCCGTCCAGCACGTCCAGCTTGGTCAGGCACAGGCCGGTGATGCCGTTGATGATGATGGAGCGCTTCAGCGCTGCCGCATCCAGCCAGCCACAGCGGCGCGCGCGGCCGGTGACGGTGCCACGCTCCTGGCCGACGGTGGACAGGTGGTAGCCGACCGTGTCGGGCACCTCCCAGTCCAGCTCGGTCGGGAACGGACCGGAGCCGACACGCGTGGTGTAGGCCTTGGTGATGCCCAGCATGTAGTGCAGCATCTGCGGGCCCACGCCGGCACCCGCGGCGGCGTTGCCGGCCACGCAGTTGCTGGACGTCACGTAGGGGTAGGTGCCGTGGTCGATGTCCAGCAGCGTGCCCTGCGCGCCTTCAAACAGGATGTTCTGGCCAGCCTGGTGGGCTTTGTGGATCATGTAGCCGACGTCGGCCAGCATGGGCTTGATGGCCTCGGCCATCTTCATCGCCTGCTCGAAGATGGGCTCGAAGGTCAGCTCTTCGCCCTTCAGGTAGCCACGCAGTGCGAAGTTGTGCAGTTCCAGCAGCTCGCGCAGCTTCTTGGCGAAGCGCTCGGGGTGCTTCAGGTCCTGGGCGCGCAGCGCGCGGCGCGCGACCTTGTCCTCGTAGGCAGGGCCGATGCCCTTGCCGGTCGTGCCGATCTTGCCGCTGCCGCTGGTCTCGCGCAACGCCTCGCGGGCTTTGTCCACGGCGACGTGGAACGGCAGGATCAGCGGGCAGGACTCGCTGATGAACAGGCGCGAACGCACCTCGACACCGGCCTTCTCCAGGCGCTCGATCTCGCTCAGCAGGTGCGTCGGGTCCAGCACGACACCGTTGCCGATGTAGCAGGCCACGCCGTCGCGCATGATGCCGCTGGGGATGAGCTGGAGCGCCGTCTTCACGCCCTTGATGACCAGCGTATGGCCGGCGTTGTGGCCACCCTGGAAACGCACGACGCCTTCGGCGTGATCGGTCATCCAGTCGACGACCTTGCCCTTGCCCTCGTCACCCCACTGGGTGCCGACGACGACCACATTGCGTCCGCGCGCGGTTTGGCTCTGCATTTGATTTGCCTGCTTTGCTTGGGATTGGAAAGGGGTCGTCGCGCCTCAGAGCGCCCGGACAACCCACTCAGTGTGCTCGCGAACCAGTTCGCGGTCACAGTCGAATTCATCGGCCTCGTGCTCATGGCCGGGCAGCACACAGACCACCGTCTCGCCCTGCTCGCGCAGCGCGCGCACGGCCTGGCGCAGCGAGGCATCCTCGCCCCAGGGCGCACGCACGGCAGCGCGCAACGGCGTGGCGGGCACCAGCGTCACCAGCGTCTTCAGGTCCAGGCTGAAGCCGACGGCCGGGCGGCGACGGCCGAAGACCGCCCCTACCTCGTCGTATCGGCCACCGCGCAGCACGGCGTCGGAGCAGCCCGACGCGTAGGCCGCGAAGCGGATGCCGGTGTAGTAGGCGTAGCCCTGCAGGTCGGCCAGGTCGAAGCCCAGGCTGACCTCGGGGTGGACGGCCGACAGATGACCCGCCAGCCAGCCCAGGTCAGCCAGTGCCGCTTGGACCAGCGGATGAGCGGGCAGGCGGCGGGCCGCCTCGGCCAGCACCTCGCGGCCGCCGAACAGGCTCGGCAGCGCCAGTAGCGCATCGCGCGCCGTGACGGGCATGTCGGCGGTCAACGCGGTCAGCGCAGCCACGTCCTTGGCCGCCAGCGCCGCGGTCAGCGCGTCCAGCCCCTCAGGCGTGAGCTTGACGCCGTCCAGCACGCCCTGCAGCAGACGCGCGTCGCCCAGGTCCATCATGACGCCCGTCAGGCCGGCGCGGCGCAGCGCGTCCAGCGCGAGGTCCTGCACTTCGAGGTCGGCCTCCAGGCCGGCATGGCCGTAGACCTCGACGCCGAACTGCAGCGGCTCGCGGCTGGTGTTGAGGCCGTCGGGCCGCGTGTGCGCGACGGGGCCGCAGTAGCACAGACGCGTCACGCCCTGGCGGTTCAGCAGGTGTGCGTCGATGCGGGCGACCTGCGGCGTCGTGTCGGCGCGCACACCGAGAGAGCGGCCGGAGAGCTGGTCGACAAGCTTGAAGAGCTTGATCTCGGAGCCGCTGCCCGTGCCGGACAGCAGGGAGTCGAGGTGCTCCAGCAGCGGAGGGATGACGAGCTCGCAGCCATAGCTGCGGGCCATGTCGAGCAGCTCTCTACGCAGCTCTTCGATGCGGCGCGCCTGGGAAGGCAGGACATCGGCGATGTGCTCGGGCAGCAGCCAAGCAGAGGACATGGGCGCAGGCTAGGCGGTTAAAAACGGCATTGTACCTATGCCCTTTCCGACCGAGCCTTCAGATCAGCGCAACCACAGCAATCCCAGCAGACCCAGCACGATGCTGGCCAGGCCCATGAAGCGGATCTGCCCGTCGCTCAGGGCCAGGATGCGGCTGAAGACCTCACGCCAGCGCGCAGGGCTGATCAGGGGCATCAGCCCCTCGATGACCAGCACCAGCGCCAGCGCGGCCCACAGATCGCTCACTTGTGTCCAGGTGCGGCAGGCGTGGCACCGGAGCCCCGCATGGCCTTGAAGAAGTCGCTGCTGGGGTCGACGACCATCACGTCGCTCTTCTTCGCGAAGCTGGCGCGGTAGGCCTCCAGCGAACGATAGAACTGCGCGAACTGCGGGTCGCGGCCGAAGGCGTCGGCGTAGATCGCCGAGGCCTTGGCATCGCCCTCGCCCATGATCTTCTGCGCGTCACGGGTGGCTTCGGCGACGATGATTTCGGCCTGGCGATCGGCATCGGCCTTGATCTTCTCGCCCTCGGCGGCGCCGGTGGAGCGTGCCTCGGCGGCCACGCGCTTGCGCTCGGAGTCCATGCGGCGGTAGACCGACTCGGTGATGCTGGAGGCGAAGTCCACGCGCTTGATGCGCACGTCCACGACCTCGATGCCGAACTGCTTGGCCTCGTCGGCCAGACGCGTACGCACGTCCTGCATGATCTTCTCGCGCTCGGTGGCCAGCACGGCGATGACGGTGCGCTTGGTCACTTCCTCGTTGAAGGCAGCCTGCACGACCGGCGCAAGGCGGTTCTCGACGTTACGCGTGTCAGGCCCGCTGTTGCGGATGAACTGGCGCGGGTCGGTGATGCGCCACTTGATGAGCCAGTCGATGACCAGGCTCTTCTTCTCGGCCGTGAAGATGGCGCGCGACTCGGGGCTGTCCAGCGTCTGCACGCGGCGGTCCAGCAGCACGACGTTCTGCAGCGGCGGTGGCAGCTTGAACTTCAGGCCGGGCTCGGTGATCACTTCCTTGATCTCGCCCAGCGCGTAGACGGCAGCGAACTGGCGCTGGTCGACGATGAAGAGCATGGACGACAGCAGCATCAGGGCGACGAGGGCGCCGGCGACGATGGCGGCAATACGGTTCATTCGATGGGTCCTCGATCAGCGGCCGTCACGGCTGCGCTGGTTGTCGCGGCTGCGCGGGTCATTGGCGCCGGGCACGGTCTGCGGCTCGGGCAGCGTGGTGGGCTGCGGCGTGGACACGGTCACGGTGCCGTTGCCACCCTGCTGCAGCAGCTTGTCCAGCGGCAGGTACAGCATGTTGGAGCCGCTGCGGCCATCCACCATGACCTTGCTGACGTTGCTGTAGACCTGGCGCATCGTGTCGATGTAGATACGGTCGCGCGTGACCTGCGGTGCCTTCTGGTACTCGGCCTGCACGCTCTTGAAGCGCTGCGCATCACCTTCGGCCGTCGCGATGACGCGGGCCCGGTAGCCCTCGGAGCGCTCGTGCAGCTTGGCGGCTTCGCCCTGCGCCTGAGGAATCACCTGGTTGGCGTAGGCCTGGGCGTCGTTCTTCGCGCGCTCGCGGTCGGCGTTGGCCTTCTGCACGTCGTCGAATGCAGCCTGCACCTGTTCCGGCGCCTGCACGCTCTGCAGATTGACGTTCTTGACCTGGATGCCCGCCTTGAGCCGGTCGAGCTGTGCCTGGATGGACTTGACGAGATCGGCCGCGACCGCGTCGCGCTGCTCGTAGAGCACCGAGTCCATCGTGCTCTTGCCGACGATCTCGCGCACGGCCGATTCGGCGGCCAGCATCACGGCCTGCTCGGGATCGCGGTTCTCGAACAGGAAGTCCTTCAGGTCACGGATCGTGAACTGCACCGTGAAGCGGATGTCGACGATGTTCTCGTCCTGCGTCAGCATCGACGAGTCGCGCAGGCCCGTGGCCGCGACCACCGACGTGCGGCCCACCTCGACCTGGCGCAGCTGCGAGACCGGCTGCACCTCATGCGCCTGGAACGGGTAAGGCAGGCGCCACTGGAAGCCGGCATCCACCGTCTTGCTGTACTTGCCGAACGACGTGACGACGCCCTGCTGGCCTTCCTGCACGATGAAGAAGCCGCTGGCCAGCCAGCCCAGCGCAACGACGCCGGCGATGAGGCCCAGGCCGATGCCGGCACCCTTCATGTCCGGCGAGCCGCCGGCACCACCGCTGGACGACCCGCCGCCCTTGCCACCGAACAGACCCGACAGCTTGCGGTTGAAGTCACGCCAGAGCTCGTCGAGATCGGGTGGGCCGTCGTTGCGGCCGTTGTTCAGCAGCCGGCCCGCGGCTCGTGCGATGGGCGTCATCAGACGATGCGCCCAAGGGCGTGTTTGGGAAGTGCTGCTCATGCCTGGGTAGGGTCTGAGGAAGAGGGTTCTTCGAGGTCCGACGGATCAACGTCGAAACGTGGGTCCCGCTCGTCGGGAATCAAGGGCTGGGCCTGCATGGCCGTCGCGATCAGTTGCCGAAGCTCGGCCAGCCCGTCGCCTTGGACGGCGCTGACGAAGACGCGTGGCGTGGGCTCGGTGGAACCGTTGGGGCGCAGCACGGCGTCGACGACCTCGCGCGGGCGCTGGTCGTCGGCCAGCAGATCCTGTTTGTTGTAGACCAGGATCTGCGGCACGTGGCCGGCACCGATTTCCTCCAGCACGCGCTCGACCTCGGCCATCTGCTCGTCCAGCACGGGGCTGGCGGCATCGACGACATGCAGCAGCAGGTCGGCATCGGCCGCCTCCTGCAGCGTCGCGCGGAAGGCCTCCACAAGCTTGTGCGGCAGGTCACGGATGAAGCCCACCGTGTCGGACAGCGACACGCTGGCGCCGGCCTGCTCGAGGTAGAGCGAGCGCGTCGTCGTGTCCAGCGTCGCGAACAGCTGGTTGGCGGCGTAGGCACGCGCCTTGGTCAGCGCATTGAACAGCGTGCTCTTGCCCGCGTTCGTGTAGCCGACCAGCGAGACCTTGAAGACGCCGTTGCGCGAGCGGGAGCGGCGCTGCGTGCTGCGCTGCTTCTGCACCTGCTTCAGGCGCTCCTTGGTCTTCTTGATGCGGTCGTCGATCATGCGACGGTCCAGCTCGATCTGCGCTTCGCCGGGGCCGCCGCGCATGCCGATACCACCGCTCTGCCGCTCCAGGTGGCTCCAGCGACGCACCAGCCGCGTGGCCAGGTATTGCAGCCGCGCCAGTTCGACCTGCAGCTTGCCCTCGTGGCTCTGGGCACGGGCAGCGAAGATCTCGAGGATCAGCGCCGTCCGGTCGGCGACCGGCACGCCCAGCACCTTCTCGAGGTTGCGCTGCTGCGCCGGCGAGATGGCCTGGTCGAACAGCACCGTGTGGGCCTGGTGGGCCTGCACGAGCAGCTTGATCTCGTCGGCCTTGCCGGAGCCGACGAACAGCGCCGCGTCCGGCGCCTGGCGGCGCGCGATGACCTTGGCGACCGGCGTGTCGCCCGCCGATTCGGCCAGCAGCGCCAGTTCGTCCAGGCTTTCGTCAAAGCCCTGTTTGGCGGACTGTCGACCGAAATCGACGCCCACAAGAATGGCGCGCGCCGCCTCGGAGGGCGGCGTCGCGGTGTTGGCAGAGGTCGAGGACAAGGGGGCGGGATCAGGCGTCCGCGGGAGCGTCGCCGGCGTGGAAGTTGACCGCGCGGCCCGGCACGACGGTGGAGATCGCGTGCTTGTAGACCATCTGGGTCACGGTGTTGCGGAGCAGCACGACGTACTGGTCAAAGGATTCGATATGGCCTTGCAGCTTGATGCCGTTGACCAGATAGATGGAGACCGGCACATGCTCTTTGCGCAGCAGGTTCAAAAAGGGGTCCTGCAAAAGTTGGCCTTTGTTGCTCATCGGTATGCTCCGAGTTATCGGGGGTGGGGACTACGGGTAAGACCTTAACACAGGGTCTCCGCCGTGCTGGCGGTCACCCTAGGTCTTTTCGTCGAAGGGATTCTTCGAAGAACGTAGCTCTATCTTCAGCGGCGTGCCGACCAGCTTGTAGTGGGCACGGATGCGGCCTTCCAGGTAGCGCTTGTAGACCTCGGTGACGCCGTCCAGCGCGTTGCCATGGATGACGACGATGGGCGGGTTCTGGCCGCCCTGGTGGGCGTAGCGCAGCTTGGGGCGCGAGACGCCGGAGCGCTTGGGCTGCTGATGCTCCACGGCCTCCAGGATGAGGCGGGTCAGCACCGGCGTGGTCATCTTGCGGTAGGCGGACGCGTAGGCATCGGCCATCGCGTTCCACAGGCTGCTCAGGCCCTGCCGCTTCAGCGCCGAGATGTTGTGCATCGGCGCGAACTTCAGGAAGGCCAGGCGCTGCTCGATCTGGCGCTTCAGCGTCTCGCGCTGGTAGCTGTCAACGGCGTCCCACTTGTTGCAGGCCAGCACGACGGCACGGCCACTGTCGAGGATGTAGCCGGCGATGTGGGCGTCCTGATCCGTCACGCCCTGCGTGGCGTCCAGCAGCAGCAGCACGACGTGGGCATCGGCGATGGCCTGCAGCGTCTTGACGACCGAGAACTTCTCGATGGCTTCGAAGACCTTGCCCTTGCGGCGCAGGCCGGCCGTGTCGATGAGCTTGAACTTCTGGCCGTTGCGCTCGAAGTCCACGGCAATCGCATCGCGCGTGGTGCCCGGCATGTCGAAGGCGACGAGGCGCTCCTCACCGAGCCAGGTGTTGATCAGCGTACTCTTGCCGACGTTGGGGCGGCCGGCCACGGCAAGGCGGATGACGCCGTCCTGCTGCGGGCCGGCGCCGAACTCTTCGCTGGTGTCCTCGAACGGCTCCAGCACGGCGTCCAGCAGACTGCGGATGCCCTGGCCGTGAGCCGACGAGATCGGGTGCGGCTCGCCCATGCCCAGTTCGTGGAACTCGGCCAGCAGCGGCGAGTCGCTCATGCCTTCGGCCTTGTTGACGGCCAGGTGCACGCGCTTGTTGACGCTGCGCAGGTAGCGGGCGATGTCGCTGTCGTGGGCCGACAGGCCCAGGCGGACGTCTACGACGAAGATGACCGCATCGGCCTCGGCGACGGCCTGCTTGGTCTGCTTGGCCATTTCCTTGACGATGCCGGTGGAGCTGTCGGGCTCGAAGCCGCCAGTGTCGATGACGATGAACTCGCGGTCGCCCAGGCGGCCGTCACCGTAGTGGCGGTCGCGCGTCAGGCCGGCGAAGTCGGCCACGATGGCGTCGCGCGACTTCGTCAGGCGGTTGAACAGCGTCGACTTGCCCACGTTGGGGCGGCCGACCAGGGCGATCACAGGTTTCATTTCGCGGGCTTCATTCGGCCTTGATGGCGAACAGGCCGCCGTTCTTGGTCGCCACCAGAGCCGTCTCGCCTTGCAGCGCGATGACGGCGACGGGCGAACCGTCGGTGGCGATACGGGAGCGGGTCTTGCCGGTCTCGCGGTCCAGCAGGTGGACCTGGCCTTCGAAGTCGCCCACCAGCACCTGCTTGTTCAGCAGCACGGGGGCGGACAGCTTGCGGCGCTGGAATTGGTCCGCAGACCAGGCCAGGTCGCCGTTGGAGAGCTTCCATGCCGACAGGCGGTCCGACGCGTCGCCGGCGACGACGACCTGCTCATCGGCACCGATGCCGTTGGTGCCGCCGACGATGCGGTTCCACAGCGCGCTGCCGCGTTCGGCATTCACGCAGCCGACGGAGGACTGGAAGGCGCGTGCACAGATCAAGTCGCCCTGGCGTACGGCCGGGCCGACGAGATCGGCCAGGCGCTCGACCTCATTGGTGCCGCGCGGCGTGGCCACGCTGGCTTCCCAGCGCAGCTGGCCGTTGACCGGGTCCACGCCCGCCAGGCGTGCGCCCTGGCCGACGATCAGCGTGTCCTTGTAGGACGTCAGCACACCGGCCTTGGCCAGCGTCAGCGGCTCGCCGGGGCGCTTGAGTTCCCAGATCTTGCGGCCATCCAGCACGTCGTAGGCCAGCACCTGGCGGTCCAGCGTCAGCGCGAAGACGCGTTCGCCGGCCACCAGCGGCGCGGCGACGACGGGCGTCGGCAGCGCCTTCTTCCAGGCCACCTTGCCGTTGTCCAGCACGACCAGTTCGTTGTCGCGGTTGACGACGGCGGCGAATCGGCCGTCGCTGCCGACACCGGCCAGCAGCTTGGCGCCGGCATCGCCGCGCCACAGCTCACGGCCGTCCGCGGCGGCCAGCGCGCGCACGCTGCCGTCGGTGCTGGCAACGACGAAGCGGTCACCCGGCGTCGCAATGCTCAGCGGGAACGTGATGTCGTTGCCCCTGCTGCTCCACAGCAGGCGGCCGGTGGCCGGGCCGGACAGCGTCTCCAGCGCGGCGGGCTTGTCCTTGTCGCTGCCGAACCAGGAGTTCCACGTCGAGCTGATCGTGGAGCAGCCGGACAGCGATGCCGCAGCCAGCGAAATCAGGGTGATCTGAACGAGGCGCTTCATTGCGCGGCTCCGGTGGTTTCGACGGCCGTGGGCACGCCCAGCGTGGCCAGCTTGGCCTCGACGACACGGCGGTAATCCTGGGTCTTCTCGATGCCGGCCAGCGCCTTCTGGTACTCGGCCTTGGCGGCGTCGCGCTTGTCCTGAAGCAGCAGCGCATCGCCGCGGCGGTCGGCGACGAGGGCCGCGAACTCGGGCGACTTGATCGCGTCCAGCGTCTTGTTCGCTTCGTCGTAGGCCTTGGCATCGAGTTGCAAGCCTGCTAGGCGCAGGCGGGCCAGGTCACGGTAGGACGTCTCGGAGCCCTGCTCGGCGACCCAGCTCAGGCTGGCCTTGGCGTCGTCGGCCTTGCTCTTGTCGAACTGCAGCTTGGCGACCTGCAGGCTGGCCTGCGATGCGTAGCCGGTCTTGGCGTAGCTGTTACGCAGGTCGGCGGCGGCGGCGGCGGCCTTGTCGACGTCCTGGGCCGTCAGCGCGCGATCGAACTCGCTGTACATGGCTGCAGCTTCGGCGGCCTGATTGCGTTCGCGGTACTGCCAGTACTGCCAGCCGGCAAAAACGGCCAGCACGGCAGTCAGCACCCAGGTGATGAGATTGCCCCAGCGCTTCCAGAAGGCCTTGAGCTGGTCAAGTTGTTCTTGTTCTTCGAGGTCGAGATGCGATGCCATGAGAGGAAGTCAGCGTGGACGGGCGGGGCCCGGGATTATGCGGTGCGCAGATCGGCCGCCCAGGCGGCCACGTCGGCGAGCGGGCGGGCGACCTGTTCGGCCGTCCCGTCTTTACTCAGGCGCAACGGCTTCACGGCCACTTCGCCGCGCGCCAGTTCATCGGCGCCGAACACCAACGCGTAGCGGGCGCCGGAGCCGTCGGCCTTCTTGAACTGCGATTTGAACGAACCACCGCCGGCGTGCATCTGCACGCTGACGCCTGCGGCTCGCAGCGCCTCCAGCGTGGGCAGGATGCGCGGCAGCTCGGTCGGGTCCGGCACGACGGCATAGGCATCCGGTGCCGCGGCCGGCGACTGCAGGCCCAGCGTCTCGAGCAACAACAACAGCCGCTCCAGGCCCATGCCGAAGCCCACGGCCGGCGCGGGCTTGCCGCCCAGCTGCTCGATGAGGCCGTCGTAGCGGCCACCGGCGCAGACGGTGCCCTGAGCGCCCAGCTTGTCGGTGACCCACTCGAACACGGTGAGGTTGTAGTAGTCCAGCCCGCGCACGAGGCGAGGGTTGATGCGATAGGCCAGGCCCACCGCGTCCAGCAGTGCCTTCACGCCGTTGAAGTGGGCCAGCGACGCTTCGCCGAGGAAGTCCAGCAGCTTGGGCGCGCCCTCGGCCATCGCCTGCATGGTGGGGTTCTTGGTGTCCAGCACCCGCAGCGGGTTGCTGTACATGCGGGCCTTGGCCTCCTCGTCCAGCACGTCCTTGTGCTGCTCGAAGTAGGCGACCAGCGCCTCGCGGTGCGCACGCCGCTCGTCGGGCTGGCCCAGGCAGTTGATCTCCAGCGAGACGTCCTCGCCCTCCTTCAGGCCCAGCTCGCGCCACAGCGTGCGGGCCAGCAGGATGACCTCGGCGTCAACGTCCGGGCCGGCGAAGCCCAGCGCCTCGATGCCCATCTGGTGGAACTGACGGTAGCGGCCCTTCTGCGGCTTCTCGCGGCGGAACATCGGGCCGACGTAGTAGAGCCGGCGCGGGCTGTCGCGCAGATAGCTGTGCTCGATCATCGCCCGCACGACGCCGGCCGTGCCCTCGGGGCGCAGCGCCAAGTGCTCGGCCTGCCCATGCTTGTCGGCACGGTCCTCGAAGGCGTACATCTCCTTCTCGACGATGTCCGTCACCTCGCCGATGCCGCGCACGAACAGCGCCGTCGGCTCGACGATGGGCACGCGCACGTTGCTGTAGCCGTAGCGCGCCAGCACGCCGCGCATCGTGGCTTCGAGTTGCTCCCAGCGCGCCGACTCGGGCGGCAGGATGTCGTTCATGCCCTTCACCGCCTGAAGCGGCTGAACCTTCTTGGTGTCACTCATGCAGTAGCGGTCGCGCCGAAGCGCTTCTCGATGTAGTCCTCGACCAGCGCGTGGAACTCCTGCGCGATGTTGTCACCGCGCAGCGTCACGGCCTTCTCGCCGTCGATGAAGACGGGCGCCGCCGGCGCCTCGCCGGTGCCGGGCAGGCTGATGCCGATGTCGGCATGCTTGCTCTCGCCGGGGCCGTTGACGATGCAGCCCATGACGGCCACCTTCATCTCCTCGACGCCGGGGTATTTGTTGCGCCAGACCGGCATCTGCAGACGCAGGAAATCGTCGATCTGCTTGGCCAGTTCCTGGAAGGTGGTGCTGGTCGTGCGGCCGCAGCCGGGGCAGGCCGTGACGCTCGGGTTGAAGTGGCGCAGGCCCAGCGCCTGCAGGATCTCCAGCGCGACGACGACTTCCTGCGTGCGCGACTCGCCCGGCTGGGGCGTGAGGCTGACGCGGATGGTGTCGCCGATGCCCTCTTGCGCCAGGATGCCCAGCGCGACGGAGGACGCCACCGTGCCCTTGGTACCCATGCCGGCCTCGGTCAGGCCCAGGTGCAGCGCGTAGTCGCAGCGGCGGGCCAGTTCGCGGTAGACCGAGATCAGGTCCTGCACGCCGCTGACCTTGCAGCTGATGATGATGTTGTCGGGGTTGAAGCCCAGTTCGCGGGCATAGGCGGCCGACGTCAGCGCGGACTCGACGAGCGCCTGGTACATGACCGGCTTGGCGTCCCACGGCTGGGCGCGCTTTGCGTTCTCGTCCATGAACTGCGCGAGCAGCTCCTGGTCCAGGCTGCCCCAGTTGACGCCGATGCGCACGACCTTGTCGTACTTCATCGCCGCCTCGATCATCTGCGCGAACTGCTTGTCCTTCTTCTCGCCCTTGCCGACGTTGCCGGGGTTGATGCGGTACTTGGACAGCGCCTGCGCCATGGCCGGGTACTCGGTCAGCAGGCGGTGGCCGTTGTAGTGGAAGTCACCCACCAGCGGCACGTCGATGCCCATGCGATCCAGCTGCTCGCGGATGTAGGGCACCTGCTCGGCCGCCTCGGGCGTGTTGACGGTGATGCGCACCATCTCCGAGCCGGCAATGGCCAGCTCCTTGACCTGGATGGCCGTGCCGATGGCGTCCACCGTGTCGGTGTTGGTCATCGACTGCACGCGCACCGGCGCGTCACCGCCGACGGTGACGACGCGATTGCCCCAGACCACACGGGCCTGGCGGCTCTTGCGCGCTGCGGGAGTGGCTTCGGGAATGATCCATTCGCTCATCAATTCAACTCCAGACGGGCGACGTTGTTGCTGGCGCGGGCGGCCAGGTCGACGGTGCTGCCGCGCCATTCGATCTTGGTGCCACCCACGTTGCCGACGCGCACCTTGTAAGGCGCGGCGCCATTGAATTCCTGCTGCTCGCCGGCCCGCAGCACGCGCGACAGCACGATCTGGCCCTTGGCGTCGGCGATCTCGATCCAGCTGTCGGCGCTGGCCGTCACGCGCAGGCCCGAGCTGACGCCGGCAGGCGGTGCGACGTCGCGCACCTGCAGCGGCGCCGAGGCGACCACCGTGGGCGCCGAGGCCGCGGCGACAGGCGCCACGACCGGCAGGACGACGGGCGCGGGTGCAGAGGCTGCGGGCTCGGACGCCGCCGGCGGTGCGGGCACGTAGTCGACGGCCGGCGCACTGGCCGCCGCCGTCACGACGCCAGATGCCGGCGACGGCGGGAAGGCAGCGGTCGGCGCGCCACTGTCGCGCTCGGGCAGCCAGCCGGCCGGCACCCAGTAGATGGCCGCCGCGGCGATCAGCAGCAGGCCCAGGCCCCAGACACCGGGCCGCTTCAGCAGGGCCAGCACGCCGCCGTCAATGGGGCTGGCGCTGCGCTCGCGGAAGGGCTGGTTCAAGCCCGGACGCACGTCGAAGCCCAGCTCGCTGGTGCGCGGCAGCAGCGCCAGCACCGGCGCGGCGTCCACCTTCAGCGCGCGGCAGACGGCCGTGGCCAGCGCGCGGGCGAAGGTCGCATCGGGCAGCTCGGTGTAGCGGTCGGCCTCCAGGGCCTCCAGCTTGGACTGAGGCACCTTGAGCATGACGGCCAGCGCCGCGATGTGCAGGCCACGCTGCTGGCGCGCGTTCCTCAGCCAGGCGCCGGCGGTGGTCGGCTCTTGGGCTCGTCCCTCGGGATTGGGTTGCATCGTCTTGTTCTTGTGGGGCCGCGAAGCGGCTCAGTCTTCGTACCGGCCGGCGTCCAGCGCCTGGGTTTCGGGGGCCTGAGGGTACTTGCGGCGCAACAGCAGGGCCAGGTCGTCGACGATGCCGGCGTGACCCAGTTGGCGCTCCACGCGCAGCTGCAGCCACAGGCTCTGCGCATTGACCTGCTCGGGCTGGTCGTTGACGCGCTTGATGTAGAAGCGCGCGCGCTCCAGCTCGTGGTTGCGATACAGCACTTCGGACAGGTTGACGGCCACGACCGGGCTGGCGGGGTCCAGCTCGAAGGCGCGCAGCAGCGTCTTCTCGGCCAGCAGCATGCGGCCCGAGCGGGCCTCGCAGACGCCCTTGGCCAGCAGCGTGCGCGCCGGTGCGCGGTAGGTGGACTGGGCCAGCGCCTGGTCGAACAGCGAGTCGGCCGCCTGCCAGCGCTGCTGCTGGCACATGAACCAGCCGTAGTTGTGCAGCGTGTCGGGGTCGTTCGGGTAGATGGCCAGCGCGCGGCGGAAGGTGTCCTCGGCAAGCTGGAGATCGCCCATCGCGGCATAGATCAGGCCGCGCAGGTTGACGGCCTCGCGCATGTCGGGCTTGGCCTGCAGCGCGAGCTTGAGCGAGTCCAGCGCCGTCGGGAACTGGCCACGCGAGAAATAGCCCTGAGCCAGCTCCAGGTGGATCGCCGCGCGGCGGTCGGCGTCGGTCCGGTCGGAGTCGGTCTTGATCTCGCGGTCGGCGGTGGGCGCGGCGCCGTTGCTGGCGCAGGCGGCGAGCAGGGCGGCGGACAGAACGATCAGCAGTCGCTTCATCAAATCCTCGACGGGTGGCATCAACTGGATTTGGCCACCGTCACGGGTGCCCTGACCATGCGGATATGCGCGCGGGTGCGGTCCTGCACCTCACCGGCCAACTGGCCGCAGGCGGCATCGATGTCGTCACCGCGCGTCTTGCGCACGGTGGTCACGATGCCCGCCTGGATCAGCACCTCGGCGAAGGCCTGCACGCGCGGGTTGGTGCTGCGCGTAAGCCCCGACGCCGGGAACGGGTTGAACGGGATCAGATTGATCTTGCAATTGACACGGTTCTTTACCAGCTTCACCAGCTCGCGGGCCTGCTCGGGCGAGTCGTTCACCTCCTGCAGCATGCAGTACTCGAAGGTGATGAAGTCGCGCGGCGCCTTCTCGAGGTAGCGGTTGCAGGCGTCCAGCAACTCGGTGATCGGGTATTTCTTGTTCAGCGGCACGAGCTGGTCGCGCAGCGGGTCGGTCGGTGCATGCAGACTGACGGCCAGCGCAACGGGGCAGTCCTCCCGCAGCCGGTCGATCATCGGCACGACGCCGGAAGTCGACACAGTCACGCGGCGGCGGCTCAGGCCATAGCCGTGGTCGTCCAGCATCGTCTTGAGCGCCGGCACGAGCTGGTCGTAGTTCTGCAGCGGCTCGCCCATGCCCATCATCACCACGTTGGAGATGACGCGCTCGTCGGTGTTCTGGCGCTTGCGCAGTGAATGCTCGGCGAACCACAGTTGGGCCGTGATCTCGGCCGTCGTCAGATTGCGGCTGAAGCCCTGGTGGCCGGTGGAGCAGAAACGGCAGCCAACGGCGCAACCCGCCTGGCTGGAGATGCAGAGGGTGCCGCGATCGTCTTCGGGAATGAAAACCGCCTCGACGGCATTGCCGGCGCCGACATCGAACAGCCACTTGATCGTGCCGTCGCTCGACACGTGCTCCGAGATCACCGGCAGCGCGGCGATCCGGGCGCGGCCCTTGAGCTTGTCGCGCAGGGACTTGGCGAGGTCGGACATCTGGTCGAAGTCCGACGCGCCCTTCTGGTGGACCCAGCGGAACAGCTGGGTCGCACGGAATTTCTTCTCGCCCAGTTGCTCGCAGTAGGCGGCCAAGCCTGGCAGATCAAAACCGAGCAGGTTGACCGCGTCCATACGAACTTCCTGGGCCGGGGTCTCCCGACCCCGTTAGGGGTTTAACGGCTGTAAACGTTCAGGCCGGGGAAGAAGAACGCCACTTCGACGGCAGCCGTTTCGGCGGCGTCGGAGCCGTGCACGGCGTTGGCGTCGATGCTGTCGGCGAAGTCGGCGCGGATCGTGCCCTTCTCGGCCTTCTTCGGGTCGGTGGCGCCCATCAGCTCACGGTTCTTCAGGATGGCGTTCTCGCCTTCCAGCACCTGGATCATGACCGGACCGGAGATCATGAAGTTCACCAGGTCGTTGAAGAACGGACGAGCCTTGTGGACAGCGTAGAACTGCTCGGCTTCACCGCGCGACAGCTGGACCAGCTTGGCAGCGGCGATCTTCAGGCCGGCGCCTTCAAAGCGGGCGTAGATCTGGCCGATGACGTTCTTCGCCACGGCATCGGGCTTGATGATGGACAGGGTGCGTTCGATGGCCATGGAGTTCTCCTGATGAGGTGTATTGGACAAAACCTGCGATTGTAGCGCTCGGGGATGACCCCAGTTGCGCCTTGCGGTCCGCGTCAGCGGCGGCCGCCGTAGCCACCGCCGGAACGGCCTCCACCGCCACCGCCCTTGCCACCACGGTTGCCGCCGCCACCACCACCGCGGCGCAGGTAGGCATCGCCGCCGATGTAACCGATCGAGGTCTGCATCGGATCGGGCTCGCGCGGGCCATTGCCCTTGTTACCACCCTTGCTGGGCCGGTCGTTCTGCTGGCTGCCACCGGCGCCGAAGCCCATCGGCAGGCCGCGCTTGCCGCCGGTCGCATGACGGCGGTCGAAAGTCTGCTCCAGCGGATTGACGTGGTGCGGGATGAAGCCGTCGTCCTCGTCGTCGTCATCCCGGCGCTGGGCGCGCTCCTCGCGTTGCGGGCGCGGCTGCTGCGGCTCCTGCGGACGGCTGGGACGCGGGCCGACGCCGGCATGGCGGTCATCGTTGCGACGCTTGTTGCGGTCGTTCTTGCCGCCCTGTTGCTGCTGCTGGCCCTTGCCCTGGCCTTGCTGGACCTGCCCCTGGCCACTGTTGGACGTGTGACCCGCCAGGCGGCGGATGACACGCACGTCGTCGTCCCCCAGCTCCACCCAGACGCCGCGCTTGAGGCCGCGCGGCAGCACGACGGTGCCGTAGCGGATGCGGATCAGCCGGCTGACCACCATGCCGACCGCCTCGAACAGCTTGCGCACCTCGCGGTTGCGGCCTTCGGTGATCGTCACGCGGTACCAGCGGTTGGCGCCTTCGCCGCCGCCGTCCTCGATGGCCTTGAACGCGGCCGTCTGGCCGTCGACGCTGACGCCTTCCAGCAGCTTGGCTCGCTGTTCGTCGCTCAGCGAGCCCAGCACGCGGGCCGCGTACTCGCGCTCGACGCCGAAGCGCGGATGCATCAGCTGGTTGGCCAGTTCGCCGGAGTTCGTGAACAGCAGCAGGCCTTCGGTGTTGATGTCCAGGCGACCAACGGATTGCCACTTCTGGCCCTGCACGCGCGGCAGCGTGCGGAACACGGTCGGGCGGCCTTCGGGGTCATTGAAGGTCGATACCTCGCCGGTAGGCTTGTGATACGCCAGGATGCGCGGGTTGGGCGGCGAGATGCGCACGCGCACGTCCTTGCCGTTGACCTTCACACGGTCGCCGAACGAGATGCGCTGGCCGACGTGGGCGACCTCGCCGTTCACCTCGATCTTGCCCTCGGCGATCCACTCCTCGATGTCTCGGCGCGAGCCGATGCCGGACTGCGCCAGCACCTTCTGCAGCTTGGGCGCATCGGCGTCGGGCGCCAGCACGCGCTTGGTGTCGCCCTCGGCCTGCTCGTCCGGCTCGGGCCGCAGCGTCGGCAACTCACCCACCGGGCCTTCGGACTCGGCGTCCAGGTTGCCCGACAGCACGTCAGCGAAGCGCGCCCCCGCGGCTTCCACCAGTTCCGGCGCCAGGATCGGGCCGGACAGATCGTTCGCACCACCGGCAGCTGCAGGCGCATCCGCCTGGCGCTCGGCTCGCTCCTTGCGGTTGCGGCGGCGGTTGCGGCTGCGGCCGCCACGTTCGCCGTCCTCGCCGCCATCGCCTTCACCTTCGCCATCCTCGCCGTCATCCCCGCCCGCATCCGCCCCCACGGCGGGCGCTTCCTCGCCCAGCGTGAAGATCGGCGCAGGTGCCGGCGCAGCTTCAGGCGCGGGCGTCTCGAACAACGGCGCCTGCGCGGCCTCTTCCACCGTCGCAGCAGCGGCCGTCTTGCGCGGCGCGCGCTTGCGGGCCGGCGCCGAGGCCTCCTCGGCAGGGGCGGCTTCCGCCACCGGCTCGGCCTTGCGGCGCGTGCGCTTCACCGGAGCAGCAGGCTCGGCGGCTTCCACTGCAGCCTCGGGCGTGACCGCCTCGGTGGCGGCCTTGGCCGTCGTGCGGCGGCGCTTGGGTGCGGCGGGCGCTTCAGCGTCAGCGGCGTTGGACAGGGGCTTGTCTTGATCGGCGGCGTCGTTCATGCGGATTCAGGCAGGTGTTGCGGGGGCGGAAGGGAGGGGATCGAAGGGATCGGAATTCGGGAGGGCGGGGGTACCGTCGGCACCGAACAGGCTCTGCGACATCGCAGGCGCCTCGGCGGGCTCAACGGCTTCGACGGGCACATCGGCCGGGGTTTCAGCCGGCACCTCGGGCGCTGCTTCGGCCTGCAAGGCGACCGGCATTTCGACCGGTGCTTCGGCAGGCGCTTCTGCCGGCAGCTCGGCAGGCGCTTCGACCGGCGTCTCGTCGGCATCGGCCAGCAACTGGCCTTGCAGCGCCTCGAAGGCCGGCGGTTCGCTGCCGACTTCCAGGGCCGGCAGCTGTTCCAGGCTGGCCAGGCCGAGGTCATCGAGGAAGGACTTGGTCGTCGCGTACAGCGCCGGGCGGCCGGGCGTCTCGCGGTGGCCGATCGCCTCGATCCAGCCACGGTCCTCGAGCTGCTTGACGATCTGGCTGGCGACGACGACACCGCGGATGTCCTCGATGTCGCCGCGCGTGACCGGCTGGCGGTAGGCAATGATGGCCAGCGTCTCGAGCACGGCGCGCGAGTAGCGCGGCGGCTTCTCGGGATGCAGCCGATCGAGGAACTCGCGCAGCTCCGGGCGGCTCTGGAAGCGCCAGCCCGAGGCCAGCGCCACCAGCTCCACGCCGCGACCATCCCAGTCACGGGACAGCTCATCGAGCAGGCTGCGCACGCTGTCGGCGCCCAGCTCGTCGGCAAACAGGCTGCGCATCTCGCGCAGCGTCAGCGGCTGCGAGGCACAGATCAGCGCGGTTTCAAGGACGCGCTTGGCATCCTGGGTGTTCATGAACTCAACTTCGCACCCTCAATGGGTAGAGCTCTGGCGTTGGCCCCGGGTCTGGACGCTTATCCATCAAGCGTTCGTCAGGCGGGCGGAGCGGGTCTTTGCTTGCACTGGGCGCGGCCTGTGGCCTCCAACGGGCCAGGCGGGCGCACCTGTGATGGTTGGCGGCTTCCGGGAGGACTTCGATCCCGCGACGGGCTGCAGCCACTTCGGACAACAGCGCTTGGGCACATCAACCGAGGCACATTGTAGCCATGTCGGCGGCGCCCGGCCGCCCGTGGTCTCCGAAGCGCCCCCTCGGGGGCAGTTCGCGTGGGGGCCTGTCATCCTTCAGGAAGCGCTCCGGCGCCGATCTCGGCCCACGCCGCGGCCATGTCGGCGGGCAGCGGCGCGACCAGCGCGAGCGCCTCGCCCGTAACCGGATGCTCGAACGACAGCCGCGCCGCGTGCAGCGCCTGGCGGGTCAGGCCCAGCGCGGGCACGCCACCGTACAGCGTGTCCGCCACGAGCGGGTGGCCGCTGTGGGTCAGGTGCACGCGGATCTGATGCGTGCGGCCGGTGTGCAGCACGCAATGCACGGCGCTGACGGGCCGGCTCTGCACACCCACCTTCACCTCGCCCACGCCCAGCGGGAAGACGTCCGTACGCGCCGGCTTGCCGAGGTTGGCCGGCGCGATGGCCATCTTCACGCGCGACACCGGGTCACGGCGCAATGCCTGCTCGACGACGAAGGCCTCCTCGGCGCGGCCCCAGGCCAGCGCCAGGTATTCGCGGTGTACCTCGCGGGCGGCGATCTGGCGGCTCAGCGCGGTGACGGCCTCCAGCGTCTTGCCGACGACCATCAGCCCGCTGGTGTCCTTGTCCAGGCGATGCACGATGCCCGCGCGCGGCAGCGTCGCGGCGGCCGGGTGGCGGGCCAGCAGGCCGTTCATCAGCGTGCCGGACCAGTTGCCCGGCGCCGGATGCACGACCAGGCCGACCGGCTTGTCGATGACGGCCAGATGCTCGTCCTCGAAGACGACAGCCAACGCCATCGCCTCGGCGCGGAAGGCGCGGCTCTCGTCGGTCGGCTGCAGTTCGACCTCGACACGCTGACCGGCGCGCAGCTTGAGGGCCGGCTTGAGTAAAGTTTTGCCATCGGCCGTAACGCAGCCGCGCTCGATGAGCGCCTGCAGGTGGTTGCGCGAGAACTCCGGCGCCAGGCCGGTCAGCCAGCGATCCAGGCGTTCTCCATGGCCTGCGGCGTCCACCTCGGCGGCACGGCGCTCCGGCACCTCGGACGCAAACTCGCCCGACTCGTCTTCCGGGTCCGGCAGACCCCCCGCCCTATACTCCGCGTCCATTGTTCAGTGTGACCGGGCCGGCACCGCCGCCCCAGCTTCAGCCATGTTTGTTGAGAAATTCCAGGCCGGCCGCGCGTACTCCAGCGCCCTTCTCGGCGCCTTCACCATGGCTCTTGCACTGGGCTTGAGCGGTTGCGGCTCCTCGCCGAAAGAGGACCCGAACTCCCAGGCCGCTCTGGACAAATTGTATGCAGACGCCAAGGACGACCTGAATTCCGGCAGCTACGACCGCGCCATCAAGACGCTGGAGAAGATCGAAGGCCGCGCCGCCGGCACGACGATGGGCCAGCAGGCCACGCTGGACGTCGCCTGGGCCTACTACAAGACCAACGAGCGCGCCCAGGCCGTGACGACGCTGGACCGCTTCATCAAGCTCAACCCGTCCAGCCCGGCGATGGACTACGCGCTCTACCTGAAGGGCATCGTCAACTTCAACGAAGACCTGGGCCTGTTCGGCCGCCTGGCCAACCAGGACGTCGCCGAGCGCGACCAGCAGGCCTCGCGTGAAGCGCTGCTGGCCTTCCGCCAGCTCGTCGAGCAGTTCCCCGACTCCAAGTACGCGGCCGAAGCGACGACGCGCATCAACTTCATCACCAACACGCTGGCCGCCTACGAGATCCACGTGGCGCGCTACTACTACAACCGCAAGGCCTACGTCGCCGCGGCCAACCGCGCGCAAGCGGCGGTGTCCGAGTTCCAGTACGCACCTGGTATCGAGGAAGCGCTCTTCATCATGAGCGAGAGCTATGACAAGCTCGGCCTGACCCAGCTGCGCGACGACGCGCGCCGCGTGCTGGACAAGAACTTCCCCGACAGCGAGTTCGCCTCCAACGGCGGCGCGAAGAAAAAGAAGCCCTGGTACATGCTCTGGAAGTTCTGGGGTTGATGTGAGCCCCTCGCCTGGTCTTGCCGCGCTGAACGCGGGCAAGCCCAGTCGGTCCCCCGAGGGGACGACGATGCTCGCGGCGTTGAGCCGCAAGCACATCGCCTGACGGGCCGGCTTGGGAGCGGCCCGGCGCTCGGCCCGAAAGCCAGCCGAGGACATCAAACGGGCCTGCTAGGCCCGTTCTGCATTCAAGCGCTGCAGCCACTCGAGCGCCTCGGCCTCATTGGCCACCGGCGTCATCGGCGGCAGCGCGGCGCGCAGGCGGCGGCCGTAGTTCATGCCGGCCATGCGCGGGTCACACACCACCAGCAGGCCCCGGTCGGTCTCGGTGCGGATCAAGCGTCCTGCCCCCTGCTTCAGCGCGATCGCGGCCTCGGCGACGAAATACTCGGAGAAGGCATTGCGGCCCTCGGCCTCCAGGCGCTGCACGCGCGCCTCGACGAGCGGATCGTTGGGCGGCGGGAAGGGCAGCTTGTCGATGACGACGCACTGCAGCGCGTCTCCGGGCACGTCGATGCCTTCCCAGAAGCTGGCCGAGCCGACCAGCACCGACGCCGGGTTGTCGATGAAACGCTGCAGCAGCACGCGCTTGGGCGCGGCGCCCTGCTGCAGCACGGCGATGGCGTCGCCCGCCTCCTCGAAGCGCTCGCGCAGCGCGTCGGCCACGGTCTGCAGGTTGCGCAGCGTCGTCGTCAGCACGAAGGTGCGGCCACCCAGCGCGCGCGCGAGGCGTGACGCGAGCAGAGCGACGCTGGGCGGATGCGTCGGCTCGGATGGTTTGGGAAAGCCGCGCGGCACGTACAGCCGCGCGTTGGCCGGGTAGTCGAACGGACTGCCGACGCGCAGGATCTCGGCGCCAGTGAGGCCGGCCGGCTCGGTGAACCACGTCAACCCCTCGTCGTCCCCAAGAGTCGCCGATGTGAACACCCAGGCCTTGGAAGGACCTTCCAGCTGCTGCTGCATCGCATCGCGGATGTCCAACGGCGACTCGACGAGGCGGGCCGCGTGCGGGCTGATGTCGATCCAGCGCACGTCACCGGGGTCGGGGTCGACGGAGAACTGCTTGGCCAGGTCGCGCAGCTGCTGGGCCCGCTCGCACAGCCGCGCGAAGTCCGGCGCCGCTTCCTTCACGGCGGTCAGTGCCTCGAGCGCCTGTTCGCAGGCCGCCTGCACGCCTGCCAGCGCCGCACCGAAGGCCGGCTGTGAGGCCCGCTCCTTCCAGCCCAGTTTCAGCGTGCCGCGCAGCTCGCGGCCGGCCGTGGCCAGCGGGCCGGCCGCGGCCAGGCGCAGTTCGCGCGCAGCTTTCTCGACGCCGGCGTGCAGGCCCTGCCAGTCGTGCACGCCGCGCGCGTGGGCCAGCCCTTGGGCCAGCATGTCGCGCGCAAAGTCGATCAGCGCCGCCGTGCCCAGCAGCGTGCCGAGGAACTGCACGCCAGCCTCGGCGAGCTGGTGGGCCTCGTCGAACACGGCGATCTCGACGCTGGGCAGCAGCTCGGCCACGCCGGTGTCGCGCAGCGTCACATCGGCGAAGAACAGGTGGTGGTTGACGACGACGACGTCGGCCTCCATCGCCTCGCGCCGCGCCTTGACGACGAAGCAGCCCTTCCAGTCCGGGCACTCCTGGCCCAGGCAGTTCTCGCGGCTGGAGCTAACAATGGGGATGATGGGCGAGCGCTCGTCCAGGCCATCGATCTCGGCGAAGTCGCCGGTCGCCGTGCCGAGCGCCCAGCGCTCGATGCGCGCCAGGGACAGCGCCGTGCGGCGGTCCGGGAACTCGCCGGACACGCGCGCCTCCTTCATGCGGTGCAGGCATAGATAGCTGCTGCGCCCCTTCAGCAGTGCCAACCGCGTGGGCGTGTTCAGCGCCTTGGTGAGACGCGGCAGGTCGCGTAGGAACAGCTGGTCCTGCAGGCTTTTCGTCGCCGTGCTGATCAGCGCACGGCTGCCGGCCAGCAGCGTCGGCACGAGGTAGGCGAAAGTCTTGCCGACGCCGGTGCCGGCCTCGACGACCAGCGGCTGGCGGCGGCTCAGCGCGCGCGCGACGGCACGGGTCATCTGCAGCTGCGGCTGGCGCGGCTTGTAGCCGGCATCCAGCCGCGCCAGCGGACCGTCGAAGTCGAACGCGGCCAGCACGGCCTGCTCAAGTTCGTCAGCGTCGGGCGGTGCGGGCGGGGTGGCCTGATCGAGGGCGTCGAGCCAGTCGTCGAGGTCAGGCTCGGTCATCGGGCTCCACGGTGTTTTCGAGCCGGGAAATCATGTCGCGCAGCGCCAGCCGGCGCTTCTTCAGCCGCTGGAGTGCCAACTCGTCCACGGGCGCCTGCTCGACCAAGCGGTCGATCATCGCGTCGAGGTCGGCGTGCTCGATGCGCAACTCGATGAGCCGCCGCGTCAACGAGTGAAGTTGTTCATCCATTGCGGGGTTTACGAGAGCGGGGCGCCAGGGAGCCGAAACGAGCGGGCCAGTATAGTTTTCGTCATGGCTACCTCCTCCGCCGTCGGATTCCGACTCACCGCCGCCACCGGCACGCATCGCGGCGACCGCGCCTATCAGCAGGATCAGGTCGCCGTCATCGCCCACCCCCGCATCGAGGGCTGCGTGATGGGCATCGTGGCCGACGGCATGGGCGGCAAGAGCGGCGGGCGCAAGGCCGCCGACCAGGTCATCCTGACCGCACGCCAGCTGTTCGAGCGCTACTCGCCCGACGACGAATCGCCCGCCGAGCTGCTGGGCCAGATCACGTCCGAAGCGCATCTGATGATCAAGCTGACGGCCATCTCCGCCGAGGAGGAGCCGCACAGCACCATCGCCGGCTTCGTCGTCAGCAGCGACCGCAGCGCGCACTGGATTCACTCCGGCGACTCCCGCATCTACTGGTTCCGCGGCGCGCGCCTCGTGAAGCGCTCGATGGACCACTCCTACGTTCAGCGCCTCGTCGACGAGGGCCAGCTGACCGAAGCCGAAGCCAGCTCGCACCCGCAGAGCAACCTGCTGACCGCCTGCCTGGGTACCGTGCAGGACCCGACGTCCACGTCGGAGCACTTCGAAGGCCTGGAGGTGGGCGACACGCTGATGTGCTGCAGCGACGGGCTGTGGCACTACTTCACCGCCCAGGAACTGGGCAGCGTGCTCTACAGCCTGCCACCGCGCGAAGCGGCCGAGCTGCTGGTGAGCAAGGCGCGTCAGCGCGCGCGTGGCGGCGGCGACAACCTCTCCCTCGCCATCGTCAAGCTCGAGAACCTCGACTGACCAGGGCCTGCCCTAATTCGCCGGCGTAGAAGCCGCCGAAGCGCTGGGCAGCGGCAACGGCTTGGCAAGCGGCTTGGTGCGGTTCTTCTGCCGGGCCTCGTGCTCGGCGATGCGCTGGCGCATGGCCTCCTCGCGCGCCTGCGCGCGCTCCCGACGTTGAGCCGCCTCGGCCGCGGCCTGGTTGGCCGCTCGCGCCTGCTCGCGCGCCACCTCTTCCTCGCTGCGCGCCCGGACCGCGTGCGACGCCGGCGTCTTCGGAGGTACAGCGGGCTGCGCGGTCACCAAGCGCTCGTGGTGCTGGCCCTGGTCCGCTGCGAGCTCGCGCTCCTTCACGCGCTGCGCCTGGGCAGCGGCGCGGTCGCGGCGCTCCTCGGCAGCCAGTTCGTGCTCGTGCCTGACCAGCGGCGCGAGCGCGTCGCGGCGGCGTTGGCGCAGCTCGTCCAGGCAGGCGCTGACCGCAAAGCGCTGCTCGCACTCGGCCTTCTCACGGACGAACTGCTGCTCCACGGCAGCGCGCTGGGCCGCAACCTCGGCGCGGGTGGCGGGCGGGCTCAGCGGGGCCGAGGCGGCAGTGGCGGCAAGCAGGATCAGCAGCGGGCTCATCAGGTCAGCGAGGTATCGACTTCGCGTCGGGCCAGCGCAAGGTACTCCGCGGAGCGCATTTCCTGCAAGCGCGACACGGTGCGCGGGAACTCGTGCGCCAGCGGTCCTTCGGTGTAAAGCGCTTCGGCGGGCACCGCCGCCGAAATGATGAGCTTCACGCGGCGGTCGTACAGCACGTCCACCAGCCACGTGAAGCGGCGTGCCTCGCTGGCCAGGCGCACAGGCATCTCGGGGACGTCGGACAGGATGACGGTGTGGAACTGGCTGGCCAGCTCCAGGTAGTCGTTCTGCGAGCGCGGGCCACCACAGAGCGTGGCGAAATCGAACCAGACGACACCGCCGGCGCGGCGCCGCGCGTAGATCGCGCGGTGCTCGATCATCAGCTTGCGGTCCTCGTCCTGCGCCTCGGCCAGCGAGTCGAAGGCGGCGGTCAGTGCGGCTTCGTTGGCCTCGTTCAGCGGCGTCAGGTAGAGGTTCATGTCCTCCAGCGTGCGGCGGCGGTAGTCGGTGCCGGCGTCGACGTTGATGACTTCCAGGTTGGCCTTCAGCAGCTCGATGGCGGGCAGGATGCGGTCACGGTGCAGGCCGTTCGGATACAGCTCGTCGGGGTGGAAGTTGGACGTCGTGACAATACTGACGCGGTTGCGGAACAGCGCGTCCAGCAGCCGGTGCAGGATCATCGCGTCGGTCACGTCGGCGACGTGGAACTCGTCGAAGCAGATGAGCCGGAAGCGCCGCGCGATGCGCTTGCCGAGTTCCTCCAGCGGGTCGGCGATGCCCTTCAACTCCTGCAGCTCGCGGTGCACCTCGCGCATGAACTCGTGGAAGTGCAGCCGCGTCTTGCGCGTCAGCGGCACGGCCTGGAAGAAGCAGTCCATCAGGAAGCTCTTGCCGCGGCCCACGCCGCCGTACATGTAGACGCCGCGCGGGATGGGGGGGCGCACGAGCAACTTGGTCACCGCGTTGCTGCGGCGGGCCTTGTAGGCTTCCCATTCGTCCTGGCAGCGCTGCAAGGCCGTGATGGCGCGCAGCTGTGCCTCGTCGGCGGTGAAGCCGCGCTCGGCGAGGGTCTGCTGGTAGAGGTCGCTAACGGACGTCATTCGGAGAGGTCATCACGAAAAAAGGGGCGACTGTTCGGCCGCCCCTTGTGGTTTGCGCTGCGTGATCAGAAGTTCAGCGTGCGCTTGTCGACGGCCAGCGCGGCTTCCTTGGTCGCCTCGGACAGCGACGGGTGGGCGTGGCAGATGCGGGCGATGTCCTCGGCCGAAGCCTTGAACTCCATCGCGACGACGGCTTCCGAGATCAGCTCGGACGCGAACGGGCCGATGATGTGCACGCCCAGGATCTCGTCGGTCGTGGCGTCGGCCAGGAACTTGACGAAGCCGGTCGTGTCGCCCAGCGCGCGGGCGCGGCCGTTGGCCAGGAAGGGGAACTGGCCCGCCTTGTAGGCCACACCCTCGGCCTTGAGCTGCTGCTCGGTCTTGCCGACCCAGGCGATCTCGGGGCTGGTGTAGATGACCCAGGGGATGGTGTTGAAGTTGACGTGGCCATGCTGGCCGGCCATGCGCTCGGCCACCGCGACGCCCTCTTCCTCCGCCTTGTGCGCGAGCATGGGGCCGCGCACGACGTCACCCACGGCCCAGACGCCGGGCAGGTTGGTCTTGCACTCGTCGTCGACGACGATGGCGCCGCGCTCGTCGAGCTTCAGGCCCACGGCCTCGGGGTTCAGGCCGATGGTGTTGGGCACGCGGCCGATGGAGACGATGAGCTTGTCCACCACCAGCGTCTGCTCGGCGCCCTTGGCGTCGGTGTAGGCGACGGTGACGTCCTTCTTGCCCTTGGTGACCTTGGAGATCTTGACGCTGAGCTGGATGTCCAGGCCCTGCTTCTTGAAGACCTTGGCGGCTTCCTTGGCCACGCTCTCGTCGGCGGCGGCCAGGAAGGCCGGCATGGCTTCGAGGATGGTCACTTCGGAACCCAGGCGGCGCCAGACCGAGCCCATTTCCAGGCCGATGACGCCGGAGCCGATAACGCCCAGCTTGGCCGGCACGGCCGGAATGCGCAGCGCGCCGTCGTTGGACAGGATCAGCTCTTCGTCGAACTCCGCGCCGGGCAACTGGCGGGCATTGGAGCCGGTGGCCAGGATAACCTGCTTGGCGAACACGGTCTCGTCGCCGGCCTTGAGCTCGTAGCCGCCGTCCTTGGCGGCGACAAAGCTGCCGCGGCCGTGGAAGAACGTGACCTTGTTCTTCTTGAACAGGTAGAGGATGCCGTCGTTGTTCTGCTTCACGACGGCATCCTTGCGGCCGACCATCTTGGCGATGTCGATCTTCAGGTTGTCCAGGCTGATGCCGTGGTCGGCGAAGTGGTGGCCGGCGTGGTCGAAGTGTTCCGACGACTGCAGCAGCGCCTTCGAGGGGATGCAGCCGACGTTGGTGCAGGTGCCGCCCGGTGCCGGGCCGCCCTTCTCGTTCTTCCACTCGTCGACGCAGGCAACGTTCATGCCCAACTGGGCTGCGCGGATGGCCGCGATGTAACCGCCGGGGCCGCCGCCGATCACGACGACGTCAAAAGATTTAGACATATCAGCTCTTGATGATGATGAGTTTGAGGGGGCGCTGTTCGGCCAAAAAGCCCTTCACAGCCTTACCAAAGACAGCGTCACGCTGCAGCTCACGAATCGTCTTGCCGTCAAGCTCAGGAACCGGGTTACGAGCCCACTCTAGCGAGCCTTCCCGAAAAACGTGCCACGCAGCTTTAGCAATGCCCTCGTCGACACAGGCCTTCACGAGGTCTTCGGGCCAAGGACAGAGCCCCCAGTGTTGCGACACCTCGGCCAACGCAGCCGCCCACTTACGGTCAGTCACCGGACCTTCTAGGTACCGCTGCGCAGAAGTGGACAGCCACATGGCAAACGCCGACTTAGATGTCGAACAGCAGGCGCGCCGGGTCTTCCAGCGCTTCCTTCATCGTCACCAAGCCCAGCACGGCCTCGCGGCCGTCGATGATGCGGTGGTCGTACGACATGGCGAGGTAGTTGATCGGGCGCACGACGACTTGGCCGTTCTCCACCACCGCGCGGTCCTTGGTGGCGTGCACGCCCAGGATGGCCGACTGCGGCGGGTTGATGATGGGCGTGGACAGCATGGAGCCGAAGACGCCGCCGTTGGAGATGGAGAAGGTGCCGCCCGACAGTTCGTCCAGCGACAGCTTGCCTTCCTTGGCCTTCTGGCCGAACTCGGCGATCTTCTTCTCGATGTCGGCGAAGCTCATCTGGTCGACGTTGCGCAGCACCGGCACGACGAGGCCGCGCGGCGAGCCGACGGCGATGCCGATGTCGAAGTACCCGTGGTAGACGATGTCGTTGCCGTCGACCGAGGCGTTCAGCACCGGGTACTTCTTCAGCGCGGCGACAGCGGCCTTCACGAAGAAGCTCATGAAGCCCAGCTTCACGCCGTGTTCCTTCTCGAACTTCTCCTGGAACTTCTTGCGCATCTCCATGACCGGAGCCATGTTGACTTCGTTGAAGGTGGTCAGGATGGCGTTGGTGGCTTGCGACTGCAGCAGGCGCTCGGCGATGCGGGCGCGCAGGCGGGTCATGGGCACGCGCTGCTCCGGGCGGTCGCCCAGGTTCTGCGCGACAGGCGCGGCCACGGCGGGCAGCGGCTTGGCGACTGCGGGCGTGGCGGGCACGACCAGCGGTGCAGCGGCAGGCTTGGCCTGTGCGGCCAGGGCATCGCCCTTGGTCACGCGGCCGTCCTTGCCGGAACCGGCGACGTCGGTAGCGGCCAGGCCCTTCTCGGCCAGGATCTTGGCGGCGGCGGGCATGGCCACGTCGCCCTTGTTGACGGCAGCGGCGGGTGCAGCAGCAGCGGCGGCCGGGGCGGCGACCGACGCGGTCGTGGCGGGGGCGGCGACGCCGGCCTTGCCTTCCGTGTCGATCTTGGCGAGCAGTTGCTGGCTGGTGACGGTGCTGCCGTCAGCGACGCCGATCTCGGCCAGCACGCCGGAGGCGGGGGCCGGAACTTCGAGCACAACCTTGTCGGTCTCGATTTCGACGAGGGTCTCGTCGACAGTGACGGCTTCGCCGGGCTTCTTCTTCCAGGTCAGCAGCGTGCCTTCGGAAACGGATTCGGAGAACTGGGGAACTTGGACGTCAACGATGGCCATGATGTGAGGCTCCGTGTCTTTTATTCGGGTGTGATGTACAGGCGCGAAAGCGCGCAGCGCCGGTCAACAGGGCGCTGCGCGATGCGGTCTTATTTGGTGAGGACGAAGCCCTTGAGCTTGGCGAAGGCCTGATCCAGCAGCGCCTTCTGCTGCTCCTGGTGCAGGTGCGCGTAGCCACAGGCCGGACTGGCGCTGGCCGGGCGGCCGGCGTAGCCGAGCTTCTGGCCTTCGACCATGTTCTCGTGCACGTAGTGCTGCACGAAGAACCAGGCACCCTGGTTCTGCGGCTCGTCCTGGCACCAGACGATGTCGGTCGCGTTCGGGTACTTCTTCAGCTCGGCCGCGAAGGCCTTGTGCGGGAAGGGGTACAGCTGCTCGACGCGGACGATGGCCACGTCGCTGTGCTTCTTCTCGGCACGGGTCTTGACGAGGTCGTAGTAGACCTTGCCCGAGCAGACGATGACGCGCTTGACCTTGTCGGCCACGATGGTCGCGTCCTGCTCACCGATGACGGTCTTGAACTCGCCCTTGGTGAAGTCGGACAGCGGCGACGTCGCATCCTTCGCACGCAGCAGGCTCTTGGGCGTCATGATGACCAGCGGCTTGCGGAACATGCGCAGCATCTGGCGGCGCAGCACGTGGAAGATCTGCGCGGCATTGGTCGGCTGCACGATCTGCATGTTGTTGTCCGCGGCCAGCTGCATGAAGCGCTCCAGGCGGGCCGAGCTGTGCTCGGGGCCCTGGCCTTCGTAGCCGTGCGGCAGCATCATCGTCAGGCCGTTGGAGCGGCCCCACTTCACTTCGCCGGAGGCGATGAACTGGTCGATGACGACCTGCGCGCCGTTGACGAAGTCACCGAACTGCGCTTCCCAGATGGTCAGCGTGTTGGGCTCGGCGGCCGCATAGCCGTACTCGAAGCCCAGCACCGCCTCTTCCGACAGGATGGAGTCGATGACGGTGAACGGCGCCTGGCCGTCGGCAACGTTCTGCAGCGGGATGTAGGTGCCGTCGTCCCAGCTGCTGCGGTTCTGGTCGTGCAGCACGGCGTGGCGGTGCGTGAACGTGCCGCGGCCGCTGTCCTCACCGGACAGGCGCACCGGGTAGCCCGACGCGACCAGCGACGCGAAGGCCATGGACTCGCCCATGCCCCAGTCGACGTTGACCTCGCCCCGGCCCATGGCGGCGCGGTCAGTGTAGAGCTTGGCCACGAGGTTGTGCGGCGCGAAATCCTTGGGCAGCGTCGTCAGCTTGTCCGCGAGGCGCTTCCACTCGGTGACGGGGATGGCGGTGTCGCAGCTGTCCGTCCACTTCTTGCCGAGGAAGGGCGACCAGTCGGTGGCGAACTTGCTCTTGAAGTTGGTCAGCACCGGGTCGACCGTGTGGCGACCCTCGTCCATGGCGGCGCGATAGGTCTTGACCATCTCGTCGGGGCCGTCGGCGGGCAGCACGCCCTGGGCGACCAGCTTGTCGCCGTAGACCTTGCGGGTGCCGGGGTGGGCGCCGATCTTCTTGTACATCAGCGGCTGCGTCAGCGCCGGCGTGTCCTGCTCGTTGTGGCCCAGCTTGCGGAAGCAGACGATGTCCAGGACGACGTCCTTCTTGAACTCGGCACGGTAATCCATGCACAGCTGCGTGGCCCACACGACGGCTTCGGGATCGTCGCCGTTCACGTGCAGCACCGGGGCTTCGATCATCTTGACGACGTCGGAGCAGTACCAGGTGGAGCGCAGGTCGCGCGGGTCGCTGGTCGTGAAGCCGATCTGGTTGTTGATGACGATGTGGACCGTGCCACCCGTGCGGTAGCCGCGGGTCTGGGCCATGGCCAGCGTTTCCTGCACGACGCCCTGGCCACCGAAGGCCGCGTCACCGTGCACCAGCACCGGCAGCACTTGCGCGCCGACGTTGTCGCCGCGGCGGTCCTGGCGGGCGCGCACGCTGCCTTCGACGACCGGGTTGACGATTTCGAGGTGGGACGGGTTGAAGGCCAGCGACAGGTGAACCGGGCCACCCTTGGTCGACACGTCGGAGCTGAAGCCCTGGTGGTACTTCACGTCACCGGCGGGCAGGTCCTCGGCAGCCTTGTGCTCGAACTCGGCGAACAGGTCGCCGGGCATCTTGCCCAGCGTGTTGACCAGCACGTTCAGGCGACCGCGGTGGGCCATGCCAATGACGATTTCCTGCACGCCGCGCTCGCCGCCGCGCTGGATCAGCTCGTCCATCGCCGCGATGAAGCTTTCGCCGCCTTCCAGCGAGAAACGCTTCTGGCCGACGTACTTGGTGTGGAGGAAGCGCTCCAGGCCCTCGGCGGCCGTCAGGCGCTCGAGGATGTGCTTCTTCTCTTCGGCCGTGAACGTGGGCTTGCCGCGCGCCTTCTCCAGGCGCTCCTGCCACCAACGCTTCTCGGCCGGGTCGGAGCCGTGCATGAATTCGGAACCGATGCTGCCGCAGTAGGTCTCGCGCAGGGCCTGCACGATCTGGCGCAGCGTCATCGTCTCGCCACCGAAATAGCTGTTCACGGCGCTGAACGAAATGTCCATGTCGGACTCGGTCAGGTCGTAGAACGCGGGGTCGAGTTCGGGAATCTTGGGGCGCTCGGCGCGCTTGAGGGGGTCCAACTCCGCCCAGCGGTTGCCGAGGAAGCGGTAGGCCGCGATCAGCGACTGGACATGGACCTGCTTGCGGGCGACGGCGAGGTCGGCGCTGGAGGCCTTGTTGGCGAAGGCGTTGGCCTTGGCACGTTGCGCGAACGACTCGATGACCGGCGCATGGGCCACGTCACGGGCCTCGCTGCCGTCAACGGCGGGAACGTGCTGGAGCGCGTCGAAGTAGTCGCGCCAGTTGTCGGGCACCGAGCCCGGGTTGTCGAGGTAAGCCTCGTACATCTCCTCCACATACGGGGCATTGCCACCGAACAGGTAGGAGTTCGACCTGTATTGCTGCATCATCTTTCGCTCACCTCATGCCCCGGTTTCCAGGGAGTTGGCTGGTTGAAGAACCTTCCGCGACACGGCTCGACCGATTGGCGGATTGCGACCCACCTTTGCTGTTGCCGGAGCAACCGAAAAAGGGACGGGAAGGACCGAAAAACCCCTCCGCTGCTCGAAAGACCGGCCCAACTCGGTGCAGGCCTTCTGAGTAACAGACGGGTTCCATCAGGGGCCGAACTCTAGCACTGCGGGTTTGCCCGACAAGGGGGACGGGTTGCGACAAAGTGCACTGATCAGGCTCAAGAAAAGTTGACTGACCCGTAGACTTGCGTCCGCGACAGCCCCGCGATTGAATGGCTGCGCCACGGGACATTCAGGAGATCCCCATGCAAGTCCAGGTCGTCGACTACCGCGCCCCCGACGCCGCCGAGAAGTTCACCCGTTCCCTGCACGAAACCGGGTTCGGCGTCCTCACCAACCACCCGATCCGCCAGGCCCTCGTCGAGAAGATCTACGGCGACTGGCTGGCGTTCTTCAACGGCGAGGCCAAGCACGGCTACGCGTTTTCCAAGGAAACGCAGGATGGATATTTCTCGACCGAGATTTCCGAAACCGCGAAGGGTTTCAAGCAGAAGGACATCAAGGAGTACTTCCACATCTACCCCTGGGGCCGCATCCCCGAGTCGCTGAAGGAAGACGCCCTCACCTACTACCGCGAGGCCAACGCGCTGGCCGAAGAACTGCTGAGCTGGGTCGAGCGCTACACGCCGCCGGAGATCGCGGCCAGGTACCGCGAGCCGCTGTCCAACATGATCACCGGCAGCAGCAAGACGCTGCTGCGCGTGCTGCGCTACCCGCCGCTGACCGGCCACGAGCCCGAGGGCTCGCTGCGCGCCGCGCCGCACGGCGACATCAACCTGCTGACCATCCTGCCCGCCGCCAACGAGCCGGGCCTGCAAGTGCTGGGCACCGACGGCGCCTGGCACGACGTGCCCTGCGACTTCGGCACGCTGACGATCAACATCGGCGACATGCTGCAGGAAGCCTCCGAGGGCTACTACCCGTCGACGCAGCACCGCGTCGTCAACCCGACCGGCGAGGGCGCGAAGAAGAGCCGTGTGTCGCTGCCGCTGTTCCTGCACCCGCGCGATGACGTCGTGCTGAGCGACCGCTACACGGCGGAGAGCTACCTCAACGAGCGCCTGCGCGAGCTGGGCGTGAAGACCTGACCCAGCGGATCATCCAGATCCACCCCGACGCGCCGCCCAAGCCGGCGCTCGGGGCCGACTGCAACGGCTGCGGCGTCTGCTGCCTGGCCGAGCCCTGCCCACTGGGCGTGCTGTTGAGCCGGCGCCTCAAGGGTGCGTGCGTCGCCCTGAAATGGGATGGCGCCCGCTATGTGTGCGGCGCGCTGACGGCGCAACCGCGCGGGCTGCGTGGCTGGCTCGTGAAGCGCTGGATCTCGTCCGGCAGCGGTTGCGACTGCTCTCTGGAAGTCGCGGGCAAGCCCTAGCCAGGTCGGCGACCATCACGGCTAGCATTTTTGGCTTCTGCCCTCCCACAAGGACGCCGCGTGAAACCTCTGCTCCGACTCCTGCCGCTGCTGGCCGCCCTCGCCTTCAGCACCGCCGCCCAGGCCGCAGCCCTACGCTGGGCCGCGCAGAACGACATCCTGACGCTGGACCCGCACTCGCAGGACCACACCACGTCCAACGCCATCGGCGCCCACATCTACGAGGGGCTCACGCGGCTGAGCAAGGAATACCGGCCCGAGCCGGCGCTCGCGACGAAGTGGACCCACCTCTCGCCGACCCAGGTGCGCTTCGACCTGCGCCGCGGCGTCAAGTTCCACGACGGCTCGCCGTTCACGGCCGACGACGTGGTCTTCAGCTTCGGCCGCATCACGCAGCCGCAAGGCACCAAGCAGACCTATGTGTCCGGCATCAAGGAGGTGAAGAAGATCGACGACTACACCGTCGACTTCATCCTGGAATCGCCCACACCGATGCTGCTGCAGAACATCATCAGCTTCCCGATCATGAGCAAGGTCTGGTCGACCAAGAACAACACGACCAACACGCAGGACTACAAGGCCAAGGAAGAGAACTACGCGTCGCGCAACGCCAACGGCACCGGGCCGTACAAGCTCGTCAGCTGGCAGCCCGACCAGGCCGTGAAGATGGTGGCCAACAAGGACTGGTGGGACAAGAACCCGGGCAACATCACCGAACTGAGCTACCTGCCGATCAAGAGCGCGCCGACGCGCGTGGCGGCGCTGCTGTCTGGGGACGTGGACATCGTCACCGACCTGCCGCCGCAGGACTTCTTCAAGCTCAAAGAGGAGGGCAAGGTCAAGTTGCTGGAGGGAGCCGAGATCCGCACCGTCTTCTTCGTCATGGACGAGGGCAGCGACGAACTTCGGGACTCGAGCGTCAAGGGCCGCAACCCCTTCAAGGACAAGCGCGTGCGCGAGGCGCTGAACCTGGCGCTGGACCGCGAGGCCATCAAGACCCGGATCATGCGCGGCCTGTCGGTGCCGGCCGCGCTGATGGTGCCGCCGGGCGTCAACGGCTACGACGCAGAGCTCGACAAGGTGGCCAAGCCCGATCTGGACAAGGCCCGCAAACTGCTGGCCGATGCCGGCTATCCGCAGGGCTTCGAGCTGCCGCTGCACTGCCCCAACAACCGCTATGTGAACGACGAACAGGTCTGCCAGGCAGCCGTGTCGATGTGGGCCAAGATCGGCGTGAAGGCGCGCCTCGTCGCCACGCCGTTCGCAACTCACAGCCAGACCTTCCAGCGCGGCGAGTCGCCGTTCTACATGCTGGGCTGGGGCGTTTCCACCTATGACGCGCTGTACGCGATGCAGGCCTGGGGCCACACGCGCACCAGTGGCGCGGACGGCAATTTCAACTTCGGCAAGGTCAGCGATGCCAAGCTCGACGAGCTGATCCAGAAGATCAAGTTCGAGCCGGACGTGCCCAAGCGCAACGCACTCATCAAGGAGGCGCTGCTGCGCATCCGCGACGAGTTCCTGTTCATCCCCATCCACCACCAGATCCGCCCCTGGGCGATGAAGAAGACCGTCGACACGCTGCACCGCTCGAACGACTACTTCGAGGCGCGCTACACGACCATCAGGTGATGGGGTGTCCACGGGGTGGGTTCCAATCCACCTCATGAGCGACCCTGCGTTCCAGCCCACCCACATCACGCCGAGCGAAGAGCAAATCGCCATCCAGCGGCACCGAGGCCGCCTGCTGCTCGTCGAGGCCAACGCGGGCGCGGCAAAGACGACGACGCTGGCGCTGCGCATTGCCCAGGCGCTGCAACGTGGCGCCGAGCCGCAGACCGTGCTCGCACTGACCTACACGGCGCCGGCCGTCGCCGCGTTGAAGGAGCGGCTGGCCCACGTCGGCGTGCCCAGGGCGACCGTGCAGCAGCTGCGCATCCAGACCTTCGAGGCGTTCGCGCTGGGCGTGCTGACACAGGCCGAGGGCACGAAGACGCAGGTCGTCACGTCGCACGAGCAGGTCAGGCCCTACGTGGTGCGCGCCATCGACATGGCGCAGTCCATGCCGGAGGAGCGTTACCCGGAAGAGCTGATGACCGACGCGACGCCGGGCAACCTTGTCGAAGGGCTGCTGAAGTCGTTCGACGTGCTCAAGGGGCGCATGGTGTTCGAGCACCTCGATCCCGAGGAAGGCCTGACGCCGCAGCTGGCAGACGAGCTCGGCTTCGGCTACCTGACGATGCGCGCGTGGCGCTGCAACGAGTTCATCCGCAAGGGCGGGCATCCGGACCGCCCCGAGTTCCGCTTTGACGGCGACGGCGTCTACGACCTGGCCCGGATGCTGCTGACCGGCGAGATCGACGCAGGCGACACGGCGCTGCAGCTCGGCCTGTCGTTGATCTGCGTCGACGAGATGCACGACGTGAACCGCGCCGCCTTCACCGTGCTGAAGGCCGTGCTGGCGGCCCATCCGCGGGCGGGCTTCGTCGGCGTGGGCGACCGCGACCAGGTCATCCACTCGCAGACGGGCGCCGAGGCCGGCTTCATGGGTGAGCACTTCACCGCCGAGATCGGCCAACCGACCGTGCTGCCGCTGACGCAGAGCCGCCGCTTCAGCCCGCAGCTGGCACGCCACGTGGGCGCGCTGGCGCGCAAGCCATACGCGGCGGATGCGGCGCTGCACACCGCCATCCAGCTGGCACCTTGCGAGTCGCACCGGCTCGCCGCCGCCTTCATCGCCCGCCTGGCGCAGTCGCATCACCAGCAGCAGGCGCTTGCCAGCTTGCGGGTGCTGCTGCGCCATCCCGCACAGTCCGTGCTCATCGAGCATGAGCTGCTGCGCCTGGGCGTGCCCTACGGTGCCGTCGGCTTCGCGCCTTACCTCGAACGCGCCGAAACGCTGCTGGTGCGCGGCCTGTACGCCTACGCCTGCGATGACTTCACCGGCTTCGAGGACGCCGCGCAGCGCGCCGGGTTGCTGGACGCGCTGCTGCTGTTCTCCGGCGCCAAGGTGGACAGCATCGAACTGCGCCACCTGGACAGCACCGAGGCGCAACGCGCCGCCGTCGGCGAGGCATCGGCCAGCCTGGACTCGACGAGGACCTTCATCGAAGCCCACGTGCTGCGCAGCGCCAACGCGGGCGCCCGGCGCCGGCTGGAGGCGGCCATGGCCGTGCTGCGCAGCAACGACATCGATGCGTTCGAGGCCTCGTTCCTGACGGCGCTGGACGCGCTCGCGCTGGCCACCCGCGTGTTCGTGCGCCGGCAGGACGCCGAGCAGGTGGCCGACAACATCGCGCAACTGCACCGGGTCGCGGTAGCCGAAGGCACCGGCGTGGACGGCGCGTTCCGCCTGTTCTCGGCCATGGCCCAGGCACGACGTCGGCTGCGCGCCAACGAGCGCGTGGTGCTGTCCGGCATCGAGGCGGCCAAGGGGCTGGAGTTCGACCACGTCGTCATTCCACATCTGTCCCAAGGCGAGTTCGGCGACGGCTCGGCCGAGAACCGCAACCTGCTGTACGTGGCGATGACGCGCGCCAGGTGCCGCCTCACGGTGATGCACGACACCGGCCGCCCGTCCCGCTTCCTGAAAGACGCCGAGATGACCGGACCGACATGAAGCCGCCCATCATCAATTTCTCGACGCTGCAATCCGCCATCGAGATCGCTGCCACCCTCGCCTTCGCGCTGTCCGGCCTGCTGGCCGGCGCGCGCAAGCACCTCGACATGGTGGGCCTGTGCATCGTGGCCGGCCTGTCGGCCTTCGGCGGCGGCACGCTGCGCGACGTGCTGCTGGACCGCCGCCCGTTCTTCTGGGTCGAGCACGCGGACTGGCTGTGGGCGCTCATGGGCCTGTCGTTCGCCGCGATGCTGTTCCTGCGCCGGCGTCATCTGGCGCTGACCGAGAAGGCCATCCAGTGGCCCGATGCGCTCGGCCTGGGCCTGTTCACGGCCAACGGCGCGCTGCTGGCGCTGCAGACCGGCCAGCCGGCCATCGTCGCGGTGCTGATGGGCGTCATCACCGCCACGTTCGGCGGCGTGCTGCGGGACATCGTCTGCAACGAGATCCCCGCCGCCTTCCACGACCACCGGCCCTACGCGCTGTGCAGCTTCGCCGGTGCCTGGATGCTGGTGGCGGCCGTGCGGCTGGAGGCGCCCGAATGGGTGGCCATCAGCGCCGCGGCCGCGACAGCGGTGGCGCTGCGCGCCCTGGCCTTGTGGCGGGGCTGGACGCTGCCGGCCTGGCGCATCAACAAGCGCTGATCGCGAGGCCGGCAGTCCTCACGGCTTACCAGCCGATGGTGTAGGTCACCGTCGTCGGCGCCTGCGTGTGCAGCGACGGGCTGAAGTCGCCCACGTCGTCGTACGCGAAGCCGTAGGCCTTCTGGTTGATGCTGTGGTCGTGCCAGAACTTGGCATACCAGTTGCCCAGCGTGCCCGACGGATAGTGCGCGGATTGCACGTACCAGTTGGCCGGCGTCTCCAGCACGTGGCGGTTCAACGCCGCGCAGATCTGCGCCTGGATCTGCAGCTGCGTGCCGGTGTTGGTCGGGTTGCCGCTGGCGTCCGCCAGCAGGCCCGCGCCCAGCAGCACGCTGGCCGTGTCGGGCTTGCCGTTGATGTAGAACGTGCCGGCCGGCGAGCCGCCGGTGAAGGTCCAGCGGTCCCCGCTGACGCGGCCGCGGAAGGTGCCCAGGTTCTGCAACGTGAAGACGAGGTCTTCATTGCGGTAGCGGGCCCAGACGGCGTCGATATAAGGCTGCAGGTAGTTGGCGTTGGCCGCACCCGGCTTGAACGTACCGTGGGCGGGGGCAATGATGCGGTACGGCGAGTACGGCGCGGCCGCCAGCGGACGGAACTCGGCCGGCATCTCGGCGATGAACTTGCTGAAGAGCTGGTCGCGCGTCTCGGCCAGCGCCTCGCCGACGGTCTGGTCGTAGCCGCCCAGGCCTTGCACGCGCAGCTTCAGCGGGAAACCGAAATGGTCCACGCGCGTCGTGTTGATGAAGATGCCGGGGTCGGCCTGGCCTTGCGGAATGATGGCCATCTCGCCGAAGTCGAAGGTGACGTCGATGTTCGGGTCTGTCGGGTTCTCGATGTTGGCGCCGGCATAGCCGATGTTGCCGTTGCCATCGACGACGACGCGGATGTACATCGGCGAGCCCACCGACATCAGCACGCGCGCCGAGTTCAGCGCCGGGATGGTGATGGAGCGCGTGGCGCTGAGCTTGTTGAAGTAGTTCGTGTAGGTCACGCCGTTCTTCGTCAGCGCGCCGTTGTCGGCGGTGGACATCGGGATGAAGTTGCCCGCGGCGTCCACACGCACGAACTTGCCGGTGCTCCAGTCCTTGCCGATGATGGCCCAGTAGACCTGATCGTCGGTCCAGCGGCCGCCCGTCTGGTTGACGATGTTGAAGGTGGTGCGGCCGTTCCAGCTGCCCGAGGCCTGGCCCACCTTGTAGGACGAGGTCAGGTCATTGAAGGCGCGGTTGACGAGGTTGGGCTCGTCGGCCGTCAGCACGACCGAGCTGCCTCCGTAGTTGATGTCGTTGAACAGCGTGACCTGGTAGCCGGCCTGCACCTTCACCGACGACACGCGATCGTTCCATGCCGTGCCGATCCAGCTCGAATCGGCGCTGGCGCAGAAGCTGGCGCCGCCGTAGTTGATGTCGGCGTAGAAGCAGACCGGGCCACTGGCCGCCGTGTCGCCGTTCACCGTGTACGTGAACTTGGGCGTGTCGTAGGCGGGCGTGCCGTTGTTGTAGGTGAACCAGTAGCCGATGACGTTGCCGGTGGCGACCGTCAGCTTCTGCTCGTAGCGGCCGTTGGCCGCGGTCATGCGCACGTTCTGCTGCGCGCCGTTATTGACGGTGTAGTGGACGTCGACCCAGGTGGTCGACACATTGGACTTGAACCAGATCGTGGCCGCCGTGCCACTCACGTCGACGCCCTGGTCGTAGTCCGCGGCGCTCGCGGTGCCGAGCAGGCCCAGCGCCAAGAGGACGCAAGCGCCCAGCAGGCGCAAGCAACGCAAAACAGGATTCACCTTTGTCTCCTTGCCCGCTCGCCCTGGAGGCGGGCGGGTCGTTCAGAGGCCCCAACGATGCATGGAAGGAGGCCCGCGTCCCGACTGCGGAAGGCCTACTGCACACGCCGCGGGCAGTCGCCGCCGACGTCAGGCCGCATTCACAGGAAATCTGAAAGCGCTTTCAAATTTGCCGCGCATCGTCCTGGGAGATGCGAGAAAGCGGTTTCATGGATAACCCGTGCGAGCCGTTTTCATGCGTCGCCGGCTTCAGGGACGGTCGATCCCTGCCCTCCGTCCGCCGTGACCGGGGCGGCGCAGGTGAAGATGCTCGGCCTCAGTGCGAATGCACCGAGCGCAGGTGCGACCCCGGTGCGACGGCCGGCGCCGTGCCTTCCTGCGCGGCAGCGGCCAGGCCGCTGAGGATGCCGCACTGGTCCGCGCTCTGCGCCGCGGCACAGCGCTGGCGCAGCTCCTTCAGCTGCTTCTCCAGCGCCCGCAGCTCCTTGATGCACCGCGACACATGGCCGATGTGCTCGTCCAGCAGCGCGTTCACGTCGCCGCAATCGCCGCCCGGGGCATCCTTCACGCGCAGCAGCACGCGCACCTCGTCGAGCGACATGTCCAGGCCCCGGCAGTAGCGGATGAACTGCAGCCGCTCCAGGTGCGCCGGCTCGTACACCCGGAACCCACCCTGCGTGCGCCCCGGCGCGGGCAGCAGGCCCTCGCGCTCGTAGTAGCGGATGGTGTCGACGGCGGTCGACGAGGCGGTGGCGAGGTCTCCGATCTTCACGGCGGCTTTCCGGGGTTGGCGTTGGCCGAGTGTAGGCACTTGACTCTGGAGCTGCTCCAGGGAATCCAATAGCCGCATGAGTTCCCACGACCACGCTCACACCGGCCACGCGCACGGCCATTCCCACCACGATTCGCACGACGACCATGACCACCACGGTCATGGACACGACCACGGCCACGGCCACTCGCACGCCGCCGCCTGCTGCCACGGGAGCGCCTGCGCCACCGCTGCCGCACCACTGGCCACACCCGCGCCAGCCGGGGCACTGCTGCTGCGCATTCCCGCGATGGACTGCCCCACCGAAGAGGGCCAGATCCGCCGCGCGCTCGAGAGTTTCGGCGACGTGCGCGGCCTGCACTTCGATCTGCCGGCCCGGGCGTTGACGGTCGACGCGCCAGCCGCGTCGTGGGACACCGTGACGGCGGCCATCAACCGACTGGGCTTCAAGACCGAAACGCTGTCCGCCCCGCCCGCCGCCGCGGACACCGCGAAGGCGCAGCGCGCCGAGCTCATCAAGCTGAGCGCCGCGCTGGTCGTCGCCATCGGCGCCGAGCTGCTGCACTTCTTCGCGCCCGACAGCACGACGTGGCACGTCGCCGGCATGGCCGTGGCCGCCGTCGCCATCGCGCTGTCCGGCCTGATGGTGTTCCGCAAGGGGCTCGCGTCGCTGGTGCGCGGCCAGCTCAACATCAACGCGCTGATGTCGGTCGCCGTCATCGGCGCGTTCGCCATCGGCCAATGGCCCGAGGCTGCGATGGTGATGGCGCTGTACTCGCTGGCCGAGCTGATCGAGGCCCGCTCAGTGGCCCGCGCGCGAAACGCCATCACGGGGCTGCTGGCGCTGTCGCCCGAGCAGGCCGAGGTGCGCCAGCCGGATGGCAGCTGGGCCCGCATGGAAGCCAAGGCCGTGGTGGTGGGCGCCACGGTGCGCGTGAAGCCGGGCGAGCGCTTTGCGCTGGACGGTACCGTCACGGCCGGCCAGGGCGCGGTGGACCAGTCACCCGTCACCGGCGAGAGCATCCCGGTCGACAAGGCGCCGGGCGACGCGGTCTTTGCCGGCACCATCAACCAGAGCGGTTCGCTGGAGTTCGAGGTCACCAAGCCGGCCAGCGACACGGTGCTGGCCGGCATCATCCACGCCGTCGAGGCAGCACAAGGCCAGCGCGCGCCGACGCAGCGCTTCGTCGACCGCTTCGCCGCCGTCTACACCCCCGCCGTCTTCGTGCTGGCGCTGGCCGTGGCCATCGGCACGCCGCTGCTGCTGGGCTGGCCCTGGCTCACCGGCGTCTACAAGGCTCTGGTGCTGCTGGTCATCGCCTGCCCCTGTGCGCTGGTCATCTCCACGCCGGTGACCATCGTCAGCGGGCTGGCGGCGGCCGCGCGACGCGGCATCCTCATCAAGGGCGGCGTGCATCTGGAGCAGGCCCGCAAGCTCACGGTACTGGCGCTGGACAAGACCGGCACGCTGACCGAAGGCCGTCCCCGGCTGGTCGCGCAGCGCGTGCTCGCTGAGGGCGTTGACGAGGCCCGCGTGCTGGGCATCGCCCGCAGCCTGGCGGCGCGCTCGGACCATCCCGTCTCGAAGGCCGTCGCATCCGGGCTGGTGGGCGACACGCTGCCGGTGGAAGGCTTTGGTGCCGAGCTGGGCCGCGGCGTCCATGGCCACGTCGAGGGGTTGAACGTGGTGCTCGGCAACCACCGCTGGATTCATGACCGCGGCCAGTGCTCACCCGAGCTGGAAGCGCTGATGCAGGAACACGAGGCGCAAGGCCGTACCGTGTCGCTGCTGGCCGATGAGCGCCAGGTGCTGGCCCTGTTCGCCGTGGCCGACACGACCAAGGCGAGCAGCCGCGAGGCGATCGCCGCGTTGAAGGCGTTGGGCGTGCACCCCGTCATGCTGACGGGCGACAACCCGTCAACGGCGCAGGCCATCGCGAGCCAGGTGGGCATCGCTGACGTGCGGGCCAACCTGTTGCCGCAGGACAAGCAGCAAGCCGTCACCGCGCTGGGCGCGCAAGGCGCGGTGGGCATGGTGGGCGACGGCGTCAACGACTCGCCCAGCCTCGCCGCCGCAGCGGTGGGCTTCTCGATGGGCGCCGCGGGCACCGACACCGCCAAGGAGGCGGCCGACGTGCTCATCATGAACGACGACCTGCGCAAGGTGCCGGAAACGATCCGGCTGTCCCAGCGCACCTACGCCGTGCTGTGGCAGAACATCGTGCTCGCGCTGGGCATCAAGGCCGTGTTCTTCGTGCTGGCCGTGTTCGGCAGCGCGACGATGTGGATGGCCGTGTTCGCCGACATTGGCGCCAGCCTGCTGGTCGTGTTCAACGGGCTGCGGTTGCTGCGCAGCTCGGGGCGCTAAGCAAAACGGCCGCCCGAAGGTGGCCGTCCGATGAAGCACGCTGGGATCAGAGCGCCAGGCGTTGGCGAGCCGCCGCGTACTCGCGCTTCAAGCGCGCCACCAGCTCCGCGGCCGGCACGACCTGCTTGACGGCGCCGATGCCCTGTCCACTGCCCCAGATGTCCTTCCAGGCCTTGGCCGCGCCGCCGCCGAAGTTCATCTTGCTCGGGTCGCTCTCGGGCAGGTTCTCCGGGTCCAGGCCGGCCGCCACCACCGAGCCGCGCAGGTAGTTGCCGTGCACGCCGGTGAAGAGGTTGCTGTAGACGATGTCGTCACTGTTGCTGGCGACGATCATCTGCTTGTACGCGTCGCTCGCACGCGCTTCTTCGGTCGCGATGAAGGCCGAGCCGATGTAGGCGAAGTCCGCGCCCATCGCCTGCGCCGCCAGCACGGCATCGCCGGTGGCCATCGAGCCCGACAGCGCCAGCGGGCCGTCGAACCACTCGCGGATCTCCTGGATCAGCGCGAACGGGCTCTTCACGCCCGCATGGCCGCCCGCGCCGGCCGCCACGGCGATGAGGCCGTCGGCGCCCTTCTCGATGGCCTTCTTCGCGAACTTGTTGTTGATGATGTCGTGCAGCACGACGCCACCCCAGGCATGCACGGCCTGGTTCACGTCCTCGCGCGCGCCCAGGCTCGTGATGACGATGGGCACCTTGTACTTGGCGCAGACCTGCATGTCGTGCTCGAGCCGCTCGTTGCTCTTGTGCACGATCTGGTTGATGGCGAACGGCGCGGCCGGCTTGTCCGGGTTGGCGCGGTTGTAGGCGGCCAGCGTCTCGGTGATCTCGGCCAGCCACTCGTCCAGCAGCTCGGCCGGACGCGCGTTCAGCGCCGGCATGGAGCCGACGACGCCGGCCTTGCACTGCTCGATGACGAGCTTGGGGTTGCTGATGATGAACAGCGGCGAGCCGATGACGGGCAGCGGCAGGTTCTGCAGGATGGGAGGCAGGGCCAAGGTGGGGTCTCCGTCAGAAGGCTTCGAGTTCGAGGGCGGTCACGCTGTCGGCACCATCGACGATGGCCGAGCGCAGCGAGGCGGTGCGCGACAGGATGTGCTCGGCGTAGAAACGCGCCGTCGCGATCTTGGCGTCCATGAACGCCTTGTCAGTCGCCAACGCGTCTTCCGCAGCCATCAGCGCGCGGGCGAGTTGCCAGCCGGCGACGAGGTTGCCCGCCAGCATCAGGTAGGGCACCGAGCCCGCGTAGGCCGCGTTGGGGTTGCCCTTGGCCGAGCCGGCGATGAAGTCGACCGCGGCGAGGTAGTCCTCGCGCGACGCACGCAGCGCCTTCAGCATCGCGCGCGCGGCGGCGCTGTCGCGCTTGGCGAGTTCGCCCTCCGTCACCTCGATCTGGCCCGCAATAGCGCGCGCCAGCTGGCCGCCGTCACGCGCCGTCTTGCGACCGACCAAGTCGTTGGCCTGGATGGCCGTCGTGCCTTCGTAGATCGTCAGGATCTTGGCGTCGCGGTAGTACTGCGCCGCGCCGGTCTCCTCGATGAAGCCCATGCCGCCGTGCACCTGCACGCCCAAGGAGGTGACCTCCAGGCTCATCTCGGTGCTGTAGCCCTTCACCAGCGGCACCATGAACTCGTAGAAGACCTGGTTCTGCTTGCGTGCGTCGGCGTCGGGATGGTGATGGGCCGCGTCAAACGCGGCGGCCGCCATGCTGGCCATCGCGCGGCAGCCCTCGGTCAGCGAGCGCATCGTCATCAGCATGCGGCGCACGTCGGGGTGATGGATGATGGCCGCGCTGCCTGCCACCGAACCGTCGACGGGGCGCGACTGCACGCGGTCCTTCGCGTACGCCACGGCCTTCTGGTAGGCGCGGTCGGCAATGCCGATGCCTTGCACGCCCACGCCGTAGCGGGCGGCGTTCATCATGATGAACATGTACTCCAGGCCGCGGTTCTCCTGGCCGATCAGCGTGCCGATGGCACCACCGTGGTCGCCGAACTGCAACACGGCCGTCGGGCTGGCCTTGATGCCCATCTTGTGCTCGATGGACACGCAGTGCGCATCGTTGCGCGCGCCGAGCGAGCCATCGGCGTTGACCATGAACTTCGGCACCAGGAACAGGCTGATGCCCTTCACGCCCTCCGGCGCGCCGGCCACGCGGGCCAGCACGAGGTGGACGATGTTCTCGGCCATGTCGTGCTCACCGTAGGTGATGAAGATCTTGGTGCCGAAGATCTTGTACGTGCCGTCGCCCTGCGGCTCGGCGCGCGTGCGCACCAGCGCCAGGTCCGATCCGGCCTGCGGCTCGGTGAGGTTCATCGTGCCGGTCCACGAGCCGTCCAGCAGCTTGGGGATGAACACGGCACGCTGCTCGTCGCTGCCGGCCGTCAGCAGCGCCTCGACGGCACCGTCGGTCAGCAGCGGGCACAGCGCGAAGCTCATGTTGGCTGCCTGCAGCATCTCGTTGCAGGCCGATGCGATGGCCTTGGGTGCCCCCTGTCCGCCGAACTCGGCCGGATGCACCAGCCCCTGCCAGCCGCCCTCGGCGTAGGCGCGGAAGGCCTGCTTGAAGCCGGGCGTCGTCGTGACCACGCCGTCCTTCCAGCTCGACGGGTTCTTGTCGCCTTCCCAGTTCAGCGGCGCGATGACGTCCTGCGTCAGCTTGGCGCACTCCTCCAGCACGGCGGCGGCGGTGTCCAGGCCGAAGTCTTCAAACGCGGGGACTTGTTGCGTCAGCGTCTCCAGCCCGGCGAGGTGCTGAAGGTTGAAAAGCATGTCCTTGACGGGGGCTTGGTAACTCATTTGTTCCTCCAGGCGGATGCAAAAAGGGCGCCGCAACGACCGGAGTCGGGGCGCCCGGTGCAGTCGGCGTGCGGCTTACAGCGCGGACACGAGTTCTGGCACGGCCGTGAACAGATCGGCTTCCAGGCCGTAGTCGGCCACCGAGAAGATCGGCGCTTCCGGGTCCTTGTTGATCGCGACGATGACCTTGGAGTCCTTCATGCCGGCCAGGTGCTGGATGGCGCCGGAGATGCCGCAGGCCACGTAGAGCTGCGGCGCGACGATCTTGCCGGTCTGGCCGACCTGCCAGTCGTTGGGCGCGTAGCCAGCATCGACGGCAGCACGCGAGGCGCCCAGTGCAGCGCCCAGCTTGTCGGCCAGCGGCGTCAGCACTTCCATGAACTTCTCGTTCGAACCCAGCGCGCGGCCGCCCGACACGATGATCTTGGCGGCGGTCAGCTCGGGGCGGTCGCTCTTCGTCACCTCACGACCGACGAAGCTGCTCTTGCCGCTGTCGGCCGAAGCCGCGACGGTCTCGACGGCGGCGGAGCCACCGGTCGCGGCGGCCGGGTCGAAGCCGGTCGTGCGCACGGTCAGCACCTTGGTCGCATCGGCGCTCTGCACCGTGGCGATGGCGTTGCCAGCGTAGATCGGGCGCTCGAAGGTGTCGGCGCTGACAACCTTGGTCACGTCGCTCAGCTGGCCCACGTCCAGCAGCGCAGCGACGCGCGGCGCGACGTTCTTGCCCGACGCCGTGGCGGGGAACAGCAGGTGGCTGTAGCCCGAGGCCAGTGCGATCACCTGGGCGGCGACGTTCTCGGCCAGGCCTTCGCCCAGCGCGGCGGCATCGGCGTGCAGCACCTTGGCGACGCCAGCAATCTGCGCGGCGGCGGCCACGGCGGCGCCAGCGTTGTGGCCGGCCACCAGCACGTGCACGTCGCCACCCAGGGCGGCAGCGGCGGTGACGGTGTTCAGCGTGGCGCCCTTGATCGAGGCGTTGTCGTGTTCGGCAATGACGAGTGCGGTCATCTCAATGGTTCCTGATCAGTTGAGGACAGAGCTTGCGACTGCGCCGCAGCGGTCCGTCCCGCAAAGTTCTTAGATGGCTTAGATGACCTTGGCTTCGGTCTTGAGCTTGGTCACCAGGGTAGCGACGTCCGGCACCTTCACGCCAGCACCCCGCTTGGGCGGCTCGCTGACCTTCAGCGTCTTGATGCGAGGCGTCACGTCCACGCCCAGATCGGCCGGCTTGACGATGTCGAGCTGCTTCTTCTTGGCCTTCATGATGTTGGGCAGCGTCACGTAGCGCGGCTCGTTCAGGCGCAGGTCGGTCGTGATGACGGCCGGCAGGCTCAGGGACACCGTCTCCAGGCCGCCGTCTACTTCACGGGTCACGATGACCTTGTCGCCGGCCACTTCCACCTTGGAAGCGAACGTGCCCTGCGGCAGGCCGGCCAGCGCGGCCAGCATCTGGCCGGTCTGGTTGCAATCGTCATCGATGGCCTGCTTGCCGAGGATGACCAGGCTCGGACCTTCCTTGTCCACCAGCGCCTTCAGCAGCTTGGCGACGGCCAGCGGCTGCAGTTCGACGTCGGCGGGCGTCTCGACCAGGATGGCACGGTCCGCGCCGATGGCCATGGCCGTGCGCAGCGTTTCCTGGCACTGCGTGACGCCGCAGGACACGGCGATCACCTCGGTGACGGCACCCTTCTCCTTCAGGCGCACGGCCTCTTCGACGGCGATCTCGTCGAAGGGGTTCATCGACATCTTCACGTTGGCGATGTCAACGCCCGTGCCATCGCTCTTCACGCGCACCTTGACGTTGTAGTCCACGACGCGTTTGACAGGGACCAAGACCTTCATCGAAAACTCCAGCTGGATTGACGTATACGTTAATCAGATTCTACGGGGCGCTCCGCGAGGAGCCGTGCGCAAAAAAGCACGATCGTTCGATTCTAGCCAGAGGTCCGGCGGCGTCGGCAAAAGTCTTTTTGGAGAGGCCTCTCGAATCGTGAAGCTAGACTGCCGCGTCCTATGCAGACTGACCCTTCCCCGCGCCGCGAAATCGGCGTCTTCGATTCCGGCGTCGGCGGCTTCACGGTGCTGCACGAGTTGCGCGAGCAGCTGCCGACGGCCCGGCTGCGCTACCTGGCCGACACGGCGTATGCGCCCTACGGCAACCGCAGCCCCGACGAGATCCGGGCGCGCAGCATGGCAATCTCCGAGCACCTGATCGCCCAGGGCGCCGAGCTGATCATCATTGCCTGCAATACGGCCACGGCCCACGCGATCGAGGCCTTGCGCGCACGCTGGCCCACCCTGCCCTTCGTCGGCACCGAGCCCGGCATCAAGCCTGCCGTCGCCGCCACGCGCAATGGCCGCATCGGTCTGCTGGCCACGCCGGCGACGGCTGCGAGCGCCCGATTGCGCGCACTCATCGAGCGCCATGCGAACGGCCGCGAGGTCGTCGTCCAAGGCTGCCCGGGCATCGTCGATCACATCGAAGCCGGCGATCTGGACAGCGCGGAGCTGCGTTCGCTGGTCGCCCGCCACTGCGAACCGCTGCGTGCAGCCGGCGTGGACACTGCACTTCTGGGCTGCACGCACTACCCGCTGATCGAGCCGCTGTGGCAGGCGGCGTTGGGTCCCGACGTGAAGTTGCTGCGCATCGAGACCGCCGTTGCCCGCCGGGCCGTCGATCTGTGGACGCCAGCGTCCGATTCGCCAGCACTGCACATTGAAACGAGCGGTGATCCGGCCGCGCTGCGCACATGGATCGAGCGCGTGCTGGGCTGGCGTGAGCCGGACGTACGCAGCTGGCCGGCAGCGCTCTGAAAATTCCGCTCAAGTCGGCGCTGCAACGGCCGATAGGCCGGATATGAACATCGTCAACTCCGCCGTCGTCGGCGCGGCTGTCAACAGCGCATCCAATGGTGACCTGGGCACGGTTCAAGGCGCTGCGAGCACGCTGATGCTCCGGAAAGCGTTGGATGTTCAGGCCGCCGGTGCTGCCGCGCTGCTTGAGGCGCTGCCGCAACAGCCTGCACTTGCGACAGAGGGCAGCGTCGGTCGCAACGTCAACACGTTTGCCTGATACCCAGTCTCCCGACTGAGTTTGATCCTGGTGCGCGGGACGGGACTTGAACCCGTACGCCTGTTGAGGGCGGCGGATTTTAAGTCCGCTGCGTTTACCGATTTCGCCACCCGCGCGCGGGCCGCATTATCCGGGCCGCACAAAAGAAAACGGGAGACTCGATTGCTCGAATCTCCCGTGAATTTGGAGCGGGTAACGAGGCTCGAACTCGTGACCTCAACCTTGGCAAGGTTGCGCTCTACCAACTGAGCTACACCCGCGCATTTCGCCTGGCATGGTGTGCCAAACATCGGTGCGACCGATTTGTACTGGAGCGGGTAACGAGGCTCGAACTCGTGACCTCAACCTTGGCAAGGTTGCGCTCTACCAACTGAGCTACACCCGCATGGTGTTTATTTTGGAGGCGCGGTCCGGAGTCGAACCGGACTAACCGGATTTGCAATCCGGGGCATAACCGCTTTGCTACCGCGCCGCCGTAAAACCCAAAATCAAAGTCGTTGGTGCGACGTTGACGCTTACTGATGAAAAAGGGAAGCCGGGGCTTCCCTTTTGAAAAACTGGAGCGGGTAACGAGGCTCGAACTCGTGACCTCAACCTTGGCAAGGTTGCGCTCTACCAACTGAGCTACACCCGCATTGCTTGCGCAATTTTCTCTGGACCGCTTGGCTACTCTTTAGAGCAATCTCGCGATCTAGCGAAGCTGGCATTGTAATCCAATTTTTGGTCGGAAGACAAGCCAGTCGCACTTCTTTCAGTGAGGCACCGCCGTGCTCTTGGTGGCACCCTCTTCCGGCTTGGCCGCGGCGACGGGGACTTCCTCATCGGGCAGCGACGCCGGCATGGACTCCAGCGCCACTTCCAGCACGCGCTCGATCCAGCGCACGGGCACGATCTCGAGCTGGTTCTTCACGTTCTCCGGAATGTCCTGCAGGTCCTTGACGTTCTCTTCCGGAATCATCACGGTCTTGATACCGCCGCGGTGCGCCGCGAGCAGCTTCTCCTTCAGGCCACCGATGGCGGTGACTTCACCACGCAGCGTGATTTCGCCCGTCATCGCAACGTCGGCACGCACCGGGATGCCGGTCAATGCAGACACAAAGGCAGTGGTCATCGCCGCGCCCGCGCTCGGGCCGTCCTTGGGCGTGGCGCCGTCAGGCACGTGCACGTGCACGTCGCGCTTCTCGAAGACCTCGTCCTTGATGCCCAGGCGGCGGGCGCGCGAGCGCACCACCGTGCGAGCCGCCTCAACGGACTCCTTCATCACGTCGCCGAGCGAGCCCGTGCGGATGATGTTGCCCTTGCCCGGCATTGCGGTGGCTTCGATGGTCAGCAGATCGCCGCCCACTTCGGTCCACGCGAGGCCGACGACCTGGCCGACCTGGTTCTTCTTCTCGGCACGACCGAAGTCGTACTTGCGCACGCCGAGGAAGTCGTGGAGGTTGTCCTCCGTGACGACGACCTTGCTGTCGTAGGTCTTGAGCTGGATGCCCTTCACGACCTTGCGGCAGATCTTGGACATCTCGCGTTCCAGCGAGCGCACGCCGGCTTCCCGCGTGTAGTAGCGGATCACACCGCGCACGGCCGACTCGGTCACTTCCAGTTCCTCGTCCAGCACGCCGTTGTTCTTGCGTTGCTTGGGCAGCAGGTAGGTCTGCGCGATGTTGACCTTCTCGTCCTCGGTGTAGCCTGACAGGCGGATCACCTCCATCCGGTCCAGCAGCGCCGGAGGGATGTTCATCGAGTTCGACGTGGCGACGAACATCACATCGGACAGGTCGAAGTCGACCTCGATGTAGTGGTCACCGAAGGTGTGGTTCTGCTCGGGGTCCAGCACCTCCAGCAGCGCCGACGACGGGTCGCCGCGGAAGTCCATGCCCAGCTTGTCGATCTCGTCGAGCAGGAACAACGGGTTGCGCGTGCCGACCTTGGTCAGCGACTGCAGCACCTTGCCCGGCATGGAGCCGATGTAGGTGCGGCGGTGGCCGCGGATCTCGGCTTCATCGCGCACGCCGCCCAGCGCCATGCGGATGAACTTGCGGCCGGTGGCGCGCGCCACGCTCTGGCCGAGCGAGGTCTTGCCGACACCCGGAGGGCCGACCAGGCACAGGATCGGCGCCTTGACCTTGTCGACGCGCTGCTGCACCGCGAGATATTCAAGGATGCGGTCCTTGACCTTCTCGAGGCCGTAGTGGTCTTCGTTCAGCACGTCCTCGGCGTTCTTGAGGTCGTGCTTGATCTTGGTCTTCTTGCTCCAGGGCAGGTTGACCAGCGTGTCGATGTAGTTGCGCACCACCGTGGCTTCGGCGGACATGGGCGACATCAGCTTGAGCTTCTTCAGCTCGGCGTCGGCCTTCTTGCGCGCCTCCTTGGGCATCTTGGCGGCGAGGATCTTCTTCTCGAGCTCCTCCATGTCGGCGCCTTCTTCGCCGTCGCCCAGTTCCTTCTGGATGGCCTTGACCTGCTCGTTCAGGTAGTACTCGCGCTGGCTCTTCTCCATCTGGCGCTTGACGCGACCACGAATGCGCTTCTCGACCTGCAGGATGTCGACTTCGTGCTCGAGCAGGTCGAGTAGCTTTTCGAGGCGCTTGGCCACGTCGGACAGGTCCAGCACGGCCTGCTTGGCATCGAGCTTGAGCGGCAGGTGAGCAGCGATGGTGTCGGCGAGGCGGCCCGGATCGTCGATGCCGCCGATGGACGTGAGGATCTCGGGCGGGATCTTCTTGTTGAGCTTGACGTACTGGTCGAACTGCTGCGTCACGGCGCGGCGCAGGGCTTCGACTTCAGGGGCGTGCTCGGTCTCGGGCGGGATGGGCGTGACTTCGGCGACGAAGTGCTCTCCCGGCTCGGTGATCGAGCTGGTGGTGGCGCGCTGCAGGCCTTCGACGAGCACCTTCACGGTGCCGTCGGGCAGCTTCAGCATCTGCAGAATGCTGGAGACGCAGCCGACCTCGAACATGTCCTCGGGCTTGGGCTCGTCCTTGCCGGCGGCCTTTTGGGCGACCAGCATGATCTGGCGACCGGCTTCCATCGCGGCTTCCAGGGCCTTGATGGACTTGGGGCGCCCGACGAACAGCGGGATGACCATGTGCGGGAACACGACGACGTCACGCAACGGCAGCAGCGGCAGCGTGATCGGGTCGGCGGGGAGGATGGGGTGTCCGGACATGAAGACCTCTCTTTCTCAGGCCGATGTGCGGCCTGAGGGGGCGATTGCAAGTTGAGGGCTTAGGCGCTGGCCTTTTGTTCGCGATAGACCAGCAAGGGACGTGCCGATGCGTCCTCGATGTTGTGCTCGTCCAGCACGACCTTCTCGACGCCTTCCAGCGCCGGCAGGTCGAACATGGTGTCGATCAGCGATTGCTCCATGATGCTGCGCAGGCCGCGGGCGCCGGTCTTGCGCGCCAGTGCCTTGCGGGCAATGGCGGCGAGCGCCGGCTTGCGGATTTCGAGCTCGACGCCGTCCATCTCGAACAGCTGCTGGTACTGCTTGACCAATGCGTTCTTGGGCTCGGTGAGGATCTGCACCAGCGCGTCCTCGGTCAGCTCACCCAACGTCGCGACGACGGGCAGGCGACCGACCAGCTCGGGGATGAGACCAAACTTGATGATGTCCTCGGGCTCGCACTCGCGGAAGACCTCGCCGACCTTCTTGTCGGACTTGCTCTTCACGGTTGCGCCAAAGCCGATGCCGGACTTTTCGCTGCGGTTCTGGATGACCTTCTCCAGGCCGTCGAAGGCGCCACCACAGATGAACAGGATGTTCGTCGTGTCGATCTGCAGGAAGTCCTGGTTCGGGTGCTTTCGGCCGCCCTGCGGCGGCACCGAGGCCATCGTGCCTTCGACGAGCTTGAGCAGCGCCTGCTGCACCCCTTCGCCGGACACGTCGCGCGTGATGGACGGGTTATCGGCCTTGCGCGAGATCTTGTCGATCTCGTCGATGTAGACGATGCCGCGCTGCGCACGCTCGACGTCGTAATTGCAGTTCTGCAGCAGCTTCTGGATGATGTTCTCGACGTCCTCGCCGACGTAGCCGGCTTCGGTCAGCGTCGTCGCGTCGGCGATCACGAAGGGCACGTTCAGCAGGCGCGCCAGTGTCTGTGCCAGCAGCGTCTTGCCGGAACCGGTGGGGCCGATCAGGAGGATGTTGCTCTTGGACAGCTCGACCGACTCCTTGGCCGTCGCCATGTGGCGCAGGCGCTTGTAGTGGTTGTACACGGCCACGGCCAGCGTGCGCTTGGCCACGTCCTGGCCGATGACGTACTGGTCCAGGCTGGCCTTGATCTCGCTGGGCACGGGCAGGTCGGACTTGCCGGCCCGCGCGGCAGGGGCCGGCGCGGGAATCTCGTCACGGACGATGTCGTTGCACAGCTCGATGCACTCGTCGCAGATGAAGACGGACGGGCCGGCGATCAGCTTCTTGACCTCGTGCTGGCTCTTGCCGCAGAAGGAGCAGTACAGAACTTTCTCGCTGGAGGTGCCTTTTTTGTCGGCCATGAGAACTGCTCGATAGAAACTAAAGGGGTCGGGGCGGGATGCCTCGAATGATGATAGTCCAAACGATCTCGGGGCCCTCGTGGGGATAAGGGCCCCGATTTCGCTGCGAATCCGGGGGCTGGTTACAGCCCCTCACCGGCTCAGGGCCGGTGTTCCAGCACCTGGTCGATCAGGCCGTAGTTCTGGGCCTCGGCCGCGGACATGAAGTAGTCGCGCTCGGTATCCGACTGGATTTTCTCCAGCGTCTGGCCGGTGCGCTCGGCCAGGATGCGATTCAGGGTCTCGCGAGTCTTCAGGATTTCACGCGCATGGATTTCAATATCCGTGGCCTGCCCCTGCGCGCCACCCAACGGCTGATGGATCATGACCTTGGCGTTGGGCAGCGAGAAGCGCTTGCCCTTGGCGCCGGCCGACAGCAGGAAGGCACCCATGCTGGCCGCCATGCCCATGCACAGCGTCGACACCTCGGGCTTGATGAAGTTCATCGTGTCGAAGATGGACATGCCAGCCGACACGCTGCCGCCCGGGCTGTTGATGTACAGCGAGATCTCCTTGTCGGGGTTCTCGCTCTCCAGGAACAGCAGTTGGGCGACGACGAGGTTGGCGACCGCGTCATTGACCGGCCCGACCAGGAAGACGATGCGCTCGCGCAGCAGGCGCGAGTAGATGTCGTAGGCGCGCTCGCCACGGCCGGACTGTTCGATGACCATGGGCACGAGGCCGAGATTGCTGGTGTCGAGAGCGCTCATTCAGATCCTTGAAGACAAAGCGGTAGCAGCTGTTATGGGGACGGATTATGGCCACGCAAGTAAAAAGGCGCCGGGCCTTGCGGCACGGCGCCTTCGTCAGGCGAGGGGCTCTCAGTTGCCGGCGGCCATCAGCTCGTCGAACGGCAGGGCCTTGTCGGTGACCTTGGCGGTCGCCAGCACGAAGTCCGTGACATTGTTCTCGACGACGACGGCTTCCACTTCGGCCATGCGCTCGCGGTCGCTCAGGTACCAGCGCAGCACTTCGGCCGGCTTCTCGTAGCTCTGCGACAGCTCTTCGATGTGGGCCTGCAGCTGGGCCGGCTTGGCTTGCAGATTGTTCGAGCGCACCAGCTCGGCAACCACCAGGCCCAGGCGCACGCGGCGCTCGGCCTGCGGCTTGAAGATGTCGGCGGGGATCTCGGCCTTGTCGGCATCCTTGACGCCGCGCTTCTTCAGGTCCTCGCGGGCCTGGCCAACCATGCGCTCGGCCTCGCCCTGCACCAGCGCGTTGGGCACGTCGAGTTCCGACACGGCCACCAGCGCGTCCATGACCGCACCCTTGTTGCGGGCCAGCACGCGGAACTTCACTTCGCGCTCGAGGTTCTTCTTGATGTCGGCACGCAGGGCTTCGACGGTCGCGTCCTTGATGCCGAGCGACTTGGCGAACGCCTCGTTCACTTCGGGCAGGTGCTGGGCCTCGATCTTCTTGACCGTGACGAGGAAGTCGGCTTCCTTGCCGGCCACGTCCTTGCCGTGATAGTCCTCGGGGAACTGCAGCGGGAAGGTCTTGCTCTCGCCGGCCTTCATGCCGCGCACGGCGGCATCGAACTGCTCCAGCATCTGGCCTTCGCCGATCAGGAACTGGAAGCCTTCGGCCTTGCCACCCTGGAAGGGCTCGCCGTCAATCTTGCCTTCGAAGTCGATGGTGACGCGGTCGCCGGCGGCGGCCACGTCGGCAGCGGCGCGCTGGGCGAAGCTGCGGCGCTGCTTGCGCAGGATCTCGACGGTCTTGTCGATGGCTTCCTCGGTCACATCGCTGGTGACGCGCTCGACTTCAGCAGCGGCCAGGTCGCCGATCTTGACTTCGGGATAGACCTCGAACGTGGCGTCGAAGGCCATCTGGCCTTCGGGGGCCTGGTCCTTCTGCTCGATGCGGGGCTGGCCAGCGACGCGCAGTTGCGCTTCGTTGGCGGCATTGTTGAAGGCGGCGCCGAGCTTGTCGTTGACGACTTCGTATTGCACCGAGTAGCCGTAGCGCTGGGCGACGACGTTCATCGGCACCTTGCCGGGGCGGAAGCCGTCGGCCTTGACGGTGCGGGCCAGCTTCTTCAGACGGGCTTCGACTTCGCTGTTGATGTCAGCGGCCGCCACGTGCAGGGTGATGCGGCGTTCCAGCTTTTCGAGGGTTTCGACGGTGACGGCCATGATGGACTCGGGAACAGTTGAAGGACAGTAGTGGTGCGCGGGGCCGGACTCGAACCGGCACGCCCGTGAAGGCGTCAGGACCTAAACCTGGTGCGTCTACCAATTTCGCCACCCGCGCAATTTGGGTTGGGCTGCTTCAGGAGCAACCCCGTAGGCGATTCGGCAAACCGGCGATTGTAGCGATGCCGCGCGGCCTGCCCGCCGCCCCGGCCTGCGGGGCGGCAAAACCCTCAACCGAGGGTCACGTCGGCTCGGCGGCTTCGGTGTCGTGGAACTGGCTCATCATGCGCGTGTGCTCCTCCTCCGCGGGGCGCACGACACGGAACCAGGCCGCGTACATGGCCGGCAGCGCGAGCAGCGTCAGCACGGTGGCCACGATGAGCCCGCCCATGATGGCCACGGCCATCGGCCCCCAGAACACGCTGCGCGACAGCGGGATCATGGCCAGCACCGCCGCCGCCGCCGTCAGCACGATGGGACGGAAGCGCCGCACGGCGGACTCGACGATGGCCGACCAGTCCGGCACGCCGCGGGCGCGGTCCTGCTCGATCTGATCGATGAGGATCACGGAGTTCCGGATGATCATGCCGTTGAGCGCAATGACGCCCAGCATGGCCACGAAGCCGAACGGCCGCCCGAGCAGCAGCAGCGCCATCGCGACCCCGGCAATGCCCAGGAAGCCGGTCATGAAGGCCAGCAGCGCGCGCGAGAAGCTGTGCAATTGCAGCATCAGCAGCGTGAAGGTGATGAACAGCATGACCGGCACGCCAACGAAGATCGACGTCTGCCCCTTGCTGCTCTCCTCCACCGCGCCGGCGATCTGGATGCTGTAGCCGGTGGGCATCTGCTTCTGCAGTTCGTCGAGCTTGGGCCAGACCTCCTTGGTGACGGTGGCGCCCTGCAGGCCCTCGGCAACGTCACCCTGCACGGTGACGGCGTAGTTGCGCGAGTCGCGCCACATGACGCCCGGCTCCCAGGCGAACTCGACCTTGGCGATCTGCGTCAGCGGGATCGCGCGGCCCGTCGTCGACGGCACGTAGGCGTTGGCGATGTCGGTGATGACGGCGCGCTCGTCCGCGGGCTGGCGCAGCACGATGTCGACGAGCTTGTCGGCCTCACGGTACTGGCCGATGGTGGTGCCCGACAGCAACGTATGCGCCGACTGCGCCAGCACCTGGCTGGACACACCCAGCGCCCGCGCCTTGTCCTGGTCGACGGTCAGGCGCAGCGTCTTGATGTTCTCGTTCCAGTTGTCGTTGACGCCGCGCATGTTGGGGCTGGCGCGCAGGATGTCCTTGGCCTTGTCGGCCCAGTCGCGGACGACCTTGGGGTCGGTGCCCACGACGCGGAACTGCACCGGGTAGGTCACCGGCGGCCCGTTGGGCAGCAGCTTGACGCGGCCCCGCGCCTCGGGGAACTCCTCGGCCAGCAACGCCGGCAGCTTCATGCGCAGCGCCTCGCGCTCGTCCAGGTTCTTGGACAACAGGATCGTCTGCAGCACGTTGGTCGCCGGGAAGATCGTGTCCAGCGGCAGATAGAACCGCGGCACGCCGGAGCCGACCCAGGTCGTCACACTGGCAATGCCGGACTCCTTCATCATGCGGGCCTCGAAGCGCTTCGCCAGCGCCTCGGTCTCCTGCATCGTCGAACCCTCGGGCAGCGTCAGGTCGACCAGCACCTCCGGGCGGCTGGAGTCCGGGAAGAACTGCTGCTGCACGTGCGTCATGCCGAAGATGCCGAGCGCGAACACCAGCAGCGTCATGGCGATGGTCTTCCAGCGGTTCTCGACGCACCAGCGCACGAGGCCGCGGAAGCGGTTGTAGAACGGCGTGTCGAACAGCTCGTGCACCTCGCCCTCGGGCGCGGGCTTGCTCTTGAGCAGCAGCGCGCCGAGGTAAGGCACGAAATAGACCGACACGGCCCAGGAGATGACCAGCGCCGCGGCCGTCACGGCAAAGATGGCGAAGGTGTATTCGCCGGTCGTCGACTTGGCCAGGCCGATGGGCAGGAAACCCACCGCCGTGATCAGCGTGCCGGTCAGCATGGGCATGGCCGTCACGTCGTAGGCGTAGGTGGCGGCGTGCATCTTGTCGTAGCCCTCTTCGAGCTTGCGCACCATCATCTCGACGGCAATGATGGCGTCGTCCACCAGCAGGCCCAGCGCGATGATCAGCGAGCCCAGCGAGATCTTGTGCAGGCCCACGCCCCAATAGAACATCGCCACGAAGGTGATGGCCAGCACCAACGGGATGGTGATGCCGACGACGAGGCCGGGCCAGACATCGATGCTGAACTTCCAGCCCGGCCGCACGTGCAGCCCCAGCGAGAGGAAGCTCACCGCCAGCACGATGACAACGGCCTCGATGAGCACATGCACGAACTCACCCACTGAAGTCGTGACGGCCTTGGGCTGATCCTGGATCTGCTCTAGCCGGATGCCGGCCGGCAGGTCGCGCTCGATGGCCTTGGTCGCCACGCCCAGCGCCTTGCCCATCGCAATGATGTCGCCGCCCTTGGCCATCGAGACGCCCAGCGCCAGCACCTCCTTGCCCTGGTAGCGCACCTTGGTGGTCGGCGGGTCGACGTAGTCGCGCTTGATCTCGGCGATGTCGCCCAGCCGCATCTGGCTGGCCACCCCGGTCTGCGGGTTGGTCGCGCGGATGGGCACCTCGGCCAGCGCCTGCGCCGTCGTGAACTGGCCCTGCACGCGGATCTGGAAGTTCGCGCTGCCGGCGTTCAAGACGCCCGCGCCCTCGACGGCGTTCTGCGCGCCGATCTGGCTGATGACCTGGTTGAAGTCCAGGCCCAGCTGGGCCAGGCGCTTCTGCGAGATCTCGACGTAGAGCTTCTCGGCCTGGATGCCGAAGATCTCGACCTTGGCCACGTCCCGCACCTGCAGCAGCGCCTGTCGCACGCGGTCGGCATGCTCACGCAACTCCTCGCGGCTGAAACCGTCGGCGGACAGCGCATAGATGGAGCCGTAGACGTCGCCGAACTCGTCGTTGAAGAACGGCCCCAGCACCCCCTGCGGCAGCGTGGCGCGCATGTCGCCGACCTTCTTGCGAACCTGGTACCAGATGTCGGCCACCTCCTTGGGCGGCGTCTCGTCCTTGAGCTGGAAGACCGTCAGCGACTCGCCGGGCTTGGTGGACGAGCGGATCTTGTCCGCATAGTTCACCTCCTGAAGCGTCTTCTCGATCTTGTCGGCGACCTGGTCGGCCATCTGCTGCGCCGTGGCGCCGGGCCAGTAGGCCTGGATGACCATGACGCGGAACGTAAAGGGCGGGTCTTCGTCCTGGCCCAGCTGGAAGTAGGCCGCGAAGCCCATCAGCATCAGCACGACCATCAGGTAGCGCGTCAGCGCCGGGTGCTCCAGCGCCCAGCGCGAGACGTTGAAGCGCTCGCCCGTCGCGGCCTTGTTCGGGGGGATGTTCATGCGCGCTCCCGGCTCAGCGAGAGGCGGCAGGAGCGACGGCCGGCGCGGTGTCGGACCGCGGCGGCACATAGCGCTTGACCTTCTGGCCCGGCGACAGCACGTGCACGCCGGCGATGACCACCTCCTGCCCCGGATTCAGGCCGCTGGCGATGGCCACGTCGTTGCCGTCGGCGCCGGCCACCTGCACGGACACGGGCTTGACCGTCATCGACCCGCCGTCCAGCACCCACACCGACGTCTTGCCCGCCTGCTGCAGCACCGCAGCCAGGGGCACCTTGATGACGCCCTGCTGCGCCGGCAGGTCCAGCACGACCGTGGCGGACTGGCCCAGCCGCACGTCCAGCTTGCCGGCATCGGCCTTGATGAGAAACGTTCTCGTGGCCGGGTCGGCCGCGGCCGACACCTCGCGCAGCGTCAGCGGCGCGGTCTTGTCGCCGGCCCACAGCCGCACCTTCAGCGCACCGGGCTTGGCAGCGGCGGCCTTCACGCGCTCGATCTGGTCCTCGGGGACGGAGAAGACGATGTCGCGAGGGCCGTCCAGCGCCACGCTGAAGACCGGCGTGCCGGCGGCCAGCACCTGGCCGGGCTCGGCGTTGATGCCGGTGACGACACCGGCGCCGTCGGCCACCAGCTGGGCGTAGGCAGCCTGGTTTCCTTGCACGTCGGCCTGGGCCTTGGCCTGCTCCAGCTGCGCCTGCGCGGCCTTGAAGGCCGAGTCGCGCCGCTCGAGTTCGGCAGCGCTGATGAAGCCCTGGCGCTCCAGATCGACGAAGCGCTTGTAATCCTGGCCGGCCTGGTCGCGGTTGGTGCGCGCGGCCCGCACGGCGGCGCTGGCGGCGGCTTCGGCGAGCTTGAGGTCCTGCGCGTCCATGCGGGCCAGCACCTGACCGGCCTTGACCGTATCTCCCAGGTTCACCGCGCGGCTCAACAGTTTGCCGCCGACGCGGAAGGACAGGCGCGACTCGATGCGCGGCTTCACCTCGGCCGCATACTCATGGCTGGCGCTCGCGGCGCCCACGCTGACGAGCTGCGTGCGCACGGCGCGCTCCGGCTCGGGCGCGGCGGCCTGCTTGCCGCAGGCCGAAAGCAGCGCGGCCAGCAGCAAGGGCGACGCGAGACGCAGAAGATGGGGCATGCAGACCTCGGCAAGGGATGGGCAGCCGGCTTCAAACTTAATGACCGGCGGGTCAGTAATGTATTCAGACCCGGTGACAACTGTCAAACCTCGCAGAATTTCGCTTGAACAGCGCGGCTTTGCAAGCGGAACTTGAGAAAAAGCTTGAGCGTCGACCACTACGAAAACTTTCCCGTTGCTTCGCTGCTGTGCCCGCCCGCGCTGCGGCCGGCGGTGGTGGCCATCTACCACTTCGCCCGCACGGCCGACGACCTGGCCGACGAGGGAACGGCCTCCACCAGCGAGCGGGTCCAGGCCTTGCGCGACTACCGGGCCGACCTCGGCGCCGTCGTCGCCGGCCGGCCGCCCTCCCCGCGCTGGCCACAGGTCTTCACGCCACTGGCGCGCGAGACGTATCGCCTGCAGCCCGCACTGCTGCACGACCTGCTGGACGCGTTCGAGCAGGACCTGACCCCGCCGCGCTACCGAGACCGCGCCCACCTGCTGGACTACTGCCGCCGCTCGGCCAACCCCGTCGGCCGCCTGCTGCTGGGGCTGTACGGCGTGGGCGACGCCGACTCGCTGCGCCGCTCGGACGCCATCTGCTCGGCACTGCAACTCATCAACTTCTGGCAGGACTTCACCCGCGATGGTCCCAACGGCCGGCTCTACGTGCCGCAGGACGACCTTGACCGCCGTGGCGTGACCGCCGAGGCCGTGCTCGCCTGCCACGACAGCCCTGCGGCCCGCGCCCTGATCCGCGACCTCTGCGCCTGGGCCCACGAGCTGATGCGAGAGGGTGCGCCGCTGGCCCTGACCCTGCCCGGCCGTGCCGGCTGGGAGCTGCGCCTCGTCGTGCAGGGCGGCCTGCTCATCCTCGACAAGATCGCCGCGTCTTCCTACGACAGCCTGCTGCGCCGCCCCGCAATCAAGGCCTGGGACCTGCCACGCCTGGTCTGGCGTGCGCTGACAATGCGCGCCACATCATGAGTCCCGAGCAATACGTCCAGGAGAAGGCCGCCGCGAGCGGTTCGAGCTTCTACTACGCCTTCCTGTTCCTGCCGCCCCCCCGGCGCGCAGCCATCACGGCCTTCTACGCGTTCTGCCGCGAGGTCGACGACGTCGTCGACGAGACGCAGGACGCCGGCGTCGCCGCCACCAAGCTGGCCTGGTGGCGCAAGGAAGCCGCCGCGGCCTTTGCCGGCCAGCCCAGCCACCCCGCGATGAAGGCGCTGATGCCGCACGTGCAGGCCTACGACATCCGGCTGGAACACCTGCTGGCCGTCATCGAGGGCTGCGAGATGGACCTGCAGCAGACGCGCTACCTCGACTACGCCGGCCTGGCCCGCTACTGCCACCTGGTCGCCGGCATCGTCGGCGAGGTGGCCAGCGGCATCTTCGGCCGCACGCAGCCGCAGACCATCGAGTACGCGCACAAGCTCGGGCTGGCCATGCAGCTGACCAACATCGTGCGAGACGTCGGCGACGACGCGCGGCGTGGCCGCATCTACCTGCCGGTGAACGAGCTGCAGCAATTCGGCGTGAAGGCCAACGAGATCCTGCTGCGCAGCAAGCCCTGGGGCTACAGCGAGCGCTTCACGGCGCTGATGAAGTTCCAGGCGGAGCGGGCGCACCGCCTGTACGACGAGGCGCTGGCGCTGCTGCCCGACGTCGACCGTGCCGCGCAGAAGCCCGGCCTCATGATGGCCAACATCTACCGCGCGCTGCTCGTCGAGATCGAGCGCGAGGACTTCCAGGTGCTGCACCAGCGCATCGCGTTGACGCCGCTGCGCAAGCTCTGGATCGCGATGAAAACCAACTGGCGCGGCCGGTGAGCAAGGTCGCCGTCATCGGCGGCGGCTGGGCCGGCATTGCCGCGGCGGTCGCGCTGGCCGACGCGGGCCACGACATCGCCGTCTTCGAAATGGCGCCACAGCTCGGCGGCCGGGCGCGCAGCGTTGCCGGCCAGCCGGACTACGACAACGGCCAGCACATCCTCATCGGTGCCTATCGCGACAGCCTCGCGCTGATGCGCCGGCTGGGTGTCGATCCCGAGCAAGTGTTGAAGCGCCTGCCGCTGGCCCTGCCCTACCCCGGCGAGCCGGGGCTGCGGCTGCCGCCCGGTTCGCCGCTGGTCGCCTTCACGCGCGGCGTGCTGGCCCACCGCGGCTGGCCGCTGGGCGCTCGGCTGGGCCTGCTGGCCGCGGCCGGCGGCTGGCTGGCCCGGGGCTTTCGCTGCGACGCGGCCTTGAGCGTCGCCGAGCTGTGCGCCGGACTGCCCGCCGCCGTCAAGCGCGACCTCGTCGAGCCGCTGTGCGTCGCCGCGCTGAACACACCCGCACCGCAGGCCAGCGCCCGCGTCTTCTTGCGCGTGCTGAAGGATGCGCTGTTCAGCGGCCCCGGCAGCGCCGACCTGCTGCTGCCGCGCCGGCCGCTGTCCGACCTGCTGGCAGGGCCGGCGGCGGCCTGGCTGGGTGACCGGCTGAGGCTGGGCACGCGCGTGCAGGCCGTCGAGCCCGGCTGGCGCGTCGACGGCGAACGCTTCGACGCCGTCGTGCTGGCCTGCACCAGCGTCGAGACCGCACGGCTGACGGCCGACGTCGCGCCTGCCTGGTCCGCCACCGCGCAAGGCCTGGGCTTCGAGCCCATCGTCACCGTCTACCTGCACAGCCCCGGCAGCGCGCTGCCGTCGCCGATGCTGGCACTGCGTGAAGGACCGGACGCGCCGGCACAGTTCGTCTTCGATCACGGCGCGCTGGGCGGCGCCCCAGGGCGCTTCGCCTTCGTCGTCAGCGGCGCCGCGCCGTGGGTCGCCCGGGGCGGCTGTGCGGAGGCCGTGCTCGCGCAGGCGGTGCGCGAGCTGCGCTGGGCCTCGCCGCCCGTGATCGACAAGGTGCTGACCGAGAAGCGCGCCACCTTCGCCTGCACGCCCGGTCTCGTCCGACCGCCGGCCTTCATCGCAACCGGCCTGTGGGCCGCCGGCGACTACGTCGAAGGCCCCTACCCCGCCACGCTCGAAGGCGCCGTGCGCGCCGGCCGCGTGGCCGCTCAGGGCGTGGGCGCCGAGGCCGGCGGCACCGGAACCGGCGCGAAGGGCGCCGCCAGCGGCTCGCCGACGAACACCCCCTGACCCGGCCACGCGACGCTGTGCCAGTAGGCCTCCAGCGCGCTGACGCCCTGCGCGTAGGCTTGGATCAGCACCTGCGGGTGCGGGAACTTCTGCAAATGGTTGCACGGCTCGCTGACCGTGCCATAGCTGGCCGTCGCGCCGGCATCGATCCAGTCCAGGATGTTCATCTGGCCATCGCCCACACCCCGGTCGAGCTGGCCACCGAAGGACGTCAGGTGATCCGCCAGCGCACCGGGCAGCCATTCACCGCCCAGCGGCGCCGGCACGCGGGCCAGGCCGGTCTCGTAGATCAGCGTGCGGCGCAGCGACGGCAGCGCGTCGCTCTTCACCCGCGCGACCTCGAAGCCGGCCACGCCCGGCACCGGCCCCGCTGGCGGGAACAGGCGCTCGCGCACATTGCGGTTGGCATCGGGCGTCACGGCCAGCCAGGCCATCGCCGGATCGGCAGCGCCCGCCGCCAACGTGTGGTCCGACGCGATGCCGCGCTCGATCATGGCCATCGCAGCCGGCACCGAGCGGGCGGCCAGTTGCATTGACGGGCGCAGGCCCAGCACGATCCAAGGCCGCGCGCCGAAATAGCTCCCGTAGGGGCTGGCGCGTGTCGCCGCGCAGCTGTTTGCGCAGACGTCCGGCTGCAGACCCATGCCCAGCGCGCTCGTCAGCGAGTTGCATTCCACGGCATAGGGCTGCACCCAGGCCAGCGCCAGGCCATTGACGCCCTCGGGCATCTGGCTGCGGATGGCCTGGTCCAGCGCCACGAACTCCTCATGCGTGAGGCTGTTCCGCCTGGGCAGTTGCACGCGCACGACGTTGGCCTCCGGGATGCCGCGACGCCGCGCGTAGTACTCGCCGATGGCCACCGAGTACGGGTCGGCCGTGTTGATGACCAGCCCCAGCTCATTGGCCGTGATGCGGCCATAGAGCTTGGGCATGCGGCCCCAGCGCTCTTGCGCCGCCGGCTCGGCCGCCGGGGCGGCGCCGGCGCACGCCAGCAACAGCATTCCTAGGGCTTGCCACCTGCTGAACACTGCTTTCGCCATACAAAACACCGGCAATCTCCCCCACAATGAAGCCATGAAATCCAAAGAGGCGCAGCAAACCCCGGCGATCCAGGTGCTGGAGCGCATGTTCGCGCTGCTGGATGTGCTGGCCAGCCACCAGGACCCGGTCTCGCTGAAGGCCTTGTCCGAGGCCACCGGCCTGCATCCGTCCACGGCCCACCGCATTCTCAATGACCTGACGATCGGCCGTTATGTGGACCGGCCCGAGGCGGGCAGCTATCGCCTGGGCATGCGCATGCTGGAGCTGGGCAACCTCGTCAAGGCAAGGCTGGACGTGCGCGACGCCGCGCTGCCCGCGATGCGCGAGCTGCACAAGTTCACCCATCAGCCGGTCAACCTGTCGGTGCGCCAGGGCGACGAGATCGTCTACATCGAGCGCACCTATTCCGAGCGCTCCGGCATGCAGGTCGTGCGCGCCGTCGGTGGCCGCGCGCCGCTGCACCTCACATCCGTGGGCAAGCTCTTCCTGGCCAGCGACGACAGCCCGCGCGTGCGCGCGTACGCCACGCGCACGGGCCTCTCAGGCCACACGCGCAACAGCCTGACCGACGTCGGCGCGCTGGAGCGCGAGCTGGCCATGGTGCGCCAGCGCGGCATCGCCCGCGACGACGAGGAGCTGGAACTGGGCGTGCGCTGCATGGCCGCCGGCATCTACGACGACCAGGCCAAGCTGGTCGCCGGCCTGTCCATCTCGGCCCCGGCTGACCGGCTGGAGGAAGGTTGGGTCGTGCGGCTCAAGGAGACCGCGGCGCAGATCTCCACGGCGCTGGGCTACCGGGCCTAGGCGACAAAAACAAAAGCGGCGCCTAAGCGCCGCTTGTTCTTTGAGGATCGAAGCTGCCGTCAGAGCTTGCCCGAAGCCGCCGGCGTTGCCTCACCCGGCAGCGAGGTCAGCCACTTGCGCATGCGCTCGGCATCGGCGATCCGCGACGCCTTGCCGCTGGAGTCCAGGAACACCATGATCAGCTGGCGACCGGCCATGCGGGCCTGCATGACCAGGCACTTGCCAGCCTCGTTGATGAAACCGGTCTTCTGCAGCCCGATGTCCCACAGCGGGTTGGACAGCAGGCCGTTCGTCGAGCGGAATTGCACCAGGCGCTTGCCCAGCGCAACACGGGCCTCGCGGGACGTCGACAGGTCGCGCAGCAGCGGCACCTGGCTGGTCACGTTGACGAGCTTGGCCAGGTCGGCCGCGCTGCTCTGGTTGCGGCTGGAAAGGCCGGTGGGTTCGACATAGTGCGTGTCGGCCATGCCAAGGCTCTGCGCCTTGGCATTCATGGCAGCCACGAAAGCCTCCAGGCCGCCAGGATAGTTGCGGCCCAATGCATGGGCCGCGCGGTTCTCGCTGGACATCAGCGCCAGGTGCAGCATGTCGCCACGCGTCAGCGTCGTACCGAAGGCCAGGCGCGAGCCGGTGTTCTTCTCGGTGTCCTTGTCGTCCTCGGTGACCGTCAGCTTTTCGTCCATCGGCAGGCCCGACTCGACGACGACCAGCGCCGTCATCAGCTTCGTGATGGACGCGATGGGCAGCACGGCCTGAGGGTTCTTGGAAAAGAGCACCTCGTTGGTGTTCTGGTCCAGCACATAGGCAACGCTGGACTTCAGCGACAGCGGGTCATCCACCGCATGCAGACCGGCAGCCATGCCGAACGTGGCGACGGCCGGCGTGAACGCGACCGGCTTGCGCAGCACGACGGACTTGACCTTGCGGGTCTGCGTGGCGGCTGGCTTGGCTTTGGTGGACTTGCTGGCAGTGGCGGCCTCGGCGGTGCCCACGGACAGCAGGGCGAGGCTCAAGAGTGCAACGGCAAAAGTCTTCAACGGAATCCCCAACAGCAGGGCGGCAGTGTACGTGACGCCAAAATCACTGACAAGATAAGAACTTAAATGCGATATCTCAAGTGAAATCCGGCCCGTTTCCGGGCGACCTCACCGATGCCACCGCCGTCGGTTCTGTCGCTTTGCAGCGGCTCAAACGCACGGAAGTAGGCCTTGGCTGACAAGGTAGGGGTATCGGGATCAGCCCGAAAGCCACCTGGCCGGCCGCTCCCGCGCGCTGCCAGCGGGTGACCTGGGCCCGATTCTGAGGTCGCGCCACGCCGCGCGAACCTCAAGCAGCGGGGCGATTCCGCGCCAGATTGCACGTGGCTTGGTAACGGTTGCACCCGGCGTGACGCGCATCACGCCGGTTACACCGCCTCCCGGCGGTGCACGGCCAGCTCAGCCCTGGGCGGCGACCCGCTCGATCTTGCTCTGCAGCTTGTTCAGCGCGGAGAGGTAGGCCTTGGCGGACGCGACGACGATGTCCGGGTCCGCACCCACGCCGTTGACGACGCGACCGGCGTGCTGCAACCGCACCGTCACCTCGCCCTGGGACTCGGTGCTGCCGCCGGTGATGGCATTGACCGAGTACAGCAGCAGCTCCGCCCCCGACTCGACGACGCTCTCGATGGCGCGCAGCGTGGCGTCCACCGGGCCGTTGCCGTCGCTCTCGGCACGATGCTCCTGCGAACCGACGGCAAACACGACGGCGGCGTGCGGGCGCTCGCCGGTCTCGGAGCGCTGCGACAGCGACAGCAGGCGGAAATGCTCCTGCTCGGCCGTCACGGACTCGTCCATGACCAGGGCGATGATGTCCTCGTCGAAGATCTCGTTCTTGCGGTCGGCCAGGTCCTTGAAGCGCACGAAGGCGGCGTTGACCTCGGCCTCGCTCTCCAGCTGGATGCCCAGCTCCTGCAGGCGCTGCTTGAAGGCGTTGCGACCCGACAGCTTGCCCAGCACGATCTTGTTGGCCGCCCAGCCCACGTCCTCGGCACGCATGATCTCGTAGGTGTCGCGCGCCTTCAGCACGCCGTCCTGGTGGATGCCGGACGCATGCGCGAACGCGTTGGCGCCGACGACCGCCTTGTTGGGCTGCACGACGAAGCCGGTGGTCTGCGACACAAGCTTGGAGGCCGGCACGATCTGCGACGTCTCGATGCCGACGTCCAGGCCGAAGTAGTCGCGCCGCGTGCGCACGGCCATGACGACTTCTTCCAGAGAACAGTTACCGGCGCGTTCGCCCAGGCCATTGATCGTGCACTCGATCTGCCGCGCACCACCGATCTTCACGCCGGCCAGCGAGTTGGCGACTGCCATGCCCAGGTCGTTGTGGCAGTGCACGCTCCAGATCGCCTTGTCGCTGTTCGGCACCTTCTCGCGCAGGCGGCGGATGAAGTCGCCATACAGCTCGGGGATGCCGTAGCCGACGGTGTCGGGGATGTTGATCGTGCCGGCGCCTTCCTGGATGACGGACTCGCAGACGCGGGCCAGGAAGTCGATGTCGGAACGGTAGCCGTCCTCGGGCGAGAACTCGATGTCGCCGCACAGGTTGCGCGCAAAGCGCACGGCCAGCGTCGCCTGCTCCAGCACCTGTTCGCGCGTCATGCGCAGCTTCTTCTCCATGTGGAGTTCGCTGGTGGCGATGAAGGTGTGGATACGCGCACTGTTCGCGCCGGCCAGCGCCTCGGCGGCGCGCGAGATGTCGCGGTCGTTGGCGCGGGCCAGCGAGCAGATGGTGCTGTCCTTGACGGCAGCAGCGATGGCCTTCACGGCCTCGAAGTCGCCATTGCTCGACGCCGCAAAGCCGGCCTCGATGACGTCGACCTTCATGCGCTCCAGTTGGCGGGCGATGCGCAGCTTCTCCTCGCGCGTCATGGATGCGCCGGGCGACTGCTCGCCGTCGCGCAGCGTGGTGTCGAAGATGATGAGCTTGTCGGTCATCGCACGTTCTCCTCACGTTGTTGGGGCACGGTCAGTTCGGCACGCGACAGGCCGGACAGGATGGCCTGCATGGACGCACGCACGATGCTGCCATCGATGCCGACGCCGTGGCGCGTCTCGTTGCCGACGCGCAGTTCCAGGTAGGCCACCGCGCGGGCGTCGGCACCGCTGCCGATGGAATGCTCGTGGTAGTCCAGCACGCGGACTTCCTGGCCGATGCGCGCCGACAGTGCGTTGACGAAGGCGTCGATGGGGCCGTTGCCCTCGCCCTGCACATGGCCCATCCAGCCGCCCAGCACGACCTCGGTGGACAAGCGCATGGCGCCACCGGCGACCTCGGTCATCTGCGGCTGCACGACGGACACGGCAGCATCGCCGATGCCGTACTCACGCTCGAAGATCGCGTAGAGATCGGCGGCCGTCAGCTCCTTGCCGGCATCGTCCATGACGCGCTGCACGACCTGGCTGAACTCGATCTGCAGGCGGCGCGGCATCTCCAGGCCGTACTCGGCCTCCAGCAGGTAGGCGATGCCGCCCTTGCCCGACTGGCTGTTCACGCGGATGACGGCATCGTAGCTGCGGCCCAGATCCTTGGGGTCGACGGGCAGGTAGGGCATGTCCCAGATGTCGCCGTCCTTGCGCGCCGCGAAGGCCTTCTTGATGGCGTCCTGGTGGGAGCCGGAGAAGGAGGTGTACACGAGATCGCCCACGTACGGATGGCGTGGGTGGACCGGGATCTGCGTGCAGTGTTCAACGCAGCGGCGCACCTCGTCGATGTCCGAGAAGTCCAGCTGCGGGTCCACACCCTGGGTGTAGAGATTCAGTGCGATGTTGACGAGGTCGACGTTGCCGGTGCGCTCGCCGTTGCCGAACAGGCAGCCCTCGATGCGGTCGGCGCCGGCCATCAGCGCCAACTCACCGGCCGCCGTGCCGGTGCCACGGTCGTTGTGCGGGTGGACCGACAGCACGATGCAGTCGCGGCGCTCGAGGTGGCGATGCATCCACTCGATCATGTCCGCGAAGATGTTGGGCGTGCTGTGCTCGACGGTGGACGGCAGGTTGATGATGCACTTGCGCTCGGGCGTCGGCTCCCAGACCGCCGTCACCGCATCGACGATGCGCTTGCTGAATGCCAGCTCCGTGCCGGAGAACATCTCGGGCGAATACTCGAAGCGCCAGTCGGTGTTCGGTCGCGCGGCGGCGAGCTCCTTGATCTGGCGGGCGTGCGACGACGCGAGTTCCACGATGCCGTCTTCGTCCGAACCGAGCACGACGCGACGCATGATGGGCGCGACGGCGTTGTAGACGTGGACGATGACACGCTTGGCGCCGTCCAGCGACTCGAAGGTGCGGTCGATCAGGTGGGCGCGCGCCTGCGTCAGCACCTGGATGGTCACGTCGTCGGGGATGTGGCCGCCGTCGATGAGCAGGCGGAGGAAGTCGAACTCGGTCTGCGACGCCGACGGGAAACCGACCTCGATCTCCTTGAAGCCGATCTTCACCAGCTGCTGGAACATGCGCAGCTTGCGGGCGATGTCCATCGGCTCGATGAGCGCCTGGTTGCCGTCACGCAGGTCGGTGCTCAGCCAGATCGGCGCGCGGGTCAGCACGGTGTCGGGCCAGGTGCGGTCCGGCAAGGCGATCGGGGCGAAGGCGCGGTACTTGCGCTGCGGTTGCTTCAACATGGTGTCCATCCGTGAGTGGGGTGGCGCAACCGGCAGCCTTTGAAAACACGAACGGCCCGCTGCGGTTGCATACGGGCCGTTGGGGTCAGATGTGCGAAGGCGTGACTGACTAGCGAACCCGTGGTTCCTCTAGGGCTAGTAGCAGCAGGCCGATCGCGAAATTCATGGGGACGGAATCTAGCACGAAAGCGGAAGCGTTGAGCAAGCCCTCGCGATGCTGCGCGCCCTGGTTTGGGATGGGCGGCAAGGCGCAAACCGCAGCCATGGTTTCACCATGGCGAGGATTTGCAACGCAGCCGACCGCCCAAAGCAGGGATGCGCTGCGCGCGGAGGGCTTGTTGAGCGCTTCCTACTGATGCAAGCCACGTTCATCGGGCTCGTCGGTGCTCGTGGAAATCACGCTGACCGGCTTGCCCTTGGCCTTGCGCCAGCCGTAGATGACGTAGCCCGACAGCCCGTAGACACAGAACACGCCGAAGAGCACGCGTGCCGGGTCCAGCGCCGCAAGGCCGATGCCCAGCATGATGACGACCAGCACGATGAAGGGCACGCTGCGCCGGCGGTCGAAGACTTTGAAGCTGTAGAAGGGCGCATTCGTGACCATCGAAAGGCCGGCGAACAGCGTCACGCCGTAAGCCGCCCAGGCGATCCAGCTACCAGGTACCGGGCGCGGGCTTTCGGCACCGTCCACGACGGCCCAGATCATGCCCATGACGATGGCCGCCGCGGCCGGGCTGGGCAGGCCCTGGAAGTAGCGCTTGTCGACGACGCCGATGTTGACGTTGAAGCGCGCCAGCCTGAGCGCGGCGCCGGCGATGTAGACGAAGGCCGGAATCCAGCCCGGCTTGCCCATGTCCTTCAGCGCCCACATGTAGACGATCAGCGCCGGCGCGGCGCCGAAGGCAACCATGTCGGACAGGCTGTCCATCTGTTCGCCGAAGGCGGATTGCGTGTTGGTCATGCGCGCGACGCGGCCATCCAGGCTGTCGAGAATGGCGGCGGCGAAGATGGCCACGCAGGCCACCTCGAAGCGGCCGTTCATGGCCATGACGATGGCGTAGAAGGCGCTGAACAGCGCACCCAGCGTGATGGCGTTGGGCAGCGCGTAGATGCCTTTGCGGCGGGGGCGGACGGCCGTGCTGGGCTCGTCGTCCTCGATGGGATCATGGGTCATGGGCGGCAGGATAGCGCAGGGGCCTGCTGACAAGACCGGGAGCGTGCCAAACCTAGCATGGACCGCCCCTTTGAAAGCCCCCCCATGCTGCAAGACCTCGACCCCGACGCGCCCGCCGATTTCGACTTCATCATCGGCGACTGGCGCGTGCTGCACGAACGACTGAACTCGCGGCTCGCCGGCTGCACGGAATGGACGCGATTCGAGGGCCACACGTCGACGCGCAAGATCCTCGGCGGCTGGGGCAATCTGGAGGACAACCTGCTGCACCTGCCCCATGACCAAGGGGGCGACTACCGCGCCGTGGCGATGCGCTCCTTCAACAAGGCCACGGGCCAGTGGGCGATCTGGTGGCTGGACAACCGTTCGCCGCATGCACTGGACGTACCGGTGCTTGGCGCCTTCGAGCACGGCGTTGGCCACTTCTACGCGGACGACCTGCTCGACGGCCGGCCCATCCGCGTGCGCTTCACCTGGCTCATCGGCGCCGACGGCCGTCCGCGCTGGGAGCAGGCCTTCTCACCGGACGGTGGCACGACGTGGGAGACGAACTGGCGCATGCAGTTCATCCGCATCGTCCCCTGAAAGCAGAAAAGGCCGGCGCCTCGCGGCACCGGCCTTTCATCGCCCGAAGGCGACGATTCAGTTCTTGGACTTGTCGACCAGCTTGTTGGCCTTGATCCAGGGCATCATCGCGCGCAGCTTCTCGCCGACGACTTCGATGGGGTGCTCGGCGGTCAGGCGACGGCGGCTCAGCAGTGTCGGGGCGCCGGCCTTGTTTTCCAGGATGAAGGACTTGGCGTAGTCGCCGGTCTGGATGTCCTTCAGGCACTGGCGCATCGCGTTCTTGGTGTCTTCGGTCACGACACGGACACCCGTCACGTACTCGCCGTACTCGGCGTTGTTCGAGATCGAGTAGTTCATGTTCGCGATGCCGCCTTCGTAGATCAGGTCCACGATGAGCTTGAGCTCGTGCAAGCACTCGAAGTAGGCCATTTCGGGCGCGTAGCCGGCTTCCACCAGCGTCTCGAAGCCGGCCTTGATCAGCTCGACCGTGCCGCCGCACAGAACCGCTTGTTCGCCGAACAGGTCGGTCTCGGTTTCCTCACGGAAGTTGGTCTCGATGATGCCGGCCTTGCCGCCGCCGTTGGCAGCGGCGTAGCTCAGGGCCAGGTCACGGGCCTTGCCGGACTTGTCGGCGTGGACGGCGATCAGGTGGGGCACGCCGCCACCTTGGCGGTAGGTGCCGCGCACGGTGTGGCCGGGGGCCTTGGGAGCGACCATCCAGACGTCCAGGTCGGCGCGCGGCGTGACCTGACCGTAGTGCACGTTGAAGCCGTGCGCAAAGGCCAGCGAAGCGCCTTGCTTGATGTTGGGTTCGACTTCGTTCTTGTAGACGTCGGCGATCTGCTCGTCAGGCAGCAGGATCATGACGACGTCGGCCGACTTCACGGCTTCAGCGATCTCGGCAACCTTCAGGCCAGCGCCTTCGGCCTTGGCCCAGGATGCGCCGTTGCGACGCAGCGCGACGGTGACCTTGCAGCCGCTGTCGTTCAGGTTCTGCGCGTGGGCATGACCTTGCGAGCCGTAGCCGATGATGGTGACGTTCTTGCCCTTGATGAGGCTCAGGTCGGCGTCTTTGTCGTAGTAAACGTTCATGGTTCTCTCCAGGGGAAGGGGTTAGACGCGCAGGATGCGCTCGCCGCGGCCAATGCCGCTGGCGCCGGTGCGGACGGTTTCGAGGATGGCGGCGCGGTCGATCGCGTCGATGAAAGCGTCGAGCTTGCCGGCGTCGCCGGTCAGCTCGATGGTGTAGGTCTTCTCGGTCACGTCGATGATGCGGCCGCGGAAGATGTCGGCGGTGCGCTTCATCTCCTCGCGTTCCTTGCCGACGGCGCGCACCTTGATGAGCATCAGCTCACGCTCGGTGTAGTTGCCTTCGGTCAGGTCGACGACCTTGACGACCTCGATGAGGCGGTTCAGGTGCTTGGTGATCTGCTCGATGATCTCGTCGCTGCCCGTCGTGACGATGGTCATGCGCGACAGCGAGGGGTCTTCCGTCGGCGCGACAGTCAAGCTCTCGATGTTGTAGCCGCGGGCGGAGAACAGGCCGACGACGCGCGACAGCGCACCGGGCTCGTTTTCGAGGAGCAAAGCAATGATGTGTTTCATGGATCTCGTCCTTCGCGCTCTTCAGCGCCGCTGGCGGTAACCAGCGAGCCTTGGCAGCGGGTTCGAATCGTTGAGGGAGTGCCTTCGTCGGCTGTACTCGTCATTCGCCGCAGACCTCAACGAGGGCGGCAACCCTCGCCAAAGTCCGCGGCTTCAGCCGATCACAGGTCTTCCGAGCCCAGCAGCATTTCCGAGATGCCCTTGCCCGCCTTGACCATGGGCCAGACGTTCTCGGTCGGATCGGTGCGGATGTCGAGAAACACCGTACGGTCCTTCAGGCGCATGGCTTCCTTCAGCGCGGGCTCCACGTCACTCGGCTTCTCGACCAGGATGCCGACGTGGCCATAGGCCTCGGCCAGCTTCACGAAGTCGGGCAGCGCGTCCATGTAGCTGTGCGAGTAGCGGCCTTCATAGTCGAGCTGCTGCCACTGGCGCACCATGCCCAGGTAGCGGTTGTTCAGCGAGACGATCTTGACCGGCGTCTTGTACTGGAAGCAGGTCGACAGTTCCTGGATGCACATCTGGATGCTGCCTTCGCCAGTGATGCAGAACACATCGGACTCCGGCTTGGCGAGCTTGATGCCCATCGCGTACGGCAGGCCCACGCCCATCGTGCCCAGGCCGCCGGAGTTGATCCAGCGGCGCGGCTCGTCGAACTTGTAGTACTGCGCGGCCCACATCTGGTGCTGGCCGACGTCCGACGTGATGTAGGTGTCGCGGTCGCGGGTCAGCTGCCACAGCTTGTCGACGACCATCTGCGGCTTGATGACCTCGGTGGAGTCCTTGAACGACAGGCAGTCCTTGCGGCGCCATTCGTTGATCTGGCTCCACCAGGCGTTGACGGACGTCGCGTCCGGCTTGGCCTGCGCCTCCTTCAGCTGGGCGATCAGCTCCTGCAGCACGTCCTTCACATCACCCACGATGGGGATGTCGACGCGCACGCGCTTGGAGATCGACGACGGGTCGATGTCCACGTGGATGATCTTGCGCTCCACTTGAGCGAAGTGCTTGGGGTTGCCGATGACGCGGTCGTCGAAGCGCGCGCCCACGGCCAGCAGCACGTCGCAGTGCTGCATGGTCATGTTGGCTTCGTAGGTGCCGTGCATGCCCAGCATGCCCAGGAACCGCGGGTCGGTGCCAGGCATCGCGCCCAGGCCCATCAGCGTGTTCGTGCAGGGGAAGCCCAGCAGGTCGACCAGTTGCCGCAGTTCAGCCGTCGCTTCACCGAGGATGACGCCACCGCCCGTGTAGATGTAGGGGCGCTTGGCCTGCAGCAGCAACTGAACGGCCTTGCGGATCTGGCCGCTGTGGCCCTTCTTCGCCGGCGTGTACGAGCGCATCTCGACGCGGTCCGGGTAGCTGAAGGTCGTCTTGGCGAGCGACACGTCCTTGGGGATGTCCACGACGACCGGGCCGGGGCGACCGGTGCGGGCGATGTGGAAGGCCTTCTTCAGCGTCAGCGCCAGGTCGCGCACATCCTTCACGAGGAAGTTGTGCTTGACGATGGGGCGCGTGATGCCGACCGTGTCGCACTCCTGGAAGGCGTCCAGGCCGATCGCCGGCGTGGGGACCTGACCCGTGATGATGACCATCGGGATCGAGTCCATGTAGGCCGTCGCGATGCCGGTCACGGCATTCGTGACGCCCGGGCCCGAAGTGACCAGCGCGACGCCGACTTCGCCGGAGGCGCGGGCAAAGCCGTCAGCGGCATGCACGGCGGCCTGCTCGTGACGCACCAGCACATGCTGGATGCTGTCCTGCTTGTAGAGCGCGTCGTAGATGTAGAGCACCGCGCCGCCGGGGTAACCCCAGAGATGGCGCACCCCTTCGGCCTGCAGGCAGCGAACGAGGATCTCGGAGCCATTGAGCTCCGTCGGTGTTTGGGAGGGGGAGGATTGCGGCTGCGCCAGGGAGGCGCGCTTGAGTTCCGCGGCAGACATGTCCATTTTTAGAACCTTTGTGAATTTCTCTAACGAAAAACCATTGGTGCTCCTCTTCTCACCCTCATGAGGTGGATTCGGAACCTGCGCGGTCAAAAGATGGGACCCCAGTCGGGTGGCCACCGAAAGACCAGATGACGCTTTATGCGAGCTTGGATTATGCCGGGCAAAAACGCCTTAGCCTTCGTATCAGGCGAATGCCATAATCCCGCGCTGCCGTCCGGACCCCGCCCAAGCCTTGGCCACCGACAAAGAACTCAACGATTTCCTGCGCACCGTGGACCGCCGCGCCTTCAAGCGCACGGCCTACCTGGTTCGAGACGACGATGCCGCCCTGGACATCGTGCAGGACGCCATGATCAAGCTGGCAGAAAACTACTTCGACCGCCCCGCGGCCGAACTGCCGCTGCTGTTCCAGCGCATCCTGTCGAACGCGACGATGGACTACTTCCGTCGTCAGAAGGTGCGCAAGGCGGTCATGACCAACATGTCCGACTTCGAGGGCGCATCCTCGGACGAGGACTTCGACCTGCTGGAAATCCTCGAATCCCAGGATGGCGCTCTGGGCGCTTTGAGCGCCGCCGACGAGGTCAGCCGGGCGCAAATCTTGCAACGTATCGAGGCAGAGGTGGAGCAGTTGCCAGCACGTCAACGGGAAGCCTTCCTGCTGCGTTACTGGGAGGAACTGGATGTTGCCGAGACCGCCTCCGTGATGGGCTGTTCCGAGGGCAGCGTGAAAACGCACTGCTCCCGGGCCGTTCATGCACTGGCAAAAGCGCTCAAGGCCAAGGGGATCACGCTATGAAGTCGCCTCAATTTTCTGCCCCGTCTGCTGAACTGGACGCGCGCGTCACCCGGTTCGGCCTGCGCATTGCCGCCGGCCTGACCGAGAGCAGCGCCGCGCTGCCGCATGACGTGACCGAACGCCTGCGCTTCGCCCGCGAGCAGGCACTGGCGCGTGCCGCGCAGGCCCGCGCGGCACGCGCCACCAAGCTCGCCACAAGCCCCGCCAGCGCCGGTGTGGTGCACATGGGGTCCACGCTGGCGCTGAGCGGCGGCCCGCGTGGCGGCGCAGACAACGGCCTGTGGGCCAAGCTGGTCTCCGCGTTGCCGCTGCTGCTGCTGCTGGGCGGCCTGCTGCTGATGCAGCACAGCCGGTACAACCAGCAGATCGCCGCGGCCGCCGAGGTCGACACCGCGCTGCTCAGCGACAACCTGCCGCCGTCCGCATTCAGCGACCCCGGCTTCGCGGAGTTCCTCAGAGATGGGGAAGAATGACCGGATGCGCCTGACCTGCCCCCGTCTGCTGATGGCCCTGCTGCTCGGCGCAGCGGGGCTTTCTGCTTTTGCGCAAGCCCCCGAGGCCGCCGCGTCGGCACCCGTCGTCGCCGCCAGCGCCGCCGTGCCAGCACCGGCCCCCAAGCCGCTGCATCTCGCCAAGCCTGCGGTGCCGCCTCTCGCGGCGCCGCCCGCCACCTGGGCCGGCCTGACGCTGAAACAGCGCGAGATGCTGGCACCGCTGGAGCGCGACTGGGCCGGCATGAGCGAATCTCAGCGCAGCAAGTGGCTGAGCGCCACGCCGACACTGGCCACGCTGCCGGCACCCGAACTGGCACGCGTGCATGAGCGCATGCGCGCCTGGGCCCAGTTGTCGCCGGCCGAGCGTACCAACGCCCGCATCGGCTTCCAGGTCGCCAAGCAGGTGGACGCCGAGCAGCGCCAGGCCAAGTGGGAGGCCTATCAGGCCCTGTCGCCCGAGAAACGCCAGGCGCTGGCCGCCAAGGCCCAGGCGCGCCGCCAGGCCCAGGCCCAGGCCACGGCGCCCGGCCCGGTCGCCAAGCCTATGACTGCGGTACCGAAGTCCAACATCGTCCCCGCCGCGCCCAAGCTCGTATCGCCGACGCCGGTGACGGGCAGCCTTGTCCAGGCCAAGCCGGGTGCGACGACGGTGCTGATCACTCGCACGACGAGGCTGCCCAGCCACCATTCGGCCGGCGAGACCAAGATCGTCGCCGACCCGGCACTGGTGGACCCGCAGACGCTGCTGCCCCGGTCGCTGAAGGCGCCCTTACCCGCCTCCGCCCCGCGTCCATGAGCGAGCCGGCCGACCTGGTCGCCACGCCTCCGGGCCTGGCGCGACGCTTCGCGGCCTTGCTCTACGAGGGCGTGCTGCTCTTTGGCGTTCTCTTCCCCGCCAGCTTCCTGTACTCGGTGCTGACGAACCAGCAACATGCCCGCGAAGGCCGCGTCGGCCTGGGCCTGTTCCTGTTCGCCGTGATGGGCCTGTACTTCGTCGGCTTCTGGACGCGCTCGGGCCAAACGCTCGCCATGAAGACCTGGCATCTGCGCGTCACCGACGCCAGCGGCCGCCCGCTGGGCTGGGGCCGCGCACTGCTGCGCTACTGCTTCAGCTGGCTGTGGTTCCTGCCCGCGCTGGTCAGCGTCTGGGCCCTGAACCTGCACGGCTGGGCCGCACTCGCCGGCAGCCTGCTGGCAGGCCTGGCCGGCTACCTGCTCGTCGCACGGCTGCACCCGCAGCGACAATTCCTGCACGACGCGATCTGCGGCTCGCGAGTCATCACCCAACCTTCCGTGCGCCCATGAGCAACCCGCACAAGGGCCGGACCGGCCTGGATCGCGTCATCCACGCCGCCGGCTATTCCTGGGCTGGCCTGAAGGCCGCCTACACCGGAGAAAGCGCCTTCCGCCAGGAGACCTGGCTGTGCGTCATCGCCGCGCCGCTGACGTTCTGGCTGGCCAAGACCTGGGAACAGGCCGCGCTGCTGCTGGGATCGCTGCTGCTGGTGCTCATCGTCGAGCTGCTGAACTCCGCCATCGAGGCCGTCGTCGATCGCGTGTCCTTCGAAAGGCACGAACTCTCCAAGCGGGCCAAGGACATCGCCAGCGCCGCGGTGCTGATGGCACTGGTGCTGGCAGCCGGCATCTGGGGCGCGGCGGCCTGGCAGCACCTGCGCTGAGCGTGACAAAGTCGGGCCGATGAAGACGGCCCGCGACTTCAACCTGATTCCCAGCCACGTCGACGGCATCGACGTGATGATGGCCGACTCCGCGCGGGCTTTCGGCCGCCACACGCATGACGAGTTCGGCATCGGCCTCATCGAGCGCGGTGCGCAGAAGTCGGCCAGCGGGCGCGGCATCGTCGAGGCCGGCGCGGGTGACCTCATCACCGTCAACCCGGGCGAGGTGCACGACGGCAAGCCGTTCGACGCGAGCGGGCGGCGCTGGCGCATGCTCTACATCGCGCCGGACCGGTTGCTGGACGCGGCGGCAGACATCGAGCCCGGCGCGTCGTTCGAGTTCGAGGCGCCGGTCATCCGTGACGCAAGGTTGTCGGCCCGCTTCAGGACGCTGTTCAACGCCGTGACGACGGAGGATGCCCTGCGGTCAGAGACCGCGCTGCTGACGCTGGCGGTGCAATTGATGAAGCCCTCCCGCGCCGGCAAGCCTGCCGTGAACGCGGGCGTCGCCGCAGCACGCGAGCATATCGACGACGACCCGGCAGCGAGCCCCACCCTCCGCGATCTGGCCGCCAGAGCCGGCTTGAGCCGCTACCAGTTCCTGCGCGCCTTCACGCATCTCACCGGCCTGCCGCCGCACGCCTACCTGCTGCAGCGCCGCGTGCAGCACGCCCGCCAGCTCGTGCGCGACGGCCTGCCGTTGGCCGAGGCCGCTGCGGCCAGCGGCTTTGCGGACCAGAGCCACATGACGCGCTGCTTCGTGCGCAGCTTCGGCCTGACGCCGGGCGCCTTCGCGCCGCGCTGAAATTTCATTCAAGACGGCACCGAGGCTCGCGCCACAGCATGAGCACTCCCAACAAGGAGCGCTTGCATGAATTTCGAATTCCTGACCGTCTCGCTGCTGGTCGTCGCCTCGCCCGGCACGGGCGCAGCCGTGACCATCGCCACCGGCCTGTCGCGCGGCTCGCGCACCGCCACCGTCGCGGCACTGGGCTGCACGCTGGGCATCGTGCCGCACATGCTGGCGGCCGTGACGGGCCTGGCTGCACTGCTGAATGCCAGCGCCATCGCCTTCGAAGCAGTGAAGTTCGCCGGTGTGGCCTACTTGCTCTACATCGCGTGGATGACGTGGCGCGAGCAAGGCGTGATGAAGATCGAAGCCGACAGCGCGGCGCGGTCGAACTGGCAAGTCATCCGGCACGCCGTGCTGGTCAACCTGCTCAACCCCAAGCTGTCGATGTTCTTCCTGGCCTTCTTGCCGCAGTTCATCGCCAGGGACGACGCGGCGCCGACACTGGCGATGCTGCAGCTGTCGGCCATCTTCATGGCCATGACCTTCGCGGTCTTCGCGCTCTACGGCGCCTTCGCGGCGCGCATGCGCGAGCGGGTGCTGGGCAACCCGACGGCGATGGCATGGCTGCGGCGCAGCTTCGCGGCCACGTTCGTGGCTCTCGGGGCGAAGTTGGCTTTCACGTCGCGTTGAAGCGATCCAGCGTATTTCGGGCCGAGCGCCGGGCCGCTCAGCCGGCCCGTCTGGCGATGTGCGAGCGGCTCAATGCCGCGAGCATCGCCGTCCCCTCGGGGGACCGACCAGACTTGCCGCGTTCAGCAGGCAAGGCTGGGCGAGGGGCACATCACACCGCGGCTTCGTCGGTTTCGCCCGTGCGGATGCGGATCACCTGCTCCACCGGCACGACAAAGATCTTGCCGTCGCCGATCTTGCCGGTCTTGGCGGCCTTCAGGATGGCGTCGATGCAGCGGTCGACCTCGTCGTCCTTCACGACGACCTCGACCTTGACCTTGGGCAGGAAGTCCACGACGTACTCGGCGCCGCGGTACAGCTCGGTGTGGCCCTTCTGGCGGCCGAAGCCCTTGACCTCGGTGACCGTCAGGCCCGAGGCGCCCACCTCGGCCAGCGCCTCGCGGACCTCGTCGAGCTTGAAGGGTTTGATGATGGCGGTGATCTGCTTCATGGTGCGAGGCTCCTGGTTTCGTTTGGCGTCGATTTAAGCACGTTCGTCCGGCACCCTGTCGAGGTCGGCAAGCCAGACAGCGGCTTCGGAATCGCTGGGCGCGCGCCAGTCGCCGCGCGGCGACAGCGAGCCGCCGCTGCCCACCTTCGGCGCGTTGGGCACGCAGCTGCGCTTGAACTGGCTGCCCTTGAAGAAACGCTGCACGAAGATGCGCAGCACGCGCTTGATCTCGCCCAGCGCGTAAACCTCGTTCCAGGCATGCCGCGCCAGGAAGGCGATCTTGGCCGGTGCGTAGCCATGGCGCAGCGTGTAGAACAGGTTGAAGTCCTGCAGCGCATAGGCACCCACCGTCGCCTCCGTGCTCTGCAGGCTGCCCGGGATCAGCTCGGGGCTGATCTCGGTGTCGAGGATGTCCAGCAGCACCTGCGTGTCGGTACCTTCCCCCAGCTGATGGGTCTCGGCGACCCAGCGCACCAGGTGCTGGATCAGCGTCTTGGGCACGCTGGCATTGACGTTGTAGTGCGACATATGGTCGCCCACGCCGTAGGTGCACCAGCCCAGCGCCAGCTCGGACAGGTCACCCGTGCCAAGCACCAGCCCGCCCGTCAGGTTGGCCAGGCGGAACAGATGGTTGGTGCGCTCGCCGGCCTGCACGTTCTCGAAGGTGATGTCGTAGACCGGCGCGGCCTCGCGGTGCGGGTGGCCGATGTCGGCCAGCATCTGCGCGCAGCTGGGCCGGATGTCGATCTCGCGCGCCTCGCAGCCGACGGCAGCCATCAGGCGCAGCGCCTGCGCGCGTGTGCGCTCGCCGGTGGCAAAGCCGGGCATGGTCACGCCGATGATGTTCGTGCGCGGCAGGCCCAGCGCATCCATCGCGCGGGCGGCCACAAGCAGCGCGTGCGTGGAGTCCAACCCGCCCGAGATGCCGACGACGAGCTTGTGGATGCCGCTCGATGCAAGGCGCTGGGTCAGTCCCTGGACCTGGATGTTGTAGACCTCCTGGCAGCGCTCGTCGCGGCGGCTGGGGTCCGCGGGCACATAGGGGAAGCGCTCGACGCGGCGGCGCAAGGCCAGCGGCTGGTCGCGGTCGAGGTCCAGCTTGAAGGGCACCTGCCGGAAAGCGTTCACGTAGGCGGCATGCAGCCGCACCGAGTCGCCAAAGCTCGTCTGCCGCATGCGCTCGCGGGCAAGGCGCTCCAGGTCCACGTCCGCCGTCACGAGCTGCGAGCGACGCTGGAAACGCTCCGACTCGACGAGCAGCTCGCCGTTCTCGCAGATCAGCGCCTGCCCGTCCCAGGCCAGGTCGGTCGTCGACTCGCCGGCACCCGCCGACGAATAGACGTAGGCCGCCAGGCAGCGCGCGGACTGCTGCGACACCAACTGGCGCCGGTAGCCGGCTTTGCCGATGACGACGTTGGACGCCGACAGGTTGACCAGCACCGTCGCACCGGCCAGCGCTGCGAAGGACGACGGCGGGATCGGCGTCCAGACATCCTCGCAGATCTCCACGTGCAGGCGCAGCAGCGGCAGGTCCTCGGCCGCGAACACCTGCCGGCTGCCGAACGGCACCTGCTGGCCCAGCAGCGACACGCTGTCGACCGTCGCCTCCTCGCCCGAGCAGAACTGGCGCGCCTCGTAGAACTCGCCGTAGTTCGGCAGATAGGTCTTGGGCACGATGCCGAGGATGCGGCCACGCAGCAGCACGACCGCACAGTTGAACAGGCGCTGCTCCACGCGCAGCGGCAGGCCGACGATGGCGACGGTCGCCAATTCGGTCGTGGCTGCCAGAACGGCGGCCAGTGAAGCCTCGCAGGCGTCGAGCAGTGCGCGCTGGTGGAACAGGTCGTCGCAGCTGTAGGCCGACAGGCCCAGCTCGGGAAAGGCCACGACGGCGGCGCCTTCGGCCGCGGCCTGCTTCAGCAGCGCGATGGTCTGCTCGGCGTTGAATGCCGGATCGGCCACACGGCACTGGGGCACGCCGACGGCGAGGCGGGCGAAGTCGTGGCTGTAAAGGTTGTCGAAACGCATGGCCGCATCCTGCCATCAAGAAGCCGGCGCGCCATGCGTGAATGCAAAGTGCATTCAAATGCCCGCCATGCCCACCATCCGCGTTGACGACTCGCCCGCCGCGCTGCCTCGCGAAGCCTGGAACCGCCTGCTGGAGGCGTCACCCCGGCCCACGCCCTTCATGCGCCACGAGTACCTGCAGGCCCTGCAGGACTCGGGCTCGGCCACCGCCGACACCGGCTGGCAGCCGATGTTCCTCAGCGTCTGGAACGAAGACCGGTTGCTCGCCGCCTGCCCGGCCTGGCTGAAGAGCCACTCATACGGCGAGTACGTGTTCGACTGGGCCTGGGCCGACGCCTACCGCCGCCACGGCCTGAACTACTACCCCAAGCTGCTGGTGGCCGTGCCTTTCACACCGGTGCCGGGCAGCCGCTTGCTGGCCGTGGACGACGACGCGCGGGCGCTGCTGGCCCAGGGGCTGCGCGCGCTGGCGAAGGAGACCGACGCCTCGTCCCTGCATGTGCTCTTCGGCGACGCGGCCGACCAGGCCGCGCTGGCCGCAGCGGGCTGCACGGCGCGGCACGGCGTGCAGTTCCACTGGACTGCCGAGGGCGACGCGGACTTCATTGCCTTCCTCGCCCGCCTGCAGCGCGACAAGCGCAAGAAGATCCAGCAGGAGCAGCGCCGCGTGCGCGAGGCGGGCGTCGTGTTCGAGGCCCGCGAGGGCGCGGGCATCACGGCCGAGCACTGGGACCACTTCTACCGCTGCTACCAGCAGACCTACCGCGAACACCACAGCACGCCCTATCTGCGCCGCGACTTCTTTGCCCGCATGGCCAGCGACATGCCCGGGCACTGGCTGATGTTCACGGCCCTGCGTGACGGCGAGCGCGTCGCCGCTTCACTCATCGCGCTGGACCCGGCCCGCCGCGCCGCCTTCGGCCGCTACTGGGGCGCGACCGAGCACATCCCCAACGTGCACTTCGACGCCTGCTACTACCAGCCACTGGCCTGGTGCATCGCCAATGGCTACCAGCGCTTCGAGGGCGGTGCGCAGGGCGAGCACAAGATGGCGCGCGGGCTGATGCCCACGCCCACCGCCTCCAGCCACTGGCTGGCACACCCGGCGTTTGCCGACGCCGTGAACGAGTTCCTGGCCCGCGAGGGCGAGGCCATGGCCGGCTACCTCGGCGAGCTGAACGAGCACGCGCCCTTCAAGGCCGCGCCATCGGGCTCGTAAAAACAAAAACGCCGCGGAGGCGGCGTCTTCGTGCGCAAGGGCGGCGAGCCGCTTACTTCTGCTCGGCCTTGGCGTAGTTGGCCATGCCCTCGGCGATTTCCGACTTAGCCTTCTCCGGGCCTTCCCAGCCCTTGACCTTGACCCACTTGTTGGGCTCCAGATCCTTGTAGTGCTCGAAGAAGTGCTGGATGGCCTTCAGGCGCATCTGGTTCACGTCCTCGATCTTCTCCCAGTGGCTGTACATGGGCAGGATCTTGTTGGTCGGCACAGCCAGCAGCTTGGCGTCGCCACCGGCTTCGTCGTCCATCATCAACACGCCCAGCGGGCGGCAGGTCACGACGACGCCAGGCGTCAGCGCGAACGGGGTGATGACCAGCACATCGACCGGGTCGCCATCGTCGGCCAGCGTGCGGGGGATGTAGCCGTAGTTGCACGGGTAGTACATCGGCGTGGTCAGGAAACGGTCCACGAACAGGGCCCCGCTGTCCTTGTCGACCTCGTACTTGATCGGGTCGGCATTCATCGGGATCTCGATGATGACGTTGAACTCGTCGGGCGCCTTGGCGCCGGGGGTCACGTTGTGCAGGCTCATGGTCGTCTTCTAGGGGTCAAGGAAAACCCGCATTCTAGTTTTGCTGGTAAACGCTCCCCTTACGGCGCAAGACCCGCCCTTAAGCTCCGCCGCGCAGGCCCCTCGCAGCCCGCGTGGGCCCACCAGATCACACGCACCTGAGGAGACGAATACATGTCGACGGAGATGGCGCTGTATTTCGCGCTGGCTTGTGGCCTCGCGGCCGTTCTTTATGGCTTCATCCAGCGCAGCTGGATCTTGAGCCAAGACGCGGGCAATGCCCGCATGCAGGAGATCGCCACGGCGATCCAGCAAGGTGCTGCCGCCTACCTGGGCCGGCAGTACCGCACCATCGCCATCGTCGGCGTCGTGCTGGCCATCGCCATCGCGGTGTCGGGCCTGGGCACGACGACGGCCATCGGCTTCGTCGTCGGCGCGGTGCTCTCGGGCATCTGCGGCTTCATCGGCATGAACATCTCGGTGCGCGCCAACGTGCGTACCGCGCAGGCCGCCACCAAGGGCATCGGCCCGGCGCTGGACGTGGCCTTCAAGGGCGGCGCCATCACCGGCATGCTGGTGGTGGGCCTGGGCCTGCTGGGCGTCGGCGGCTTCTACCTGGCCATCGGCGGCGGACATGACAGCACGGCGCTCAAGCCCATGCTGGGCCTGGCCTTCGGCTCGTCCTTGATCTCGATCTTCGCCCGCCTGGGCGGCGGCATCTTCACGAAGGGCGCGGACGTCGGCGCCGACTTGGTGGGCAAGGTCGAGGCCGGCATCCCCGAGGACGACCCGCGCAACCCGGCTGTCATCGCCGACAACGTGGGCGACAACGTCGGCGACTGCGCCGGCATGGCCGCCGACCTGTTCGAGACCTACGCCGTCACGCTGATCGCCGCCATGGCGCTCGGCGCGCTGATGGTGACGGGCGCTTCGGCCGCGGCCGGGGTCATCTACCCGCTGGCGCTGGGCGGCGTGTCCATCATCGCGTCCATCATCGGCTGCTACTTCGTCAAGGCCAGCGAGGGCATGAAGAACGTGATGCCGGCCCTCTACAAGGGCCTCATCGTCGCCGGCGTGCTGAGCCTGATCGCGTTCTTCTTCGTGACCCGGGCGATGTTCCCCGGCGACATCGAGCTGAGCAACGGCGGCACCACCAGCGCGATGGCGCTGTTCGGCGCCTGCACCGTGGGCCTGGTGCTGACGGCGGCGATGGTGTGGATCACCGAGTACTACACCGGCACGCAGTACCACCCGGTGCAGCACGTCGCACAGGCCTCCACCACCGGCCACGGCACCAACGTCATCGCGGGCCTGGGCGTGTCGATGAAGTCCACCGCCTTTCCGGTGCTGTTCGTCTGCGCCGCCATCTACGCAGCCTACGCGCTGGCGGGCCTGTACGGCATCGCCGTCGCGGCCACGTCCATGCTCAGCATGGCCGGCATCGTCGTCGCGCTGGACGCCTACGGCCCCATCACCGACAACGCCGGCGGCATCGCCGAGATGGCAGAGCTGCCTGACAGCGTGCGCGACATCACCGACCCGCTGGACGCCGTCGGCAACACGACCAAGGCCGTCACCAAGGGCTACGCGATCGGCTCGGCCGGCCTCGCGGCGCTGGTGCTGTTCGCAGACTACACGCACGCGCTGGAAGCGCGCGGCATGCATGTGCGCTTCGACCTGTCGGACCACTACGTCATCCTGGGCCTGTTCATCGGCGGCCTCATCCCCTACCTCTTCGGCGCGATGGCCATGGAAGCCGTGGGGCGCGCGGCGGGTGCCGTCGTCATAGAGGTGCGCAAGCAATTCGCCGATGGCGCCATCATGGCCGGCCAGCGCAAGCCCGAGTACGGCGCGGCGGTCGACATGCTGACCACGGCGGCCATCAAGGAAATGATCGTCCCGTCGCTGCTGCCCGTGGCCGCGCCCATCATCGTGGGCCTCGTCCTCGGCCCGGCCGCGCTGGGCGGCCTGCTGATGGGCACCATCGTCACCGGCCTGTTCGTCGGCATCTCGATGTGCACCGGCGGCGGCGCCTGGGACAACGCCAAGAAGCTCATCGAGGAAGGCTTCACCGACGACAAGGGCCAACTGCACAAGAAGGGCGGCGAGGCGCACAAGGCCGCCGTCACCGGCGACACCGTGGGCGACCCCTACAAGGACACCGCGGGCCCGGCCGTCAATCCGCTGATCAAGATCATCAACATCGTGGCCCTGCTGATCGTGCCGCTGCTGCCCATGTCGGCCGGCAGCCACGAACCCACGCCCGCACCGGCGGCGGCCACCGTGGCCGCGGAGCCTGCCGCGCCGGCCGCCAGCATGGCCGAGCTGCCGGCCTCGGCCGCGTCGCAGTAAATCGAGGTAAATCCCTCCCAGATCGGCCTGCTCGCAGGCCGATTTGCATTGGGGCGCAGGGCAGAATCGGGCCCATGGCGAGTACGGCGATCACAAGGCATGAACTGACGCGACGACGCGAGCAGTTGCAGGATCTCCAGCGCTACCTCGCCGTCGTCGAGGCTGACCATGACGGCGCCCGCGCCAAGCTGCTGGGCTTCCGGCTGCGCTACCTGGAGGCGTTAGGCCCGCTGATGCGCGAGCTGGACGAGCTGGAAGCGCAACTGCAGCAGGCCACCACCCTGCTGTCCGAGGCGCTGCAACGCCAGGGCGTGGACGCCCCGCTACCTAGCGTGCCGAAGGCCAGAGCCTGGCCTGACATCCCAGCCCTGCCTGACCCGGTGCCGCTGCCGCCCGAACCCACAGGCCCGATGACCGATCTGCCGCCGCCCAGCCTGAAGACGCTGTACCGGCGCGCCGCGATGCGCTTCCACCCCGACCTGGCGCCCTCGGGCCCCGAGCGCGAGGTCTGCGAGCAACGCATGATGGTCGTCAACGAGGCCTACGCCAACGGCGACCGCGCCAGGCTGGAAAGCCTGCTGCTGGCCGCAGGCGAACTGCCGGAGAAAGTCATCGGCGGCCCCGCCGACGCCGTGCGCGCCTGGCTGGGCCTGTGCGAGCACATGGTGCAAGGCCGCATCCGCATCGTGCAGGCGCAGACGCTGGTGCTGCAGAACCTGCAGATGCACCAGCTGCGCGTTGCCATCGAACGGGCCGAAGCCGGCGGCATGAAGCCGCTGGACATCATGGCCAACCGGCTGCGCGCCCAGATCGCGGAACGCCGCCAGGAGCTCTACATCGGCGAACGCGTGGGCGGCGATGCGAGGCTGGCGGCGGATTTCTTGAGGAAGCGGTATCAGCGGGTGACCGGGCTCGGTCTGGGCTGATCCGTTGCCGTATCAGACGTCGTTGTTGTGCACGACAGGATCAGCGCTTGAGTAAAGGCAGGTCTCAGTGCCCTGACTCGAGAAGATCAGCAGGATTCCCTGGGTAATGATCTCCTCGGTAGGCATTTCCACGGCGACTTGATTGAAGGTGGCAGGCAAGAAGCTGGGGTCAATGATCGTGGTATCGACCCGGTCGGCAACGGCTCCGACCAGCAACCAGTGATCAAGCGTAGGCACATGCACAAAGATGACCTCACCGGCGTCCTGCGGAATGCTCAGTGGCCGCTTGGCCGGATTGCGACATTCGAAGTCAGTGAAGAAGGCACAGACTGCTCGCTTGGGGTCCAACGGGTCCTGGGTTGCCTGAACGTAGAAGACGTTCGTGCTCGCCTGGTTCTTGGCTTTGGCTTTGGCCTTAACTTTGGCTTTGGCCTTCGGATCCTTGGGGGTCTTTGCGTTTTGGGTCGGCATCAAGAAACTCCTGGTTCAGGGGGTGGTGGGGAAGTGGGTGGGAGCCGGGCCTGCGAGGCCAGCCAGTCCTGCAGCGCACGCGCCTCAGCCTCCTGATGAAGGCAGGCATGCGCCTTGGCCGCAACGCTGGTGAGTCCGGCATGCACTCGCAGCAATGGCCCGAGCGGTGCGGCCTGCAAGGTCGTTTGCAACGCGGAGCACCGTTGCCACCGCTCGGAAGCGTCGTCGGTCAGCTCTGTGGCCTGCAGCGCCAGGAGCTCGGCCATGGAGACGGCGACCTTGAGATCGCCTGGCGTTTTCGCCCAATCCGCCTTGATGAGCGCAAGGGGGGCGTCCACGCTCGCTCGCGCAGCGTGGCGGTCTCCAATCAGCAGCAGCGCGCGCGCGTTCAATCCGGCCAACTCGGCACGCAACGGATGCAGGCGGGGCGACGGCGGCCTGTCCCCTTCCAGCAACGCCAATCGATTCACCAATTCGCCAACGGCTCGCGACGAAGGGGCAGGGTTGGCAAGCAGCCGGGTGGATTCAGCGCGGATCAATCCGAACGCCCAGGACCGGTTGTTCGGATCAAGTTCCGTCAAGCTGCGAAATGTGCGAACCGCCTGCTCTGCAAATGGCTCGGCCTCGCTGGAGCGCTTCGCTCGCACCAGCACGTCGGCCAGCGTCCTGGCGCTGTTGCCCAAGCTCTCCTGCCAGGCTTGACCCGCGGATGGGCGGACCAACAGACTTCTGGCCTGATCCAGCGCTTGCCGGAACACGTGCTCCGCCTGCACGAGGCGCCCGCGCTGGGTCAAGGTCGAACCAAGCCAGCTCAATGTCTCCACCCGCGCCGATTGCAGATCCGCATCCTCCGGGCGCCGCAGCAGTACGCGCGTCATCTCTGCCGCCGAGTGCTCAAACCGCTCTTCAGCATCGGCAAGTCGTCCTTGATCCAGCGACAAGATGCCAAGGTTGTTGTCTGCATAGGCCAGCTCGGCCTGCGCATCCAGGCTCTTGGGGTCGGCAGTCAACCACTTCTCGCTGACTTCCCGGTAACGGCCCCAAACCTCCGTCGCCGCGTCAAACCGCCTCTGCGTATACGCCACATGCCCCAACCAGAACGCCGCCTGCCCCTGAGCCTTGCGCCAGTCGGCCAGCATCCCGGGCCTCGGCGGGTCTGCTTGCAGCAAGGCATTGGCGGCCTTCAGCGGCTCGATGGCTGAATCCAGCTCGCGCTTGGACACCCTGACCTCGCCGATGACTGTCAGCGCCTTGGCCCGCTGCAACCGTTCCACCGGCCCGGCCTGCGGGTCTTCGGCCAGGAAGCTCAGCGACTTGCTGCCCACGCTGTCCAGCAGTTCCAGTCGGCCAATGGGGCGGAGCTTGTCGGCGAACTCGCCGAGCATGTAGCTCAGCAGGTCTTCGGCCTGGTGGCGGCGGACCTGGGCTTGTTGTTCGGCGGCTTCCGCGCGCCGCGCCTGCAGCGCGCTGACGGTCGTCAGGCCCACCAGCGCCAGCACCGCCACCGAGCCGGCAGCCACCGCCAGCCGGTGCCGTCGCACGAAGCGGTTCAGCACATAGAGCCGGCTGTCGCGCCGCGCCCGGATGGGTTCGTGGGCCAGCCAGCGCTGCAGGTCGTCGGCCAGCGCCTGGGCGTTGGCGTAGCGCTCGGCGGGTGACTTCTTCAGCGCCTTGGCGACGATGGTGTCGAGGTCGCCGCTGAGCTGGCGGGCCTGACGGGCGATGACCTCGTCGTCCTGGCGAGCCGCCACATCGGACAGCCGCTTGGGCACCAGTTCGACCACGGCCTTGAGGCGGTCGAGCTGGGTCTGCGTGTCGTCGGCCGTCGGGTGGCTGCCGCCCAGCAGCAGGTAGAGCAGCACGCCTAGCGCGTAGACGTCGGTGGCCGTCGTCACGTCGGCCTGCTGCACCTGCTCGGGCGCGGCGAACTGCGGCGTGAAGGCGCTGCCGGCGCGCTGCGTCAGCTCGGTGGCGGCTGCGCCCTCGCTCGCTTCGGCGGCGTCGGCCAGCAGCTTGGCGATGCCGAAGTCCAGCAGCTTCACGTCGCCCTGCTCGGTGACGAGGATGTTGCTGGGCTTCAGGTCGCGGTGCAGGATGAGCCTCGCGTGGGCGTGGGCCACGGCGGCCAGCACGTCCAGGAAGAGGCGCACGCGGGACTCGACATCGAGCTTGCGCAGCCGGCAGTAGACGTCGATGGGCCGGCCGTCCACGTACTCCAGCACGAGGTAGGGCTGGTCGCCGCGGTGCACGCCGGCATCCAGCAACCGGGCGATGTGCGGGTGGGACAGCCGCGCGAGGATCTCGCCCTCGCGGGCGAAGCGGCCCGCGTCGCCGCTGCCGAGCAGGCCCGACGTGAGGAACTTGACCGCCACCCGGCCCTCGAAGCGGCCGTCGGCGCGCCGCGCCAGCCAGACGGTGCCCATGCCGCCCTGCCCCAGCGGACGCTCCAGCACGTAGGGGCCGACGGCCTGGCCTGTGAGGTCGGGCGGCGCCTCGGGCTCGTCGCCGGGCGCGGAGGCCAGCGCCTCGTGCCATTGGGCAACGACCGGCTCGTTCATGAACCCCTGCTCCTCCAGCCCGTCGGCATGGGCCAGCAGCTGGCGCAGCTGGTTGGCGGTGTCGGCGTCGTCGGCCTGCAGCCGGGCCAGGCGCGCGTCGCGCGCGGGCGGGTCCAGGTCCAGCAACTCGTCCAGCAAGGGGCTCAGCGACAGCCAGCGTTGCTTGTCGAGCGCGCCCATGTCAACTCAGGCTCATGGAAAGAAACAGCCGTGCCTTCTGCCAGTCGCGCTGCACAGTGCGCTCGGTGACGCCCAGCGCCTCGGCAATCTCCTGCTCGCGCAGGCCGGCGAAGTAGCGCATCTCGACAACCTGCGCCAGGCGCGGCTCGACCCGCGCCAGCTCGTCCAGCGCCTCGTGCACACGCAGCAGGTCGGCGTCGCCCTGGGGGATCTGCTCGGCGATGGCGGTGTCCAGTGTCAGGTGTTGCTGGCCGCCGCCCCGGCGCTCGGCCTGGCGGGCGCGCACGAGGTCGATGACGACGGAACGCATGGCCTGGGCGGCATAGGCGAGGAAGTGGCGCCGGTCCGGGAAATCCGCGCCGTTGGCACCAGCCAGGCGCATCCAGGCCTCGTGCACCAAGGCGGTGGTGTCCAGCAGCGTGAGGTGACCCGCCTGCCGCACGTGCCGGCGCGCCAGGCGCTGGAGATCCGCATAGAGCTGCGCCACCACCTGGTCGGCGGCGGCTCGGTCGCCCTGGCGGGCGGACTGCAGCAGTTGGGTGATCTCTTGCACCGGCCGGACTCTAACGGTTCAGGGTGTCGGGGCAGCGCCGCCGGGCAGGGGGTTTCCGGAAAGGCGAAGAATTTTTTTCGTGCGCGATGTCGTATTCGGCGCGAGGACGTCGTTCTTGAAAGGGAGAGCCGCGCAAAGCGGATCAGGGAGGCAGGCAAAGCCTGTGCCGCGCCCGGCTCTCATCCCTTCCCTACTGCGCCCGACACCATGTCCCAAGCCCAGATGATTGCCAGTGACCCGACCGCCTCCGCCTCCGCCCGCGGCTGCTTCACCGCCCCCCTGCCCCGCGTGGACTCGCTCGCCTCATTGGGGCTGCGCGTGTCGCGACTGTTCGCCCAGTGCCGCCGCGAGAGCGGGCAGATGGCGATGCTGTGGGTCGATGTCGACATGCTGGCCCGGCCTGGCGAGGCCCTGACCGGCGAGCCGCGTGACAGCCTGATCCAGGCCGTCAGCCAGCGCCTGCGCAACCGCGTCCGCGGCGCTGACGAGGTGCTGCGCGTGGGCGAGCACAGCTTTGCCGTGCTGTTGATGGCGGCCGGCTCGCTGGAGGCAGACATCGTCGAGGAACGACTGATGCAGGCCATGCGCGGCACCTACGGCGTGGACGAGCGCGTCATGCACGTCGGCGTGCGGATGGGCCGCGCGCTGTTCCCGGAGCATGGCCGCAACGGCACGGAGCTGGCGGAAGTGGCCCGCCGCCAAGCCGGCGGGGCCTGAAGCCGGCGGCTTCAGACCTCCAGCCACTCCTTGCGGATGTAGGCGTTGCCGCGCAGCTCAGCCGGCGTGCCCTCGAAGACGATGCGGCCGTGGCCCATCACGTAGCAGCGCTCGGAGATCTCCAGCGCGATGGCGAGCTTCTGCTCGACCAGCAGCACAGCGATGCCGCGGCGCTGCAGCTCCTTCAGGTACTCGGCCACCAGCTCGACGATCTTGGGCGCCAGGCCCTCGGTGGGTTCGTCGATCATGATGAGGTCGGGGTCGCCCATCAGCGTGCGGCACAGCGTCAGCATCTGCTGCTCGCCGCCTGACAGCACGCCGGCCTCGGTGTGCTGGCGCTCCTTGAGCCGCGGGAACATGCGGTACATGTCGTCAAAGCTCCACCGAGGCTTCTTGGCCCCGGACTTCTCGCCCAGCAGCAGGTTCTGGTGGACGGTCAGCTTGGGGAAGATGTCGCGGTTCTCGGGCACGTAGCCGATGCCGAGGTGGGCGATCTCGTAGGCCTTGCGGCCCACCAGCTCCGTGTCGCCGAACTTGACCGAGCCCTTGGCATCGACCTGGCCCATGATGGTCTTGACCATCGTCGAGCGGCCCGCACCGTTGCGGCCCAGCAGGCTGACGATCTCGCCCGGGTTCACCTGCAGGCTGACGCCATGCAGCACATGGCTCTTGCCGTAGAAGGCGTGGAGGTTCTCCAGCCGCAGCGTGCGTCCCGTCATAGATGCCCCTCGCCTTGCGGGTACGCCAGGCGGTCCCCCGAGCGGACGCGCGCCGGCTTGGGAGCGGCCCTGCGCTCGGCGCTCATGCGTGCACCTCGGCGAGAACAGAGCCCAGATAGGCCTCCTGCACGCGCGCATTCGCGCGCACCGCGTCCGGGGTGTCGAAGGCGATGACCTCGCCGTAGACCAGCACGGCGATCTTGTCGGCCAGGCCGAAGACGACGCCCATGTCATGTTCCACGGTCAGCAGCGTCTTGCCCACCGTCACGTCACGGATCAGCTGGATGAAGCGCTTGGTTTCGCTCTTGCTCATGCCGGCCGTGGGTTCGTCCAGCAGGATGACGCTGGAGCCGCCGGCGATGGTGATGCCGATCTCCAGCGCGCGCGCCTCGGCATAGGTCAGGTTCATGGCCAGCACGTCACGGCGCTTGTCGAGCTTGATCATCTCCAGGATCTGCTCGGCACGGTCGTTCGCGTCGCGCAGGTCGGCGAGGAACTTCCAGAACGCGTAGCGGTGGCCCAGGCTCCACAGCACGGCGCACCGGATGTTCTCGAACACCGACAGCCGCGTGAACAGGTTGGACACCTGGAAGCTGCGCGACAGACCCTGGCGGTTGATCTCGTAGGGCTTGCGGCCATCGATGCGCGCGCCATGCAGGTGGATCTCACCCGACGTCGGCGCGAAGCGGCCGCTGATGAGGTTGAACAGCGTGCTCTTGCCGGCGCCGTTGGGGCCGATGATGGCCACGCGCTCGCTGGCCTGCACGGCCAGGTTGGCGCCGCGGATGATCTCGCTCTTGCCAAAGCTCTTGCGCACGTCGCGCAGTTCAAGCGCAAAACTCATAGGGCCTCCCTGCGCTTGATTTCCTTTTCGATGTCTTCCTGGATCTCGCCCCACTGCTGCACATAGTGCCGGCGCGCGACCTCGAAGAGCCCGATGCCGACGACCATCAGCCAGCCAGCGCCGAACCAGGCGTCCACGCCGGCACTGTTCAGCGTCGCGCCCATGAAGCGCAACTCGGGGCCCAGCGCCTCGTTGAGCTGTCGGTGGTAGACCATCTCGATCATGGCCGCCACGCCCACCAGCGCCGCCAGCGCCGAGCCGGCCAGCGCCAGGTAGGACGTCCAGATCTTGCCGAGCCTGCCGAACGCTGCCACGCGCAGGTTCATCAGGATGAGGCTGGCGACGCCACCCGGCGCGTACATGACCATGAACAGGAAGATCAGGCCCAGGTACAGCAGCCAGGCCTGGGTCAGCTCCGACAGCAGCACGCCGCAGATGACCATCAGCACCGCGCCGATGACGGGGCCGAAGAAGAACATCGCGCCGCCCAGGAAGGTGAACAGCAGGTAGGCGCCGGAGCGCGCCGCGTGCAGCACCTCGCCGTTGACAATCTCGGTGTTGATGGCACCCAGGCCGCCCGCGATGCCGGCGAAGAAGCCGGAGATCGTGAACGCGAGGAAGCGCACCCAGTGCGTGTCGTAGCCGATGAACTCCACCCGCTCGGGGTTGTCGCGCACCGCGTTCAGCATGCGGCCCAACGGCGTGCGCGTCAGCGCGAACATGGCCGCCGTGCAGACGAAGCAGTAGATCGCGACGAGGTAGTAGACCTGGATCTGCGGCCCGAACGTGATGCCCATGACCGCCTGACCGACGACGCGGTTGCTGGACACGCCGCCCTCGCCGCCTGAGAACTCCGGCAGCATCAGCGCCAGCGCATACACCAGCTCGCCGATGCCCAGCGTGATCATCGCGAACGGCGTGCCGGCCTTCTTGGTGGACACGTAGCCCAGCAACGCAGCCGCCACCATGCCGGCCAGGCCGCCCACCAGCGGCACCAGGCTGACCGGCAGGCCCAGCGTGCCGGCGCCCACCTGGTTCAACGCATGGATGGCCAGGAAGGCGCCCAGGCCGCTGTAGACCGCGTGGCCGAAACTCAGCATGCCGCCCTGCCCCAGCAGGATGTTGTAGGCCAGGCAGGCAATGATGCCGATGCCCATCTGCGTGAGCATGGTCTGCGCGAGGCCGCTGGTCCAGATGCGCGGCGCGACGAACAGGATCAGCGCGAACGCGCTCCAGACGACCCAGCGCCCGACGTTGTAGGGCTTGAAGTGGAATTCCTTCGCCGTTGCCATCAGTCTTCTCTCGTCCCGAGCAGGCCCTTGGGCCGGAAGATCAGGATCAGCACCATCAGCAGATAGGGCAGGATCTGGGCGACGTCCTTCAGCGCCAGACGCAGGACCGGGTAGCCGGGCGTGTCAGGCGTGACGGTGAAGCCGATGGCCGTCAGCGCCGATGCGAGCGACGCGTCCACCGTCAGCGGCAGCGTCTGCAGCAGGCCGATGACGATGGAGCCGACGAAGGCCCCCGCCAGCGAGCCGATGCCGCCAACCACCACGACGACGAAGATGATGGAGCCGACGATGGCCGCCATGTTGGGCTCGGTCACGAAGGTGATGCCCCCGATGACGCCGGCCAGCGCGGCCAGCGCGCAGCCGCTGCCGAACACCAGCATCAGCACGCGCGGCACGTTGTGCCCCAGCGACTCGACCATCTCCGGATGCGTCAGCGACGCCTGGATGACGAGGCCGACGCGCGTGCGCGTCAACAACAGCCACAGTGCCAGCAGCATCAGCAGCGCAACGAACATCATGAAGGCACGCGTGACCGGGAAGGTCGAGCACAGCGCGGCGGTGCACAGCTCCGGCGCGGCCTTGCCGAGCGCGAAGGACATGCCCTGCGTCGGCGACGAGATGATCGTGAACGCCGAACCCTGCAGCGCCTCCGGCGGCGTGAACGGCACGGCCGTGCGTCCCCAGACGAGCTGCACCAACTCCAGGATGACGTAGGACAGGCCGAAGGTGATGAGCAGCTCCGGCACGTGGCCGAACTTGTGCACTCGCCGCAGCGCGAAGCGCTCGAAGCCCGCCCCCATCAGCCCCACCATCAACGGCGCCAGCAGCAGCGCCGCCCAGAAGCCGACAACGCCCACCAGCGCGTAGGCCACGTAGGCCCCCACCATGTAGAAGCTGGCATGCGCGAAGTTCAGCACGCCCATCATGCTGAAGATCAGCGTGAGGCCCGAGCTGAGCATGAACAGCAGCAGGCCGGACGACAGGCCGTTCAGCAGGTTGATGAAGACTTGATCCAAGAAGCGACCCTCAGCAAAACCACGCTCCGGGCTGAGCCGGATTGCGTCGCGAGCAAGCCAAGGTTGGGTCGAAGCGCGGAGCCGTACACCCGTACGGCGAGCACTGCAGGCCCAAGATTGGCTTGCGCAGCAGCAAGACGGCTTAGCCGGGCCGCTTCATCTGGCAGGACGTGGGAGTCGACGAGACGTAGCTGTCGTACATCTTCACCGGCGCCAGCGTCATGCCCGTCTTCTCGGGGCTGTAGGGGTACTTGGCATCGGCCTTCTGCCAGACCGAGATGAACAGCGGCTGCTGCAGCTGGTGGTCGCTCTTGCGCATCGTCACCTCGCCGTTGAAGCTCTTGACGCTCAGGCCCTCCATCGCCGCGGCGACCTTGACCGGGTCCGTCGACTTGGCGTTGGCCATGGCCTGGCTCAGCATCGTGTAGATGTGCTGCACGCTGAGCGTGTACATGTCGTCGTTGAACTTCTTGTTGAACTCCTCGGCGTCCTTCTGAACCTGACCGCCCATGTTGTAGTGGCTGTAGGCCACCTGGAACACGCGGCCTGCGCCGCCGGTGCCCAGTGCCGTCGGCGTGCCGGTCACGCCGGTGTAGTAGGTGAAGAACTTGCCGTTGTAGCCGGCCTCGTTGGCGGCCTTGACCAGCAGCGCCAGGTCCGAGCCCCAGTTGCCGGTGATGACGGTGTCGGCGCCGCTGGCCTTGATCTTGGCGACGTAAGGCGCGAAGTCGCGCACCTGGGCCAGCGGGTGCAGGTCTTCGCCGACGATCTGGATGTCCGGGCGCTTGCGGGCCAGCATCTCCTTGGCGAACTTGGCGACCTGGTGGCCGTGGGCGTAGTTCTGGTTCAGCAGGAAGACCTTCTTGACGTCGGGCTGGTCCTTCATGAAGGTCGTCAGCGCCTCCATCTTCATGGACGTGTCGGCGTCGAAGCGGAAGTGCCAGTAGCTGCACTTGCTGTTGGTCAGGTCGGGGTCCACCGCCGAATAGTTCAGGTAGAGGATTTCCTTGCCGGGATTGCGCTCGTTGTGCTTGGTGACCGCGTCGCTCAACGCCAGTGCGACGCTGGAACCATTGCCCTGCATGATGTAGCGGATGCCCTGGTCGGCCGCGGCCTTCAGCAGGTTCAGCGACTCGGCGGGGCTGAGCTTGTTGTCGAAGGTGACGATCTCGAACTTGACGCCGGCCGGGTTGCTCTTGTTGGTCTTCTCGCCGAGGAACTGGAAGGTCTTGACCTGGTTCTGGCCCACCGGGCCCATCAGGCCGGAGAGCGCGTCGATGTAGGCCAGCTTGACCGTCTCGCCCTTCTGGGCGTGGGCGGCACCGGCCGCCAGCGCGAGGACGGCGGCGGCGCTCAGCGCACGCACGGGGAAGCGGGCCGAAGTGAAGTCGAACATGCTTGTCTCCTGGGGGTAAAGGCCTTGGGGCTCTGGTTTGACGGAACGGCGATTCAGGCGGTCGGCAGCTTGTGGCTGAGGAACTGTTCGCGCAGCTTGAGCTTCTGCAGCTTGCCGGTGGCGGTGTGGGGCAGCTCGGCGACGAAGACGACGTCGTCCGGAACCTGCCACTTGGCGATGCGGCCTTCGTAGAAAGCCAGCAGCTCCTCGCGCGTCAGCGCGGCGTCGGGCTTCTTCACGACGACCAGCAGCGGGCGCTCGTCCCACTTCGGATGGCGCGCCGCGATGACGGCCGCCTCGTGCACGGCCGGGTGGGCCATGGCGATGTTCTCGAGGTCGATGGAGCTGATCCATTCGCCACCGGACTTGATGACGTCCTTGCTGCGGTCGGTGATCTGCATGAAGCCGTCGGCGTCGATGGTGGCGACGTCGCCGGTCGGGAACCAGCCGGGCTCGCCGTCCACGCTGATCAGCGGCGATTCGTCGTGCTTGAAGTACTGGCTGATGACCCAGTGGCCGCGCACGACGAGATTGCCCGAAGCCTCTCCGTCCCACGGCAGCGAGCGCCCGTCGTCATCGATGATGGCCATGTCCACGCCGTAGATCACGCGGCCCTGCTTTTCCAGCAGGCGCTGCTGCGCCTCGGGCGGCAGGCCGAGCTGGCGCGTCGTCAGCTTGGACAGCGTGCCCAGCGGCGACATCTCCGTCATGCCCCAGGCGTGGATGACCTCGATGCCGAAGTCATGCTGCAGCGAGGCCATCATCGCCGGCGGACAGGCCGAACCGCCGATGACGGTGCGCTTGAAGGTCGAGAACTTGAGGTTGTTGGCCTTCACGTAGTTCAAGAGGCCCAGCCACACGGTCGGCACACCGGCGCTGAAGCTGATCTTCTCACCCTCGAACAGCTCGTACAGGCTCTTGCCGTCCAGGTGCGGGCCGGGGAACACCAGTTTGAAGCCCACCAGCGCCGCCGTGTACGGCAGGCCCCAGGCGTTGACGTGGAACATCGGCACCACCGGCAGCACGACATCGCGGCTGGAGCAATCCATCGCATCCGGCAGCGCAGCGGCGTAGGCATGCAGCAACGTCGAGCGATGGCTGTAGACGGCGCCCTTGGGATTGCCCGTGGTGCCGGACGTGTAGCAGATGCTGGAGGCCGTGTTCTCGTCGAACTGCGGCCAGGTGTAGTCACCGGTCTCGGCGTCCAGCAGGTCGTCGAAGCACAACAGGTCGGGAATGCTGCTGCTCGCCGGCATGTGGGCGCGCGATGTCATCAGCACGAAGTGCTGCACGCTCTTGAGCAGTGGCGCGATCTTCTCGACCAGTGGCAGGAAGGTCGCGTCGAAGCACAAGACGCGGTCCTCGGCATCGCTGGCGATCCAGACGATCTGCTCGGGGAACAGGCGCGGGTTGATCGTGTGGCAGACCAGGCCCGATCCTGACGTGCCGTAATAGATCTCGAGGTGCCGGTGGCCGTTCCAGGCCAGCGTGCCGACGCGGTCACCCGCCACGCAACCCAGCCGCGCAAAGGCCTGCGCGGCCTGGCGCGAACGGCGCGCGACCTCGCGCCAGTTGCTGCGGTGCAGGTCGCCCTCGACCCGCTTGCTGACGATCTCGGTCTCACCCGAATGCCGCTCGGCGTGCTTCAGCAACGACGAGATCAACAACGGCTCCGACATCATCCGGCCCGTCAATGCCATGCCTGTCTCCTGGCTGTCTTATCGGCCCAGTCTAGCCCGCGGTTTCAAGCGTGGAACGTCACACCCGCGACCCTCGCCCCCCGGGGAAACACCCAAGACAGCGGGGCAAAAGCCGGCCTCACTAAACTGGCGCGATGAAACCTCTGGACGGCCTCGCCTGGACCAACCGCTTCGCGGCGCTGGGGCCCGATTTCTTCACCGAGCTGCCCGCCCAGGGCCTGCCCGATCCGCACTGGGTGGCGCAGAGCCCCGCCTGCGCCACCTTGCTCGGCTGGCCCGCCGACTGGGCTTCGCGCGGCGATGCGCTGGCCGCCTTCTCCGGCAACGCTGTCTGGCCTGGCATGCAGCCGTTGGCCAGCGTCTACAGCGGCCACCAGTTCGGCGTCTGGGCGGGCCAGTTGGGCGACGGCCGCGCGCTGTGGCTGGGCGAGGTCGACACCCCGAACGGCCCGCTGGAGCTGCAGTTGAAGGGGGCCGGCATGACGCCCTACTCCCGCCGCGCCGACGGCCGCGCCGTGCTGCGCTCGTCGATCCGCGAGTTCCTGTGCTCCGAGGCGATGGCCGCTTTGGGCGTGCCGACAACGCGCGCGCTGTGCATCACCGGTTCGCGGCTGCCGGTGCGGCGCGAGACCATTGAGACGGCCGCCGTCGTCACGCGTGTGGCGCCCAGCTTCGTGCGCTTCGGCCACTTCGAGCACTTCGCCCACCACCAGCAGCTCGACGCGCTGCGCCGCCTGTTCGACTGGTTCGTCACGCACCACGCGCCCGAGTGCGCCGACGCGGCCGAGCCGCCGGTCGCACTGCTGAAGAAGGTGTCGGAACAGACCGCCGACCTCGTCGCGCACTGGCAGGCCATCGGCTTCTGCCACGGCGTCATGAACACCGACAACATGTCCATGCTGGGCCTGACGCTGGACTACGGCCCGTTCGGCTTCATGGACGCCTTCGATCCCGGTCACATCTGCAACCACAGCGACGACCGCGGCCGCTACGCCTACGCACGGCAACCTGCCGTCGCGTTCTGGAACCTGCACGCACTGGCGCAGGCGCTGCTGCCGCTGATGCCCATCGCCACGGATGAGGAAGCCGAGGCCTCGGGCGAGCGGCTCATCGAAGCCGTGGAGAGTTTCCGCGACCGCTTCGCCAGCCAGATGCTGGGCCGCATGCGCGCCAAGCTGGGGCTGGACGGCGAGCACGCCGACGACCAGACGCTGGCCGACGACTTCCTGAAGCTGATGGCCGCGTCCAGCGCCGACTTCACGATCACGTTCCGCCGCCTGTCCCGCGCACTGACCGACCCCGAGCCGCTGCGCGACCACTTCATCGACCGCGACGCGCTGGACGCCTGGCTGGCCCGCTGGCGCCCACGCACGGCGCCCGACGCCGAGCCTCGCATGCTGGCCGCCAACCCGGCCGTCGTGCTGCGCAACCATCTCGCCGAGGGCGCGATCCGCGCCGCCGCACAAGGCGACTTCAGCGAAATCGAGCGGCTGCTGAAAGTTCTGAGCCGCCCGTTCGACGAACCCGAGAACCCCGGCGACGCGGCCCTGCCGCCCGACTGGGCCCAGTCCCTCGAAGTCTCCTGCTCATCATGAATCACGACACCGGCAAGCCCTACCCCGTCCAGAAGACCGACGCCGAATGGCGCGAGCAGCTGGACCCGATGCAGTACCAGGTCGCCCGCCACGCGGCGACGGAACGCGCCTTCACCGGCAAGTACTGGGACCATTTCAAGGACGGCCACTACAACTGCATCGGCTGCGGCACGCCGCTGTTCGAGTCCGACACCAAGTTCGACGCCGGCTGCGGCTGGCCCAGCTACTGGGCGCCGGTCAACAGCGAGGTCATCGAGCGCGTTGTCGACCGCAGCCACGGCATGGTCCGCGTGGAGGTGCGCTGCAACAAGTGCGGCTCGCACCTGGGTCATGTCTTCCCGGACGGTCCCGAGCCGACCGGTGAGCGTTACTGCATCAATTCGGCCGCCATCGATTTCGTCGGAGAAAATCCCGGTCAATGAAACCCCCACGCTCATTGCATTCGCTGCCCCCCGAGGGCGCGCGTCAGCGCCTCCGGGCGGCCGAGCGTCGCTGACCATGAAGCTGCTGCTCGACTTTCTCCCGCTGATCCTCTTCTTCGCCGTCTTCAAAGGCGCCGAAGGCCACGCCGACGCGGCCGCCGCGTTCGCGACGCAGCATTTCGGCTTCCTCGTGCAGGGCGGTGTTGTCGGCGCACAGGAAGCTCCGGTGCTGCTGGCGACATTGGTCGTCATGGTCGCAACGCTGGCCCAGGTGGCAGTCCTGAAGCTGCGCGGCAAGAAGATCGACCTGATGCTGTGGATCAGCCTCGTGCTGGTCGTCACGCTGGGCGCGGCCACCGTCTGGTTCCACAACGAGACCTTCATCAAGTGGAAGCCCACGGGTCTGTACTGGGGCACGGCGCTGACGTTCTGGATCTCGCAGGCCTGGTTTGGCAAGAACCTCATCCAGTCCACGTTGGGCGGCGACATGACCTTGCCCGACGCGATCTGGCTGCGGCTCAACCGTGCGTCGGTGCTGTTCTTCGCAGCGATCGGTGTCGCCAACCTGTACGTGGCCTACAACTTCTCGACATCGACCTGGGCCAACTTCAAGGTCTTTGGCATGACGGCACTGATGTTCGTCTTCATGCTGGGGCTGGGCCTGTACGCCAGCAAATACCTGCCGCCGGAAGAGGACGGCAAGTCATGAGCATCGCCACCGAGATCGAATCCCGGCTGCGTGCCGAGCTGGCGCCGCTTTCACTCAGCATCCGCGACGACAGCGCCGATCACGCCGGGCACGCCGGCGCCCGCGAGGGTGGGCACTTTCATGTGGCTGTCGTGTCGGATCGCTTTACGGGTCTGCAAAGATTGGCTCGTCACCGCCTCGTTTATCATTCTTTGTCCGACCTGATGCAGCGCGGAATCCACGCGCTGGCAATTGACGCCCGCGCTCCGGGCGAACCCTGATCAGGTCGAGCGTGATCGAACCGCGCGCCCCGCTACGGGCGCGATTTTTTTAGCCTGAATCACTCCCCCAACCCATGAAGAAGTTTGCGCTCGCCGCCGTCGTCGCGGCCACCATCTCGGCCTTGCTGCCGGCTGCCGCAATCGCGCAGAACATCACCACGGTGAACGGCAAGCCCGTGCCCAAGGCACGCGTCGAGGCGCTGATCCAGCAAGTCACCAAGAGCGGCCAGCAACAACGCTCGCCCGAGCTGGAAGCCCAGGTGAAGGACGAAGTTGTCCGCCGCGAGATCTTCATCCAGGCCGCCGAGGCCAAGGGCATCCCGCAGACCGCCGACTACAAGACGCAGATGGATCTGGCCCGCCAGATGCTGCTGATCCGCGGCCTGATGGACGACTTCCGCGCCAAGAACCCCGTCAGCGACGCCGACGCGCAGGCCGAGTACGACAAGTTCAAGGCCGCCAACACCGGCAATGAATACCGTGCCCGCCACATCCTGGTCGAGAAGGAAGAAGACGCCAAGGCCCTGATCGCCCAGATCAAGGCTGGCGCCAGCTTCGAGGAACTGGCCAAGAAGAACTCCAAGGACACCGGCTCCGCGCAGAACGGCGGCGACCTGGACTTCGCCAACCCGAACAACTTCGTGCCCGAGTTCAGCAAGGCCATGACCGCGCTGCAAAAGGGCGAGATGACGCAGGAACCGGTGAAGAGCCAGTTCGGCTACCACATCATCAAGCTGGAAGACGTGCGCCCCGCGACCTTCCCGGCCTTCGACGACGTCAAGGCCCAGATCAAGCAGCGCATCGAGCAGCAGAAGATGGCCGAGTACCAGGAAAGCCTGATCAAGAAGGCCAAGACGGACTACACGTTCAGCCGCTGATCCTCCCCAGCAGGATCACCCAGCAAGACCCGCCTCGGCGGGTCTTTTGCCATCTGGATCGAAGAAGACCATGACCGACTCCCTCAGCACCCGCCTCGTCCACGCCGCCGGCGGCGATCGTTCCTTTGGCGGTGTCCACGTGCCCGTCCATCCGTCGGTGCAGTACGCCTACGAGAACGTGGAAGACCTGATCGGCGTCTTCCAGGGTCGCGTCAAGGGCAGCTTCAACTACGCCCGCCAGGGCACGCCGACGACGGCGGCGCTGGAGGCCGTCATCACCGAGCTGGAGGGCGGCGTCGGCACGGTCAGCTTCTCGACCGGCATGGCGGCGCTGAGTGCGCTGTTCCTGACCCTGCTGAAGGCCGGCGACCATCTCGTCACCAGTTCGCGCGTGTTCGGCAACACCAACAGCTTCTTCCAGACGCTGGAGGGCCTGGGCATCGCGGTCAGCCGCGTCGATGCCGGCGATGCCGCCGCCGTGCGCGCCGCACTGCGGCCCGAGACCCGCATGGTCTTCGTCGAGACCATCGCCAACCCCAGCACGCGCATCCCCGACCTCGAAGGCATCGGCGCGCTGTGCCGCGAGCTGGGCCTGCTCTACGTCGTCGACAACACCGTGACGTCGCCGGCGCTGTGCCAGCCCAAGCGCTTCGGTGCCGGCCTCGTCATGAACTCGCTGACCAAGACGCTGGCCGGCCACGGCGAGGCACTGGGCGGTGCCGTCACCGACACGGGCTGCTTCGACTGGGCCGCCTACCCCAACATCTTCCCTGCCTACCGCCAGGGTGACGCGCGCGGTTGGGGCCTGCAGCAGATCCGCAAGAAGGGGCTGCGCGACATGGGCGGCACGCTGTCCAGCGAGGCCGCGCACCGCATCCTCGTCGGTGCCGAGACGTTGGAGCTGCGCCTGCAGCGCAGCAGCGCCACGGCCCTCACGCTGGCCCGCCACCTGGCCGCCCACCCCGCCATCGGGCGCGTGCACTACCCGCTGCTGGAGACTCACCCCGAGTACGAACGCGCCCGCGACTGGTTCGGCGGCGGCTCGTGGATGATGAGCTTCGAGCTGCGCGACACCGAGCGCCTCGTCGAGGTCCTCAACCGCCTGCGCCTGCCGCTGAAGGCCACCGGCCTGGCCGACACGCGCACGCTGATCATCCCGGTCGCACCGACGATCTTCTGGGAAATGGGCCGGGACGCCCGCGCCGCGATGGGCATCGCCGAAGGGCTGGTGCGGCTGTCGGTCGGCCTGGAAGCCGCAGAAGACCTGATCGCCGACTTCGACCAGGCGCTGATAGCCTGACTGACTGCCCGGGCCGAGCGCCGGGCCGCCCCAAGCCGGCCCGTCTGGCGATGTGCTCGCGGCTCGATGCCGCGAGCATCGCCGTCCCCTCGGGGGCTGAGGCCGGACACGGTGAGTCCAGTGGACTCGCCGTGCCTGCTGAAGAGCTGTGGCATTGCCGCAGCGCGGTCTGCAAGACCGACCGGGCTCGCCCGCGTTCAGCGAGGCAAGACCGGGCGAGGGGCTCAGGCGACAGCCAGCCGACCCGCTTCGATCCTGAGCTGCCGCTCGCAACGCGCCGCGATCTCGCGGTCGTGCGTGACGAGTACCAGCGTGGTCCCGGCCTCGCGGTTCAGCTCGAACATCAACTCCATCACCGACGCACCGGTGGCGAAGTCCAGGCTGCCGGTCGGCTCGTCGGCCAGCAGCAACGCCGGGCGCTGCACGAAGGCGCGCGCCAGCGCCACGCGCTGCTGCTCGCCGCCGGACAGCACGCGCGGGTAGTGGCTCAAGCGTTCGCCCAGGCCCACGCGGTCCAGCATGGCCGCCGCCTGCTCACGGGCATCGCGCGCGCCGCGAAGCTCCAGCGGCAGCATGACGTTCTCCAGCGCCGTCAGGTTGGGCAGCAGCTGGAAGCTCTGGAATACGAAGCCCAGCTCCTTCGCCCGCACGGCGGCGCGCTCGTCCTCGTTCAGCGTGAACAGGTCCTGCCCGCGCAGCTTGACGGTGCCGCCGCTGGGCACGTCCAGACCGGCGAGGATGGCCAGCAGCGTGCTCTTGCCCGAGCCCGACGCGCCGACGATGGCGACCGACTCCCGCGCCGTCAGCTCGAAACTGATGTCATGCAGAATCGTCAGCTCCCCGGTCGCGTCGCGCACGCGCTTGGTGATCTGATCAACTTGGACAAGGGCTTCGGGCATGTCGGGACTGCGGCGGCGTTGGGTGGTGGCGCACTTTAGCCTGGGGGTGTTGGCCAGCTGGACGTCAGGGTCGGCGGCTGCGGCGGCGCAAGAGCCGGTCGTCCTCGTCGTCGGCGACAGCCTCTCGGCCGAGTACGGCCTGAAGGCCGGCGACGGCTGGGTGGCGCTGCTGCAGAAGCGCCTGGCCGAGCAGAAGAAGCCCTACCGCGTCGTCAACGCCAGCATCAGCGGCGACACGACCGCCGGCGGCCGCAGCCGGCTGCCCACGGCGCTGCGCACGCACAAGCCGGCCGTCGTCGTCATCGAGCTGGGTGGCAACGACGCCTTGCGCGGCCTGCCGCTGGCCAGCACGCGCGACAACCTGATGGCGATGGCCAAGGCAGCGCAGGAGGCCGGCGCCAAGGTCGTCGTCGTCGGCATGCAGGTGCCGCCGAACTACGGCGCCGCCTACGGGCGCGAGTTCGAGGGCCTGTTCGCCGATGTCGCGAAGCAGGCCAAGACCGGCCTCGTGCCCTTCCTGCTGAAAGGCGTGGCAGACCGGGCAGACGCGATGGACTGGTTCCAGCCCGACCGCATCCATCCGCTGGCCAAGGCGCACCCGCAGATGCTGGACAACGTCTGGCCGGCGCTGAAACCGCTGCTGTAACGCGCCCGGCCTCAGCGCTCCTGCTGCCGCTCGTTGGGGCGGGCTTCGCGCTCGCGCGGCTTGTCCTGACGTGCCGGCACGCCGTCCTGGCGGCCCCGCTGCGGGCCGTCGTTGCCGCGCTGCTGCGGCATCTGGGCCTGCGGCTGCGGTATCTGCACCCGCGGCTCCTCGCGGCGCTGCGGCATCTCGCGCTGTTGCTGCTGCTGTTGTTGCTGGAAGGCCTCGCGGCGCTGCTGCATGTCGCGCTGCTGGGCGTCGCGCTGCAGCTGATCCCGCTGTTGCGCTTCACGCTGCTGCTGTTGCCGCTCGATCTCGCGTTGCTGGGCATCGCGCTGCTGCGCGGCACGCTGGGCCTGCTCCCGCTGCAGCATCTCGTCGCGGCGCTGCTGTTCGCGCTGTGCGCCCCAGTTCTCCGGCGTGCCGCGCTGCGGCTGCTCAACGGCCGGCCGCACCGGCTGCTGGGGCTGCTGCTGCACCTGCGGCGCGACGACCGGCACGCCGGGCCGGGTCACCTCGGCACCACGGTTCGGCGGATCGCGGCGCACCGGCAGCTGGTTGTCGCTGCGCCAGCCCGTCGCGGCGTCGCGCTCACGCTCGCGGGGGCGCTGCACGTCGGCACCGACCGGCCGCACCGGCACCGCCGGCAGCGCGCCGGCCAGCTCGCCTCGACCCGGCGCGACCGGCAGCGGGCGGACCCAACCCGGCTCGGCCTTCCGATCGGGGCCGCGCACCACGGGCATGGGTTGGATGGCACCACCGGTGGCGGGCAGCACGCTGACGGCCGTGGGCACGTCGCGGTAGCGGTGCGGGCGCTGCACGGTGACCGGGTCGCGCAGGTCGCGCGGGTCGTTGACGCGCGTCTCGTAGCGCGGGCTGTGGTGGTAGGCCGGCACGAAGACCTCGCGCGGCGCCAGCGGGTACCAACCGTAGCGCGGCGGCGGCGTGCGGCCGCCACCGATGCTGATGCCGACGCTGACCGAGCCGCCACCCACCCAGCCGACCAGCGCCGGCGCGTAGACGGGACGGTGCACGTAGGCGCCCGGCGCCCAGCACCAGCGGCCACCCCAGTTGACCCAGCGGCCATAGTGGAAGGGCGCAAAGCCCCACGGCGCGTCGTCCACCCAGGTCCAACCCCACAGGCGCGACCAAGCCCAGTGGCCGTAGCGGTAGGGCGCCCAGTCGACGGCGACGACGGTGGTCGGAATCCACACGGCGCCGTAGTCGGGCGCGGTCTCCCAGCGGCCATAACGGTCCAGGTCCTCGGCGCCGGTCATCTCGGGCGACACGTAGCGGGCCACCGGGCGGTCACCCTCCTCGCGGTTCTCGGCCAGCACCCAGTCGCCGAAGCCGTCGCTGTACAGCGGGCCGCGCTCGGCGCGCGGGCCGTCGGGCCACCACAGCTCGACCTGCTCGCCGGTACCCACCACGACGGGCGATGCGGCACGTGCCCAGTCGAAGCGCAGGCGGCCCTGGAACACGTAGACCTTGCTGCCGCGGTCCAGCTGCTCGACGCGGTACAGGCCCTCGCGCTCGGCCTGGGCCGATCCCTCGCGGGTGCGCACGCGCGTCTCGGCGGCGTTCTCGGCGCTGCGCAGGCGCAGGGCGAGATCGCCGCGGTCCAGCTGCAGCAGCGTCTGACCCTCGTCGAGCTGGCTCAGCTCCAGGTCGCTGCGCTCGTCGACCCAGACGGTCGTCGAGCCGACGCGCAGCGACACGCGGCCACGGTCGTCGGTGCGCACGCGGTCACCCTCGCCGACGGTCTGGTTGCGCGTCAGCCGCGTCCACTCGCGGGAATCGTGGTCGAACAGCCAGGCGTCGCCGATCACGTCGACGACGCGTGCCGCGCGCGTGGGCGGGTCGCGGTCGGCGTCCTGCGCCTTGACGGCCGGGGCCGCGGCCACAAGCAGGGCCAGCGCCAGCATGCGCCAGCGACGGCGGGAGAGAACGAGCTTGGATTCGAGGGACGTGGTCATGAGCCGATGCTCCTTTACGCCAGAGCAACGTTGCCGGCGTCCGCGCGGTGGACCGCGCTTACAAGTTTTTCAGTTTCAATCGTCGTCCGAGTTCGGGTCGATCTCGGGAAACAGCACGGACGTGAAGCCGAAGCGGGTGAAGTCGGTGACACGCATCGGGTAGAGGATGCCATCCAGGTGGTCGCACTCGTGCTGCACGACGCGGGCATGGAAGCCGTCGGCGATGCGGTCGATCGGCTGGCCGTCAGCATCGAAGCCGGTGTAGTGGATGCGCTCGTCGCGCGCAACGACGCCACGCAGCCCCGGCACGGACAGGCAGCCCTCCCAGCCCTCGGTGCGCCCCCCGTCCAGCACCTCGATGGTCGGGTTGATCAGCACCGTGGGAGGCACGGGCGGCGCCTCCGGGTAGCGCACGTTCTTCGTGTAGCCGAAGATGACCAGCCGCAGGTCCACGCCGATCTGCGGCGCCGCGAGGCCCGCACCGTTGGCCGCGGCCATCGTCTCGAACATGTCGGCAATCAAGGCCTTGAGCTCGGGCGTGCCGAACTCGGTGACCGGCTTGGCGATGCGCAGCAAGCGTGGGTCGCCCATCTTCAGAATCTCGTGAACCGCCACCGCGGCCTCCTTCGGCTATCGTGAGCGGTGATTCTAGGAAGCGCCTTCGCCGCGTCACCTCTGCATGCTTGATTTCATCGACGACCTCGGCCACGGCATCTACGCCATCGACACCGGCTTCCAGCGCCCACGCTTCGACGCCGCCTACCTGATGGTCGAGGACGGCCGTGCCGCCTTCATCGACACCGGCACCAACCACGCCGTGCCGCGGCTGCTGGCGGCGCTGAACGCGCTGGGCCTACACGCCGACGCCGTCGACTGGGTCATCCCCACACACGTGCACCTCGACCATGCCGGCGGCGTGGGCCTGCTGATGGAAGCCCTGCCGCATGCCAGGGCGCTGGTGCACCCGCGCGGCCTGCGCCACCTGGTGAACCCGACCGCACTGTGGCTGAGCGCGCTGGGCGTCTACGGCGAGGAGGAGATGCAGCGCAGCTACGGCAAGCTGGTGCCGGTGCCGGCCGAGCGCGCCGAGGCCTCGCACGACGAGCAGTTCATCCACCTCGCCGGCCGGCCGCTGCGCCTCATCGACACACCCGGCCACGCCCGGCATCACCACGCGATCTGGGATGAGCGCAGCCGCAGCTGGTTCACCGGCGACACCTTCGGCCTGTCCTACCGCGCCTTCGACGTCGACGGCCGCGCCTGGATACTGCCCACCAGCACGCCGGTGCAGTTCGAGCCCGATGCGCTGAAGGCCACCGTCGCCCGTCTGCTGGCCGCCGAGCCGCTGGCGATGCAGGTCACGCACTACGGCCGCATCGGTGGCTCCGTCGACGAGGTGCGGCGCCTGGCGGCGGAGATGCTGGCCCAGGTGGATGAGATGGTCGCGCTGGCCCGCTCACTTCGGGAGGCGCCGGCACGGCACGAGCTGCTGAAGGCCGCGCTGCTGGACGGCTACCTGGCGCGGTTGCGCGCCCACGGCCATGCGGCCGGAGCCGGTGCCGCCGAGTGGCTGGCGCTGGATGCGGAGCTGAACGCGCAGGGGCTGGAGGTCTGGCTGGATCGCGACGCATGAAGGTCCTGCTCGTCGACGACCACCGCCTGCTGGCGGACGCACTGAGCGGGCTGATCGAAGCGCGCTTTCCGGCCTGCACCGTCGAGCACGCCGCCAGCCTGGCCGAGGCGCTGGCCCGGCTGGACGAGCGCACGGGCCTCGTGCTGCTGGACCTGGGCCTTCCCGACGCCAGCGGGCTGGAGGCCGTGCAGGCCGTGCGCGCCCACGCGCCGGAGGTGCGCATCGTCGTGCTGTCGGCCGACGACCGGCCCGAGACCGTGCAGGCCGCCATCGAACTGGGCGCCAGCGGCTTCGTGCCCAAGCAGGCCGACAGCCGGCTGCTGATCCAGGCGCTGTCGGCCACGCTGCAGGGCGGCGTCACGCTGCCACCGACGCTGCTGGCCACCTGGCCGGCCGCCACGCCAGAGCCCGCCGTGGAGCTGACGCCGCGCCAGCTGGACGTGCTGCGCCTGCTCGTCGAGGGGCAGTCCAACAAGCTCATCTGCCGCAGCCTGGGGCTGTCGGAGTCGTCGGTGAAGACGCACCTCGAGGCGGTCTACCGCCGCCTGGGCGTGGCCAGCCGCACCCAGGCCGTCGTCGCCGCGGCCCGGCTGGGGCTGAAGCTCAACGCGCCCTGAAACGCCCCGTTTAGCTGGGCTGGGCGGCCGACACCACGATGCGGGCCGGGCGGCTGCTGTCCTGGTAGGGCTGCAGCACGACACTGATGCCGCTGCCCGCCTTCAGGAAGATGCCCGCGCGCACGTTGGTGGTCTTGCCATCGCTGGTGGCGACGCCGCTGGCCGCATCGCGTTGCCAGAAGCCGGTGAACGGCTTGTTGACGAGCAGCGTCTCGGCATGCGTGGCGGCCCCGACGACGCCGGAGACGCGCACGAAGCTGACCGCCGTGCTGTCCACCGACTGGATCTTGTGCGTGTTGACGTCGGTGGCCGTGACGGACGTGCCGCTGGCCCAGTTCCAGTACACGTTCCAGTTGTTGTTGGTGTCGCCCACCTTGGGCAGCGCCAGCGTGCGCACCTTGGTGGCATAGCTGACGCTGCCGTCGCCTTTGCCCCCGCCCGGCGTCAGAACGTTGGCTCCGACGGCGAAGTAGTCTCCCTGGCCGCTGCGGTAGACGAAGCTGCGGTCCATCCACGGGCCGCCGTCGGCGGTGGTGGTGTCATCGGAGTGGTTGGTGAAGCTGCCGTCGGCCAGCACGACCACCGGGCGCTTGCGGGCCTTGATGGCGTCGGGCAGCGCGGTGCAGGTGGTGGCGGTGAGGCCGCCGAACCAGCAGCCCTGCGTGAACTGCTCGTAGCCGCCGGCGTTGATCGTGACCGTGCCGTAGCCGAAGGTCCAGCCGATGCCGTTCACGGCGTCATCGGCCGTGTCGCTGGCCAACGTGTTCCAGTCGCCCACCAGCTCGGCCAGCGTGTGGCTCTGCACCGGCACCGCGACGAAGGCACGGGACTGCGGATTGGTGCCGACGATCACGCCCGACGGCGCCACCATCACGTCGTCTCCCTGGCTGCTGGTGAAGCGGCAGTTGCCGTTGGCCGTGAGGCTCACAGCGCTGCCCAGCGTGCTGCCGTCGGCGCTGGTGTAGGGCTGGAAGCTGGCGGCCTTGTTGGCGTCGAGCACGATCCTGCCCTTCTGCACCGCGTCGCCGCCAGTCACGCCGGTGATGACGAGCCAGTAGTCCGTGGCCCGCAATGCACTGCAGGTGGCCGCAGCCGGCTTGAGCAGCAGCTCGGGCGCCAGCGCGCTGGTGGACGCGGTGGTGGTGGCGCTGCCGCTGCTGGCCACGGTCTCGGTCAGTTGCGCCAGCGTCGAGCCGGCGGTGGAGAGCTTGCCGGCGATGGCGTCGAGCACCTTGTCCTGGTCGCTGCCGGTGGTGCTGCCATTGGCGGCGACGAGTGTGCCGCTGACGAAGTCGCCGGCCTTGCTGGTGTCCACGCCAGCGGCCGTCAGCACGGTCAGCACGGCAGTCTGTGCGTCGGCGAGTTTGGCCGTGGTGACGCTGTCGCTCAGCGAGGCCGCAGTCGTGAACCACGTGGCCGGTGCCTGCCCGGTCAGTTGCGCCACCATCAGCTCGGTCAGCGGCGTGATGTTGGCCTTGGTGGTGGTGGCGGCCGAATGCAGTTTGTCGGTGCCGGCCACGGCCTCCAGCACGCAGGGCAGCGCGCCACCCGTGATGCTCAGCGAGTAGCTGCCGTCGGTGCCCGACGTCGCCGTGCCCGTGCCGGTGGCGCACTTGGCGGACACGGTCGCACCGGACAGCGCCGCTCCCTTGGCGACGACGCCGGTCAGCGACAGCGCCGCCGGCGCCGGTGCCGGCGCGGGGGCCGGCGTGCTGCTGTCGCCGCCTCCACAGGCACTCAGGCCGAATGCTGCCACCAGCGCGGAGGCGGCGGGCAACAGGCGGGCGACGGTGGGACGGGGCGCAGGACTGGGCTTCATGGGAACTCCTTGACGTGATGACGCCGCGGACTCTAGGGAGACCGGTCCGCCCCGCCCATCGGCCAAACAGCCGAACGCCCCCTACACAGTTGTGGCGTTTCGCACGCTTCAGCCCGCGCCCACCGCGCGCGCCGGCAACTGGCTGCGAATGGCCTGCGCCAGCTGCTCGGCGCGGAAGGGCTTGTGCACGACCGGCAGGCCGCTGGCGGCCAGCTCCGCCAGGTCGTCGGGCGCGGTGTTGCCGGTGACGATGACGGCCGGCACGTCAGCGCTCAACGCGCGCACGCGGGCGACGACATCCAGCCCACTGCCACCGGGCAGGCGCATGTCGGTCACCAGCAGGTCCGGCGCCGGCAAGCCGGCGGCGATGCGATCGCCAAGCGCCGCCGGCGAGGCCAGTGCCAGCACGTCGGCGCCCCAGGCCTGCAGGCGCAGCCGCAGCGCCTCGCGGGCGCCCTCGTCGTCCTCGACAAGCACGACGCTCAGCCCTTGGAGCGCGGGCAGGTCGCCAGGTGCGGCCAAGCCGCCCTGCGGTACCGCGGGGCCGGCAAGCCGGCAGGCAGGCAGCTCGAAGCTGAAGCAGGAGCCGCGCCCCGGCGTCGAGCGCAGCGCCACGGTGGTGTCGAGCAGGCTGGCGGCGCGGCGCACGATGGCCAGCCCGAGGCCCAGCCCCTGGGCACGTTCGCGCTGCGGGTTGTCGAGCTGGACGAAGTCCTCGAAGACGCGCGCCTGCTGGTCCGCCGGGATGCCGCGCCCGGTGTCCCACACCGCGATGCGCCAGTTCGCGCCGCGCCGCTGCACGCCCACCAGCACGCCGCCACGCTCGGTGTAGCGCAGCGCGTTGGCGACGAGGTTGCGCAGCACCTGCTCGATCAGCACCGCGTCGCCCAGCACGGCGGCGCCGGGCGGCACGCGCAGCCGCAACCGCAGACCCTGGCGCGCGGCGGCCTCGCGCTCGTGGGCAGCCATGGCCTCCAGCAGCAGCGCCAGCGCCACGGGCTCTCGGGCGACGCGCAGACCGCCGGAGTCCAGCCTCGAGAGGTCCAGCAGCCCGGCCAGCAGCCCCTCCATCGCCGCGACGGCCTCGTCGACGCGGCCGATCAGCCGCTGCTGCGCTGGCGACGCGAGCTGCTCGCGCAGCACGCCGATGAGCACGCCAATGGTCACCATGGGCTGGCGCAGATCGTGGCTGGCGGCGGCGAGGAAGCGCGTCTTGGCCAGGTTGGCGGCTTCCAGCGCGGCGGTGCGCTCACGGACGCGCTGCTCCAGCACCTGGCCAGCGCGCTCGGACTCGGCCAGCGCCCGCACCAGCCGCGCGCCCAGCATGCCGCCGTAGATCAGCACCAGCAGCGGGCTCAGCCAGGGCAGCAGGAACTCCCACTGCTGCGGCAATCGGCCGGCCTGCAGCAGCATGTCGTAGACGCCGCCCACGACGAAGGCCAGCCCCAGGCCGGCCAGCAGCCAGAAACCGCGGCGCTGCTGCCGCCAGGCCGCGCGCACCAGCAGCGCCGTCGCCACCAGCGCGTTGACCGACAGCAGCGGATAGACCCAGTGCCGCAGCCGGTCCAGCGCAACAGGGTCGGGCGGCGCGAGCAGACCAGCCGCCGTGGCGCCCGCTGCCACGGCAATGATCCAGTAGCGCCACGCCCGCCAACCCGGTGCGCCCAGCGACAGGCCGAAGAAACCGTAGGCCGCGTTGATCGCGACGATGAGCAGGTACATCGCCAGCCCGGCACCGGCCGGTGACGGCGCGCCCGGCTCGACGAAGGCGATGTTGCGCAGCGTCAGCACGAGGGCCAGCACGCCGAACCAACCCATCGTGACCTCGCCGCGCCGCCGCGCCCACAGCAGCAGCGCAAACAGCGCCGCACCGCCGGCCAGGCCGTTGAGGGCGCGCGGCACGTCGACGAACGCGCGGAGGTACTTGGACGCCTGCCGCTCGACCTGCGCGGCCGGGCCCAGCCACAGCTCGCCCAGCCCGGATCGCGGCCCGCCCTTCTCCTCGATCAGCAGCTCGTTCTCGCCCGCCCGCAGCACGCCACGCGGCAGGGCAATCAGCAGCGGCGTCGTGCGTGGCTGCATCGCGTCGGGCACGTCCAGCGTGTCGCCGACCGGCACGCCGTTGAGCCAGGCGCGGTAATGCATCGGGAAGCGCGCCGACCACAGCGCCCAGAGCTCGTCGGCATCGACCTGCGACAGCGTCACGCGCAGGCGATAGCGCCCCAGCCCTGGCCTCGGAACACCGCGCTGGCCCCAGTCGTCGGGCAGCGCCTGGGGCATCCACCCGCCGTCGGGTCGCTGCCACTCCAATTGGGTGACGAGATGCGGCCAGGGCTGCGCCAGCACCTGCCCGGCCCACCCGCAGCACAGCCAGGCACACAGCAGCACCCGATACCACTTGCTGCGGTGACCGGATGAGTGCAGGGATGGCGGCATGGGCGGGCGCTGATCTGGGAAGCCCGCGCAATGTAGACGTTCCACCACGGACCACCCTCGGCCATTCGGCCGATGCAAACGGCTGCATGACCGCCCCGAACGCGCACGACAAGGCCGGCGCCTGGCTCGTTTGCGTGCGCGTGAGCACCCATGCGGTGCCGACGCTCTTCGGTGGACACCAGCCCGAATGCGCCAGGCCTGGAGTCCGGCCGGACCGCCCGGCTCGTTGACGGGGCAAACCGCCCCACGGCGGTGCGGCGGACACCGCAGCGGGGCGCCTCACCGCCGCCGGCCCCGGGATGGGGCCGGTCAATCCCTCGGATGACGCAGGCGACACAGCAGGCATGCGTCTTGCGATGAACGGTGCGAGAGGTCGCGCATGCGCTGGCCCCTTGGGACATTCGCCAAAGGTGGCGACTCCCATACGACCGGCCCCGACCGAGCAGACAGCTGCTTGCGGGGCTTTTCTTTTTGGTGCCTCCGATCCTGTCGTTCGCGACTCCGGCCGGCGGCGCCTGCTTCGCAAGAACAGACCATGCACATCGTCCTCATCGGCCACGGAATGGTGGGCCAGAAATTTCTCGAATCCCTCGCTGAAGGCCATGCCGCCGGCCAGGTGCAGGTGCAGGTGACGGTGCTGTGCGAGGAACCGCGCCCGGCGTACGACCGCGTCCACCTGTCCGAGTTCTTCTCGGGCAAGTCGGCCGAGGACCTGTCGCTGGTGCCCGAAGGCTTTTTCGAGAAGACCGGCTTCACGCTGCGTCTGGGCGCCAGGGTCGTCTCCATCGAGCGCCGCGACCACACGCTGAAGCTCGCCGACGGCGAGGTCATCCACTACGACAAGCTGGTCATCGCCACCGGCTCCTACCCCTTCGTGCCGTCGGTGCCCGGCCGTGACCGCGGGCACTGCCATGTCTACCGCACCATCGAAGACCTGGAAGGCATGCAGGCCAGCGGCAAGGTCAGCAAGAGCGGCGTCGTCATCGGCGGCGGCCTGCTGGGGCTGGAATGCGCCAAGGCGCTGCGCGACATGGGCCTGCAGACCCATGTCGTCGAGTTCGCGCCGCGCCTGATGGCCGTGCAGATCGACGAGACCGGCGGCCGCGTGCTGCGCGAGAAGATCGAGGCGCTGGGCGTGACCGTCCACACCAACCGCAACACCGTCGAGATCACCGACGGCGTGTCGGCCCGCCACCGCCTCGTCTTCACCGACGGCACCTGGCTGGAGACCGACATGCTGGTGTTCTCCGCCGGCATCCGCCCGCGTGACGAACTGGGCCGCCAGTGCGTGCTGGCCATCGGCCCGCGCGGCGGCGTCGTCATCGACGACCACTGCCGCACCAGCGACCGCAACGTCTACGCCATCGGTGAGGTCGCGTCGTGGAACGAGCAGACCTACGGCCTGGTGGCCCCCGGCTACGAGATGGCCCGCGTGGCCGCCCGCCATATCGCCGGCGATGCCGAAGCCGCCTTCCCCGGCGCCGACATGAGCACCAAGCTCAAGCTGATGGGCGTGGACGTGGCCAGCATCGGCGACGCGCACGGCAAGACGCCCAAGTGCCGCAGCTACCAGTACGTGGACGAGCGCAAGCAGGTCTACAAGAAGATCGTCGTCAGCGAGGATGGCCAGTTCCTGCTGGGTGCCGTGCTGGTGGGCGACGCCGAGGAGTACGGCACGCTGCTGCAGATGGCGCTGAACGGCATCAAGCTGCCGGCCGACCCCGAGTTCCTGATCCTCCCGAGCAGCGACGGCAAGGCCAAGGTCGGCATCGGCCCCGATGCGCTGCCCGACAGCGCCCAGCTGTGCTCGTGCAACAACGTCACCAAGGGCCAGATCTGCGCGGCCGTCGGCGAAGGCTGCACGACCATCGGCGACATCAAAGCCTGCACCAAGGCCGGTGCCACCTGCGGCGGCTGCGTGCCGCTGGTCACGCAGGTCATGAAGCTGGAGATGGGCAAGCGCGGCATGGCCGTGAACAACCACATCTGCGAGCACTTCCCGCATTCGCGCCAGGAGCTGTATCACCTGATCCGCGTCGGCGGCATCAAGACCTTCGGCGACCTGCTGGCCAAGCACGGCAAGGGCCTGGGTTGCGACATCTGCAAGCCCGCCGCCGCGAGCATCTTCGCGTCGTGCTGGAACGACTTCGTGTTGAAGCCCGAACTCGCCGCGCTGCAGGACAGCAACGACTACTACCTCGGCAACATCCAGAAGGACGGCAGCTACTCCGTCGTGCCGCGCATGCCGGGTGGCGAGGTCACGCCCGACGGCCTTATCGCCGTGGGCCAGATCGCGAAGAAGTACGGCCTGTACACCAAGATCACCGGCGGCGCACGCGTGGACATGTTCGGCGCCCGCGTCGAGCAGTTGCCGCTGATCTGGGAGGAACTGATCGCCGCCGGGTTTGAATCCGGCCACGCCTACGGCAAGTCGCTGCGCACGGTGAAGAGCTGCGTCGGCAGCACGTGGTGCCGCTACGGCGTGGACGACTCGGTCGGCCTGGCCGTCGAGATCGAGAACCGCTACAAGGGCCTGCGCGCGCCCCACAAGATCAAGTTCGGCGTCTCAGGCTGCACCCGCGAGTGCGCCGAGGCCCAGGGCAAGGACGTCGGCATCATCGCCACCGACAAGGGCTGGAACCTCTACGTCTGCGGCAACGGCGGCATGAAGCCGCGCCACGCCGAGCTGATCGCCAGCGACCTGTCCAAGGCCGACCTGATCAAGTTCGTCGACCGCTTCCTGATGTTCTACGTCCGCACGGCCGACCGCCTGCAGCGCACCAGCACCTGGCGCGACAACCTCGAAGGCGGCCTGGACTACCTGAAGGACGTGATCATCAACGACAGCCTGGGCCTGGGTGCCGAGCTGGAGTCGCAGATGCAGGCCGTCGTCGACACCTACCAGTGCGAGTGGAAGACCGCCGTGGAGACACCCTCCGTGCGCCAGCGCTTCCGCAGCTTCGTCAACAGCGACAAGCCGGACGAGCAAATCATCTTCGTGGAAGAGCGCGGCCAGATCCGCCCGGCCCGGCCGGAAGAGCGCGCCGAAGACACCGAAGCCCAACCTGCCTGAGCCTGACCCTGCAATCAAGGAGTACCGCATGAGCAAAGGGACCTTCACCCCCATCTGCAGCATCGACCAGATCCTGCCCAACACCGGCGTCGCCGCGCTGGTGGACGGCCGCCACGTGGCCGTGTTCCGCGTCGGCAGCGACCGTTTCCACGCCATCGACAACATCGACCCGCGCTCCGGCGCCAGCGTGCTGGCCCGCGGCCTGGTCGGCAACCTCGGCGAGCGCATCGTCGTCGCGTCGCCGCTCTACAAGAACCATTTCGACCTGAGCACGGGCGAATGCCTGGAGGCACCCGAGCAATCGGTTAGGGCGCATTCCGTCCAGGTCCAGGATGGTCGCGTGCTCGTCGCGCTGAACTGAAGCTCCTCACACACAACGAGAGACAAGCCATGGCCTACGTCGTCCCGACCGAGTTCGTCACCAAGATGGTGGACGCCGGTGAATCCAAGCTGCTGATGTCCACCCGCGACACGCTGATCCGCTCCTACATGGCCGGCGCCATCCTGGCGCTGGGTGCCGCGTTCGCGGTGTCGATCAACGTCAACACGGGCAATCCGCTCATCGGCGCGATGCTGTTTCCCGTGGGCTTCATCCTGCTCTACCTGATGGGGTTCGATCTGCTGACCGGCGTGTTCACGCTGGCGCCGTTGGCCGTGCTCGACAAGCGGCCGGGGGCGACGTGGCGCGGCGTGTTCCGCAACTGGGGCCTGGTGTTCACCGGCAACTTCGCCGGCGCGCTGACGGTGGCCGTCTTCATGGCCATCGTCTTCACCTTCGGCTTCAGCGAGGCACCCAACGCCATCGGCCAGAAGATCGGCACCATCGGCGAAAGCCGCACGATTGGCTACGCCGCCCACGGCGCCGCCGGCATGCTGACCCTCTTCATCCGCGGCGTGATGTGCAACTGGATGGTCTCCAGCGGCGTCGTCGCGGCGATGATGTCCACATCCGTCTCCGGCAAGGCCATCGGCATGTGGATGCCGGTCATGGTGTTCTTCTACATGGGCTTCGAGCACAGCATCGTCAACATGTTCCTGTTCCCGTCGGGCCTGATGCTGGGCGGCAAGTTCACGCTGCTGGACTACCTGATCTGGAACGAGATCCCCACCGTCGTCGGCAATCTCGTGGGCGGCATCACCTTCGTGGGCCTGACGCTGTACTCGACGCACTACAAGACCGCCCCGAAGCGGGTGGTCGGCTGATGACTCTGCGGCTTGCCGTCGGCCAGCATTCCGAGGCCGGCCGCAAGCCGCTCAACCAGGACTTCCACGGCGTTGCGCAGCCCACCGATGCGCAGCGCCGCTCACGCGGCATCGCGCTGGCCATCGCCGATGGCATCAGCAGCAGCCCGGTCAGCCAGATCGCCAGCGCCGCCGCCGTGCGCGGCTTCCTGGAGGACTACTACGGCACCTCCGAGGCCTGGACGGTGCGCCGCGCCGCGCACTGCGTGCTGTCCGCCACCAACGGCTGGCTGCACGCCGAGAGCCAGCGGGGCGAGGGCCGCTTCGACAAGGACCGCGGCCACGTCTGCACCTTCAGCGCCCTCGTCTTCAAGGGCCGCGAGGTGCACCTGCTGCACGTCGGCGATACGCGCGTCTATCGCGTCCACGCCAACGCGCTGGAGCAGCTGAGCCAGGACCACCGCGTGCGGCTCTACGGCGGCCAGACCTACCTCGGCCGCGCGTTGGGCATCAACGCGCACCTGGACATCGACCACGCGAGCTGGCCTGTCGAGGTCGGCGACACCTTCCTGCTGGCGACCGACGGCGCCTACGAATTCCTCGATGCTGACGCTGTGCAGGAAGCGTTGACCACGCACGGCGCCGACCTGCAGACCGCCGCCAAGGCGCTCGTGGCCGCGGCGCTGGCTCGCGGCAGCGAGGACAACGTGACGATCATGCTGGTCCGCGTCGAGTCACTGCCGACGCGGACAGCACCGCCCGTCAACCGCGACGAGTTGCGCCTGCCGCCGCGCCTCGCTCCACGCCAGCAGTTCGAGGGCTACCGCATCGTGCGCGAGCTGCAGCAGACGGCACGCAGCCAGGTCGTCATGGCCGTCGACACCGACGGCCGCGAATGGGCGCTCAAGCTGCCCACCGCCGAGCTGGCCGGCAATGCGCGCGAGCTGGACCGCTTCGCGAGCGAGGAATGGGTAGCGCGGCGCGTCGACAGCCCGCACGTCATCAAGGCTGCATCGGCCGAGACGAAGCGCGAGCACCTCTTCACCGCCGTCGAGTTCATCCACGGCCAGACGCTGGCGCAGTGGATGACCGATCACCCACGGCCCGGGCTCGACGAAGTGCGCAGCCTCGCCGAACAGATCGGCCGCGGCTTGCAGGCGCTGCACCGCAAGGAGATGCTGCACCAGGATCTGCGGCCCGAGAACCTGATGCTCGACCGCCAGGGCACGGTCATCCTCATCGACCTGGCCTCGGCCCATGTGGCGGGGCTGAGCGAAGGGCTGGGCGATGCCCGCGCGCTGGAGCTGGCGGGCACGCTGCAGTACACGGCGCCGGAGTACTTCACCGGCGATGGCGGCACACCGGTCGCCGAGCTGTTCTCGCTGGCCGTGCTGGTCTATCAGATGCTGACCGGCGCCCTGCCCTACGGCCTGCAGGTGCCGCACGTGCGCGGCGACCGCGACCTGCACAAGCTGCAGTACGTGCCGCTGCGCACGCGCCGCCCCGACCTGCCGGAGTGGCTGGACCGCGTGCTGCGCAAGGCGCTGCAACCGCAGGCCGCACGGCGGCAGCAGGCGCTGTCGGAGTTCCTGCACGACCTGCACGCACCGGGGCCGGAGTTCATGACGCGGGACCGAACACCGCTGCAGCAGCGGCATCCGCTGCTGTTCTGGCGAGGGCTGACGGTGGCGTTTGGGGTGGCGACGGTGGTGCTGATTGGGCTGCGGATCAGCGGACGTTGAAGACCGCTGCGCGCGTGCAGTTGGACGAAGATAAAGCTTCCACCAAAATGCGCAAACAGAAGGCATCTACCCCTCTCACGACCACGACTGCCACCATGCATATTCCCGGCCTCGGCGAAGTTCATCTCGACTCTCAATTCGGCTGGTATCGCAGCTGCGACTTTGTCGCCGTGCCAATGCTAGGCAGAGAGTGCTTCGTATTGGTCGATGGTTACGCTGAAGATGACAACCCTGGCGACTTTCACGTTGCAATAGCTAATCTCTTGGAGGGGGAACGCGACATCTTGCAAAAGGCGTCGCGCCACATCTTCAGGTACTACCAAGACATGAATTCGTACTGGTCACCTGACGACCCTGAGTACGTGTCCATCGCTGCGCCTAAAGATGTTTGGCAGCACATTCAGCTGGGCAGCGAGCCAATGGTTTCGCGCCGCGCTTACGGAGACAAAGGTGTCTACGTGTCCATCGAGTGCAACTGCGATTGGGAGCCCGAGCATGGGCTTCAAATCGTTCTGAAGAATGGCTCGGAGGTCACCAAGGTAGGCCCCTACGATGGCCACCTTACGAACAGCGACGCCTATGCCGACAGCGCCCTTGAGAATGTCGTCTACAAGGACGCGTAGCCCGTAGGTCGAGGTGAACGTAGTGAACCCCAACGCCTCCCGCGATGGGGTGCATCACCTGATTCGGTGTGCCGTCTCGATGTTGGGGTTCGCCTCGCTCACCCCAACCTACGACGTGCGGCCCGGCTTGGACGTCAGACGTCCAGCCCGAGTTCCTGAATCTTCCGCGTGATCGTGTTCCGCCCGATGCCGAGCTTCTGCGCGGCTTCGATGCGGCGGCCGCGGGTGATGTCCAGCGCGGTCAGGATGAGCTGGGCCTCGAAGCGCTTGGTCAGCGCGTCCCACACGTCCGTCTCGCCGGCGGCCAGGCGGGCGCGGGCGTCGGCGGCCATGTCGGCCAGCCAGCCTTCGCCGCTGCTGGTGCTGGCGGGCGCGGCGGCGGGCAGCGGCGCGGCGGCGCTGGGCTGCAGCGTCGTGGGCGTGCTCGCCAGCGCTGACACCGAGGGCGCCGGCACGTAGCCGGGCTGCAGTTCGTCCGGCAGGTCCTTGGGCTCGACGACCTGGCTGGGCGCCATGACGCTGAGCCAGTGGCAGATGTTCTCCAGCTGGCGCACGTTGCCGGGGAACTCGAAGTTGCTCAGCACGGCCAGCGCGGCGTCGCTCAGGCGCTTGGGTTCGACGCCCAGCTCCGTCGCGCTGCGCTGCAGGAAGTGGCGGGCCAGTGCGGGCACGTCTTCCTTGCGCTCGCGCAGCGGCGGCAGGCGCAGGCGGATGACGTTGAGGCGGTGGAACAAGTCCTCGCGGAACACGCCCTGGCGCACGCGCTCTTCCAGGTTCTGGTGGGTGGCGGCGATGACGCGCACGTTGCTGCGCATCGGGCTGTGGCCGCCGACGCGGTAGAACTGCCCGTCGGACAGCACGCGCAGCAGGCGGGTCTGCAACTCGAACGGCATGTCGCCGATTTCGTCGAGGAAGAGCGTGCCGCCGTCGGCCTGCTCGAAGCGGCCGCGCCGCGAGGCCTGTGCGCCGGTGAAGGCGCCGCGCTCGTGGCCGAAGAGTTCGCTCTCCAGCAGGTCCTTGGGGATGGCCGCGGTGTTGATGGCGACGAACGGGCCTTCGCCACGCGGGCTGTGCTTGTGCAGCGCGCGGGCGACGAGTTCCTTGCCCGAGCCGCTCTCGCCCGTGATCATGACCGTCACGTTGCTCTGCGATAACCGGCCGATGGCGCGGAACACGTCCTGCATCGCCGGCGCCTGGCCCAGCATCTCGGGCACTTCGGCAGCTGCCTCCTGGGCGCCGGCCTCGCGCTGGCTTTCTTCCTGCGCGCGGCGGATCAGCTCAACGGCGCGCGGCAGGTCGAAAGGCTTGGGCAGGTACTCGAACGCGCCGCCCTGGAAGGCGGACACGGCGCTGTCGAGGTCGGAGTAGGCCGTCATGATGATGACGGGCAGCGCCGGCAGGCGCGCCTTCACCTTGGCCAGCAGCTCCAGCCCCGAGCCGCCCGGCATGCGGATGTCGGAGACGAGCACCTGCGGCGAGTCGTCTTCCAGCGCGGCGAGCATGTCGCGCGCATTGCTGAAGCTGCGCACCGGCAGCCCTTCGCGGGCCAGGGCCTTCTCGAGCACGAAGCGGATCGAGTGGTCGTCGTCTACAACCCAGATGGATTTCATGAGGTTCCTCAGCCGCACCCCACACCTTGTGGGTTAGGGCAACGGCAGCGTGATTCGAAAGTTCGTCAGGCCCGGCTCGCTTTCGCAGTCGATCATGCCTTGGTGTTGCTGGGCGATCGTCTGTGCAAGCGTGAGTCCGAGGCCCGAGCCGCCTTCTCGTCCTGAGACCAGGGGGAAGAAGATGCGATCCCGGATCTCGGCGGGGACGCCGGGACCGTTGTCCTCGATATGCAATTCCAGTGCCAAGCGCCAGCGCTGCTTGCCGATCGTGACCTGGCGGGCGACGCGAGTGCGCAGCGCGATCTGCGCGTCACCGGCGGCGATGCGCGAACCCAGCACCTGAGCGGCGTTCTGCACGATGTTCAACACCATCTGGATCAGCTGCTCACGGTCGCCGCGGAAGTCGGGCAGCGAGGTGTCGTAGTCGCGCTGGATGACGAGGCCCTTCGGATGCTCGATGAGCACCAGTGCCCGCACGCGCTCGCAGATCTCGTGGATGTTGACGTCGCCGACGACCTGCGCCTTGCGGTGCGGCGCGAGCAGCCGGTCGACGAGGCTCTGCAGCCGGTCGACCTCGTGGACGATGACCTGCGTGTACTCGGTCAGCTCGGGGTTGTCGTCCTGCAGTTCCAGCGCCAGCAGTTGTGCCGCGCCGCGGATGCCGCCCAGCGGGTTCTTGATCTCGTGCGCCAGGTTGCGCGTGAGTTCCTTGGTGGCCTGCACCTGGTCGAGATTGCGTTCGTCGCGGTCCTGGCGGGTCAGTTGGGCGATCTCGATCAGCTCGACCAGCACGCGCGGCGTTCCGTCGTCGGCCGCGTCCAGTTGCGACACGATGACGTGGACCGGCAGGCCGTCCTCGTGGGCCCAGGCACCACGGCGCAGCACGGCGTCGAAGCGGCTGCTGGAGTACTGGTTGGCGGCCACGCCGGCCAGCGTGTCGATGAGGCGCTGGCCGTCATCGAACCAGTCGGGCAGCTGGGCCTTCTGCACGGCGCGGCGCGACAGCCGCATGGTGTTCTCGAAGGCCGCGTTGGCGAACAGGCATTCGCCGTCGGCGCTGACGACGACGACCATCGTCGCCAGCAGGTCCAGGCCGGCAAACTCGGCCGGCAGCAAGGGGGTATCAGTCATGGCGCTTGGGAACTCCCATGGCGCCAGGCGCCCTAGGAGGGAAGTTTGGCGATCTCGCGCTTGAGCGCTTGCACATCGGCCTCGTAGCGGGCGATGTTGTCCTTGAGCTCGGCCATGCGGTCGAGGTAGCGCTGGTAGTTGCGCTCGTCGCCGCGGCGTTCGCCCTGGCCGTTGTTGAATTCCTTCTGCGCACTGGCGAGGCGGTCCTCGGCCTGGCGCAGCTCGTTCTGCAGCACGCGGCGGCGTTCGTCGTCGCGCACGCGCTGCTGGCCGGCGTCGACACGGCTCTCAGCACCGCGCGCTCCTTCCGCGGCCGGCGCGGCGGGGCGTGGCCTGGCGGTCTGCACGACGGTGATGGGCGTGCCCTCGATCGTGCGGCAGCCCTTGTCGCTGGCCTCCTTGGCGGACAGCGCATCGGTGTACAGCACCGGCGGGCCGGGGCAGCGGTAGACCGTGCCCTGGGCTTGCGCGCCCAGGCTGGCAACGACAAGCGCGGTGGCGAACAACGGGGCCAGCAGTCGGTTCAGCATGGCGGCATTGTGGACCAGGAGCAGCAGGTGCAGTGACCATGAAAAAGGGGCCGCAGCTGCGGCCCCCTTTGCTGGGGATGAACAAGGCAGCGTTGAAGCTGCGGCCCTGGCGGGCGGCAGCAAGCTTGCTGCCTTGGGCCATCACAGCGCGTAGTACATGTCGAACTCGACCGGGTGCGTGGCCATGCGGAAGCGGGTCACTTCCTGCATCTTCAGGTCGATGTAGGCGTCGATGTAGGCATCGGTGAACACGCCACCCTTGGTCAGGAACGCGCGGTCCTTGTCCAGGTAGTCCAGGGCCTGGTCGAGGCTGTGGCAGACGGTCGGGATCTTCGCGTCTTCTTCCGGCGGCAGGTGGTACAGGTCCTTCGTGGCGGCTTCGCCCGGATGGATCTTGTTTTCCACGCCGTCCAGACCGGCCATCAGCAGCGCTGCGAAGGCCAGGTAGGGGTTGGCGGAGGGGTCCGGGAAGCGCGCTTCGACGCGGCGGCCCTTGGGGTTCGCGACGTACGGAATGCGGATCGAGGCCGAGCGGTTCTTGGCCGAGTAGGCCAGCTTGACCGGGGCTTCGAAGCCGGGGACCAGACGCTTGTAGCTGTTGGTGCCGGGGTTGGTGATGGCGTTCAGCGCGCGGGCGTGCTTGATGATGCCGCCGATGTAGTACAGCGCGAAGTCGCTCAGGCCGGCGTAGCCATCACCGGCGAACAGGTTCTTGCCGTCCTTCCAGACGGACTGGTGAACGTGCATGCCGGAGCCGTTGTCGCCCACCAGGGGCTTGGGCATGAAGGTCGCGGTCTTGCCGTAGGCGTGGGCGACGTTCTGGACGATGTACTTCTGCAGCTGCGTCCAGTCGGCGCGCTCGACCAGCGAGCTGAACTTCGTGCCGATTTCCATCTGGCCGGCGTTCGCCACTTCGTGGTGGTGAACTTCGACGGGGATGCCCATCTGTTCAAGGATCAGGCACATCTCCGAGCGCATGTCCTGGCCGCTGTCGACCGGGGGCACGGGGAAGTAGCCGCCCTTGACGGTGGGACGGTAGCCGCTGTTGCCGTGCTCGTATTCCTTGGAGGAGTTCCAGGCGCCTTCTTCCGATTCGATCTTGAAGAACGAGCCGGACATTTCGTTGCCCCAGCGGACGCTGTCGAACACGAAGAATTCGGGTTCCGGGCCGAAGTAGGCGGTGTCGCCCAGGCCGGACGACTTCAGGTAGGCCTCGGCGCGCTTGGCCAGCGAGCGCGGGTCGCGCTCATAGGCCTTGCCATCGGTCGGGTCGATGACGTCGCAGGTCAGGATCAGCGTCGGCTCTTCGAAGAAGGGGTCGACGTTGGCCGTGTTGGGATCGGGCATGAGCAGCATGTCCGACGCTTCGATGCCCTTCCAGCCGGCGATCGAGGAACCGTCGAAGGCGTGGCCCGACGTGAACTTGTCTTCATCGAAATGGGACACCGGCACGGTGACGTGCTGTTCCTTGCCACGGGTATCGGTGAAGCGGAAGTCGACGAACTTGACTTCGTTCTCCTTCACCAGGTTCATCACATCGGCGACGGTCTTGGCCATCAATTGCTCCTACGGGATCGAGGGGGGTGGTTGCCGCTGAGAGCGCACACGCGCTTCAGCCACGGGGGAAAGCAAAGCAGTTTGCATGCCAGCATGCACCGACATGGGTTGCAGCTTGGCTGCTCGAAACATTATCGTTGCGGGGGTGGTTACCGCCAGGGTTCTAACGCACCAGCTCCGTGCTGATTGATGCACCAAACTGGATCACGCCCTGTTTTAGTGCGGAATAGGCGGCTTCGAGCCGTTCGGCGTCACCCTTCACACCCAGCTCGATACAGCGCCCCCACTGCGGGTGATCGACGCTCGGCAGGCTGAAAACCTTGATGCCGGCGAACTGGCTCTCGACGCGCTCCATCAGAGGCGTGAGGCTGGCTTCCATGGCACCCTGGACGATCAGCGAGCGCTCGATGACACCGACCTTCCGATGCAGCTGCGGGTAGCGATCCAGCACCCAGGCCATCATCGGATGGGCCATGACGGGGAAGCCCGGCACGAAGTGGGCGTTGCCGACGAAGAAACCCGGAATCTTGTTGAAGGGGTTGGGAACGATGCCTGCGCCCTCGGGGAACACGCCCATCTCGAAGCGGCGCACCGAATCCGGGTGATCCTGCGTGACCGTCTGCCCCTGCTCGGCCGCCATCTGCTGGATGCGTTGCCAGATCAGCTCTCGGGCCTCGGGATGCAGCGCCAGCGGCTGGCCAAGCGCGGCGGCGGCAGCCTGGCGGGTGTGGTCGTCCGGCGTCGCGCCGATGCCGCCGCAGCTGACGACGAGGTCGCCGCTGGCGAAGGCCTCGCGCAGTCTGGCGGTCAGCTGCTCCCGGTCGTCGCCCAGGTACTGCGCCCAGCTCAGCTGCATGCCGCGCTCGGTCAGCAGCTCGATGAACTTCGCGAGGTGCGAGTCCTTGCGCTTGCCGGACAGGATTTCGTCGCCAATGATGATCAGACCGACTTGCATGACTTCAGGCCTCGGGGAGAACTTCGGAGATGACGACCGGCTCGCCGGCCCGCCGCGCCTGCAGGGCCGCGAGCGCGTAGTGCGTGAACCAGGCGGTGGAGAAGGCGAACACCAGCGTGTAGAGCCAGATCGCGACCAGCACGACGAAGGGCGCGAAGATGATGCCCGTCACGCCCGAGATGGCCCAGATCAGCGAGGGCACGGCCCCCAGGTAGCCGCAGATGACGCCCATGGTCAGCATGGGGATGCGGTGCTCCTTCAGGATGCCGCGGCGCTCGTCGGCCGAGGCGTGCTCGGCTAACACGTCGAAGCCGAACACGCGGTAGGTCAGCCAGCCCCAGATCAGCGGCGGCAGCACCATCACCAGCGGCGGGATCAGCCACAGCGGCATCGACAGCACGATGAGCACGAGTGCCAGCAACGTGGCGCCCAGCGACGCGGCGATGCTCTGCGCCAGCGTGCCACCACGCTTCTTCTCCAGCAGCGGGAAGCGCCGCTCGGCCACCAGCCGCACGATGGCCGGCGTCATGCACAGCGCGACCATCAACAGGCTCAGCAGGATGACGACCGGCAGCACACCGGCCAGCACGACGATGGCCGCCAGCGCGCTGCGGAAGGACTGCAGGCCGAACGAGTCCAGCCAGTGCAGCAGGCTCTCGACGAGCATCCAGCTCTCCAGCGTCGAGCGCACGGCCGCGATGGCGCCTTCCCAGAAGAAGAACATGAAGCCGAACACCAGAACGCCCGAGACAACCAGGGGCAGCAGCGACAGGCCGATGACGCGCGGGTGCAGGCAGTAGGCGACGGCGCGCCAGAAGGAATCGATCAAGCTGTTCATCGGGGAGCGAGTATCCCCGGCCGGCAGCGCCGTGACTGAAGGTACCCGCCGGCGACCGGCCCCGTGTCAGCGCCCGACGAGCCGCCTCAGCCCCAGCCATTGCTGGCGCCAGAAGCCGCGGCCGTAGTCGCGCCCGCCCTCGTCGGGCAGCTGGTCGCGCACGCCGGTGGCGTCGAAGCGGTTCGCGAAGCTGCTGGTTCGGAACAGCATGTCCCACACCGGCAGCAGCACGCCGAAGTTGTGGCCGCCCAGCGTGCCGCGGCCGTTGGTCTCGTGGCCGATGCCGATGCTGTGGTGCAGCCGGTGGAAGCGCGGGCTGATCAGCAGCCGCTCGCCGACCGCACCGAAGCTCAGCCGCAGGTTGGCGTGCTGCAGGCTCTCCAGCAACTGCGTGATGACGGTGATGGCGACGAACTGGCCGGGCTCCACGCCGATGAGGCGGGCCAGCAGCGCGAACGCCGTGGCGATGATGACGTCGTCCAGCAGGTGGTTGCGGTTGTCGCTCCACATCGTCATCTGGCGTTGGCTGTGGTGCAGGCTGTGCAGGGCCCACCACCAGTTGAATTGATGCTGGGCGCGGTGCAGCCAGTAGCCGACGAAGTCGAAGACGACGAGGTAAAGCAGCAGGCTGATCCAGGCGATGTCCGTCACGCCGGGCCACATGGCGTCCAGTTGCCAGGTCGGCAGGCCCGCCAGGCGCAACTGGCCGGCGATGGCATCCCAGGCCGGCTCGATGGTGAAGAACATCACCAGCCGCACCAGGCCCAGGCGGTGGATCAGCGTGTAGATGACGTCGGTGCGCACGGCCGCACGGTCGGCCACCGGCTCGACGGGCCAGCGCTTCTCGAGCAGGCGGATGCCCAGCAGCAGCACGGCGACCTGGATGAAGCCCCACAGCAGCCAGCCCGTCGCATCGAAGGCATCTTCCAGCAGGTTGCCGAAGCCCAGGCCGAAGACGACCGGCTGCACGACGTTCTCGTACAGCGCCAGTTGCAGGCTGTCGAAGAGGTTGGAGATCCAGTCGATCACGGCTTCTTGAAGAGGGGCGCGTACCTCGGATGATCGCGCAGCGGCGCGAAGCACATGCCGCGCTGCTCCAGCCCCGTCATCAGCGGCTCCAGCACCGCAGGCGCCCAGGGGTCCTGCCGCTCCCAGATGCCCAGGTGGGCGATGAGGATGTCGCCGGGCTTGATGTCGCGCAGCGCCTTCTCCAGCAACTGCGCGTTGGGGTGGGTCTGGCTGGGCAGCTCGTCGCCGAGGAAGCCGGCACGGCTCCAGCCCACGTGCGTGAAGCCGCAGGCCTTGGCCGCGTTCAGCAGCGCCGCGGACGTGCGGCCTGCCGGCGCGCGGAAGATGGGCGCCAGGGCCTTGCCCGTCATCGCCGTGAAGCGCGTGGCGACCTTCTTCAAGCTCTCGCAGTACTGCTCCGCCGTCAGCTCCCGCACAACCGGCGGGTTGATGCCCGCCTGCGTGCGGAACCGGAAGCGCGTGACCTTGCCGTCGGCATCGGGCAGGTCCTCCAGGAACACGTCGTGGTCCCAGGTGTGGGCGCCGAAGTCATGGCCCTCGGCGACGCGCTCGCGCCACCAGGGCGCCCAGCTGTCGTCCAGCGTCGTGCCGCCGGTCTTCGTGGGCTCGTTGGCGAGGAAGAACGTCGCCTTCGCGTTGTGGCGCTGAAGCGTCTCGGCGATCAGCGGCGCCACGCCCATGTGGCCGGTGTCGAACGTGAGGTAGACCGGCTTGTCGCAAGCCGGCTGCGCCGCGGCCGTGCCGACCGCAAGCGCCAGGAGCCAAGCTTTCATGTTTGTTTTCTTTTACCGGGCCGAGCGCCGGGCCGCTCCCAAGCCGGCCCGCCATGGCGATGAGCTTGCGGCTCAACGCCGCAAGCATCGCCGTCCCCGCGGGGGACCGGCCAAGGTACTCCTTGGACGAGGGGCACCATGTCTATTGGCGCGGCTGGTGATCCAGCGTCCACAGACCGTGGGGCGACTTGCCGACTTTCACCTGGCGCACGACCTTGTGCGTCGTCGTGTCGATCTCGGTGAGCTTGCCGGCCCAGCGCGACGTCACGAGCAGGGTCTTGCCGTCGCCCAGCACTTCCATGTCGTCCGGGCCCGAGGGGCCGGGGAACTGGTCAACGACCGTGAGGTTGCTGTAGTCGATCTTGCTGATGGTGTTGCCGGCGCGGTTGCTGACGAGGACATGGCGCTTGTCACCCCAGCCACGGAAGGAGTGCGTACCGTCCCCGGTCGGGAGGCGCTTGACGAGCTGGGGCAGCTTGCCCGACACGTCCCAGACCTCGACGAACTTGTCGCCCGTCAGCGCGACCAGCAGGAACTTGTCGTCCGGCGTCAGGAAGATGTCGGCCGGCAGCTTGCCGACCGGCTGCTTCCAGCGCACGGTCTGCGTCGCCAGGTCGATGGCGAGCAGCTCGCTGCTGTCCTGCAGGCTGGCATAGACCACCGTGCTCTTGCTGTCGATATTCAGGTGGCTGGGCGTCTTGGGCGCGGGGATGCGCTTGACGAGTTGCAGCGGCTCCTGGGCCTCGCTGCCCTGCCAGCGGTAGAGGCTGACGTAGTCGAGCCGGTTGGACGCCGTTACGAACCACTTCATGTCGGGCGAGAAGCGCAGGTGGTAGGGGTCGGAGACGCCGCGCACCACGCGCTGCACTTCCGCCGTGCGCGGGTTCAGGAAGGTCAGCGAATCACCGAGCGCATTGGCGACGATCAGGCTCTTCTCGTCGGGCGACAGGTAGAGGTGATGAGGCTCCTTGCCCGTCGGGATGCGCTTGACGACCTTGAAGCTGGCGGGGTCGACGACGGAGATGTCAGCATCCAGGGAGTTCAGCACGAAGACCGGCGGACGCGCCTGCTGGGCCTGGGCTCCGAGAGCCACCACCAATCCCAAGGCCACCGACCAACTGCGCAACATCCGGGTCTCCAACTGAAAAAGGAAAGGGCGGCACTTCGCCGCCCTGCACAACACCCAGTTTACCCGGGGGGTCTGTCCAGTCCCTGACCCAGGTCAAACGTGGCAACGAGGCTTACTCGTCGTCGCCACCGAGGATGCCGCCCAGCAAGCCGCCAGCGCCGAAGCCGCCCAGCACCGAGCCCTCCTCCTTGTGGCCACCGTTCTGCGGCGCCGCCGCGAAGATGCGCGAGGCCAGGCGCGAGAACGGCAGGCTCTGCAGCCACACCTCGCCAGGGCCGGTCAGCTTGGCCAGGAACAGACCCTCGCCGCCGAACAGCGCCGTCTTGATCTTGCCGACGTACTGGATCTCGAAGTTCACGCTGGGCGTGTAGGCCACCACGCAGCCGGTGTCCACCAGCAGCGTCTGCCCGGGCTGCAGGCTGCGGCGCACGATGGTGCCGCCGGCATGCACGAAGGCCAGGCCGTCGCCGTCCAGCCGCTCCATGATGAAACCCTCGCCACCGAAGAAACCGGTCGACAGCTTCTGCTGGAAGGCGATGCCCAGGGAGACGCCGCGCGCCGCGCACAGGAAGGCGTCCTTCTGGCAGATCAGCGTGCCGCCCAACTGGCGCAGGTCCATCGGGATGATCTTGCCCGGATAGGGCGCGGCGAATGCCACGCGCTGCTTGCCGGTGCCCTGGTTCGTGTAGATCGTCGTGAACAGCGACTCGCCCGTCAGCAGCCGCTTGCCGGCGCCCAGCAGCTTGCCGAAGAAGCCTCCCTGGTTGGCCGAGCCGTCGCCGAAGACGGCGTCCATGCTGATGGCCGAGTCCATGAAGAACATCGACCCCGCCTCGCCGATGGCCGCCTCGCCGGGATCGAGCTCGATCTCGACGAACTGCATCTCGGCACCCTTGATTTCGAAATCCACCACATCCATTGCCATGCCGGCTCCCCAGGCTAGAAAAAAGGCGGGCTGAATGCTAGCGCCCTCGTCCAAGGAATACCTGATACGCCTCCCCCGAGGGACGGCGATGCTTGCGGCGTTGACCCGTCAGCGCATCGCCATGACGGGCCGGCTTGGGGACGGCCCGGCTCTCGACCCGCGAAGCCAACTGTCGACTGCAAATTTCTCTGTTGACAGAAATTTCAGACGGCGTACGCTGCGAGCCATGGAACTCACTGACATCAGCCGCCGCTTCATCGTCCACTGGGGCGAGATGGGCTCCAACTGGGGCGTCAACCGCAGCGTCGCGCAGATCCACGCGCTGCTCTACGTGCACGGCCAGCCGCTGCACGCCGAGGACATTGCCGACACGTTGGCGCTCGCGCGCTCCAACGTCAGCAACAGCCTGAAGGAGCTGCTGAACTGGCGGCTCATCCGCGTGACCCATGTGCTGGGCGACCGGCGCGACTACTACGAGACCTCGGGCGACGTGTGGGAGCTGTTCCGCACCATCGTGCGCGAGCGCAAGGAGCGCGAGTTCGACCCCACCGTCGCGCTGCTGAGGGATCTGGCCGGCGACCCGGCGCTGGAGAAGGAATCGCCCGCGATGCAGGACCGGCTGCGCAACACGCTGGACTTCATGCAGACCCTGGGCAGCTGGAGCGACGAGATGCTGCGCCTCTCCCCGGCCACGCTGGAGAAGATCCTGCGCCTGGGCGCCCAGGTCCAGCGCTTCGTGCGCCCGGCCGATGCCGCCAACGCCACGGCCAGCGTCTTTCCCGTCACCCCGCCCATGCCGCCGATGGGGTAACCACCGGGGGGCGTCGCGCCGCCCCTTTTTTTGTCCCTAAATTTCACTTTCAACAGAAATAACCGCCATGAATGCAAAACAACCCACCCACACGGTCTACTACGACGGCGCCTGCCCGCTGTGCCGCGGTGAGATGGAACTGCTGATGCAACGCAACGTGGCCGGCCTGCTGGAGTTCGTCGACATCGCCACGCCCGGCTTCGACGCCGCACCGCTGGGCGTCAGCCGGGACGCGATGCTGCAGCTGATGCACGTGCGCCGCCGCGACGGCGGCTGGCTCATCGGCGTCCCGGCCTTCGAGGTCATCTACGCCGCCACCGGCTTCCACGCCATCGCGCGCTGGCTGGCCAAGCCCTGGTTCGCGCGGCTGGCCGCCCAGGCCTACCCCTGGCTCGTACGCAACCGCTACCGCATGCCGCACACGCTGATCCGCACGCTCTTCCGCGTCCAGGAACGCGCCTGCCCCGCCGACGGCGCCTGCCGTGTCCGCTGAATTCAACCCAAGGAGAGCCCCATGTCCGAGCTGAACTTCACCGTCACCCTGTTCATCGCCGTCCTCGGCCCCATCGTCGCCATCGGCTACCTGAAGCCCATCCTGCTGGTGGTGCTGGATTCGCTGTGCGTGGAGCCCTTGCCGGGCAAGGTCGGCGCGCACTTCTGGGTGCGCAGCGCCTACGTGCTGGCCATCGCCGGCACGCTGGTGCTGGCACTGACCTTCGGCGAGTTCTCCAGCAGCCTGCTGGCCGCCGTGCACCGCGCGCTGTGGCTGACGGCAGCGGGCTGCTTCGTCAGCATCGCCATCATCACGCGCCGCGTCTGGGCGCCCGTGCAGCAGCGACTGGCAACGCCTGCGGTGACAGCGCCCCGGGCCCACGCCGCCGCAACGGCCGCCGCGCCTTCGGACAGGTGGGTCTGAGCCATGAAGATCCTCGTCATCGGCGCCGGTGGCTTCATCGGACGGCATGTCTGCGACGCGCTGGCCGCAGCCGGGCATGAGGCCGCAAATGCCCGACTGCGCCCGGTCACGGACTGGGAGCGGCCCGAGGCCTGGCAGCCGCTGCTGGCAGGCGTGCAGGGCGTCGTCTACGCCGCCGGCTGCCTGCGCGACCACGCCGACGGACTGACCGACCTGCTGGACCTGCTGCATCACCGCGCCCCGGTCGCACTGGCCGATGCCTGCGAGGCCGCCGGCATGCGGCGCTTCGTCCACGTGTCGGCACTGTGCGGTGGCGTCAGCGCCTACGCACGCAGCAAGCACGCCGGTGAGATCGCGCTGGCCGGCCGCGCCTGCATCGTGCGGCCCAGCCTGGTCGTCGGCACAGGTGGCGTCAGCAGCCGCATGCTGGACCTGCTCGCCCGCCTGCCCTGGCTGCCGCTGCCGGCCGAGGTGGCGCGTTGCCGCGTGCAGCCCATCCGCGTGGAGGACCTGGCCGCCGGCATCGTCGCGGCGCTGGCGTCGCCACAGCCACCCGCCTCGTGGACGGCCGTCGGCCCCGAGGCGGCGCCGGTGGCCGAATGGATCGCCCGCCGCCGCGCTGCGCGCGGCCTGAAGCCCGCCCTTCACATCGAACTGCCGCGCGCGCTGACACTCATGTCGGCGCGGCTGGGCGACCTCGTGCCGCTGGGCCCCTGGTGCAGCACCGCGCTGGAACTGCTGGCCCACGACAGCGCCGAACCGCAGACCGTATCGCCGCTGGGCCGGCCGCTGCGCGACGCGATGGAAGGGGCCTGGGCATGAAGACGCCCGACGCTGCCCGCGCCTCCCTCGTGCTGCTGTGGTGGGGCACCGTGGCCGCCAGCCTGCACGACGGCGGCGCGGCCGGCGTCGCGCTGCTGCGGAACGCGACCGGCATGAGCACACAGGCGGCGCTGGCGCTCGTGCTGCTGGGCAGCGCCTGGGATGCCGCCGTCGGCCTGCTCCTGCTGCTGCGCCCCGGTGCCCTCACCTGTCGCCTCGCCGCCGCCGGCGTCGTCGGCATGACGCTCGCCGCCACCGCCCTCGTGCCCGCGCTGTGGCTGGACCCGCTCGGCCCGCTGCTGAAGAACCTGCCCGTGCTGGCGCTGCTGGCACTTCTGGCCCGCGAGGAGGGCAGGACATGAACAGCTACCTGCTCGTCAAATGGCTGCACATCGTGTCCAGCGTGCTGCTGGCCGGCACCGGCTTCGGTTCGGCCTTCTACCTGTTCTTCGCCAACCGCAGCGCCAGCCTGGAAGCCCGCGCCGTCGTCGCGCGGCTGGTCGTGCGCGCCGACCTGTGGTTCACGACACCGGCCGTCATCGTGCAGCCGGCAACGGGCCTCTGGCTCGCCCACACCGCCTGCTGGCCGCTGACCGCACCTTGGTTGCTGGCCTCGGTGCTGCTCTACGCGCTGGCCGGCGCCTGCTGGCTGCCGGTGCTGTGGCTGCAGCTGAAGATGGCTCGCGAGGTCGAGGCCGCGCTGGCCGCGGGCCGGCCGCTGTCAGCGCAATACCGGCGTTGGCAACGTGCCTGGGAATGGCTGGGCTACCCCGCCTTCGCGGCGATGCTGGCGGTGTTCTTCCTGATGGTGAACAAGCCGGCGCTGTGGGCGGGGACGTAGCTTCCATCCCATGGACGAAAGCGACGCCTTCAGGCCAGCGGCTGTCGCTCACGGCAGTCCTGCCGGGAGACTGATAGCCCCACCTCGGTCGCTCGCAACAGTGAACGGCACAGGACGGCTCCGGCGCAAAAGGAGTGTCCACCCCTTTTGGCAACGACAGCTCGCGATCGCGTTGCCGAAGTGTTGGGATGCAAAGCTAGCCGCGTCGACGCGTCGCTTCGCGAATGGCCGACGCCATCTCAACTTCGCTGCGGCCGCCGCTGATGGCCACTCTAGAACCGAAATCAAAGTGAGGAACCGATCGGATGCCCGCAACTGTGGATCTGGTGACTTCCTCTGCGACTTGTTGGCGCATCGCGGGACCCAACGCCAAGTCACGGGCTTCCTGGCGATCGAATCCATGGTTGACGGCGAGGTCCGCGAGGACGTCGCCGTCACTGATGTTGCGCGCATCGAGGAAATAGGCGTCGGTGATGGCGATCGCGAGTTGATGCTGGGTGCCGCGTTCACCCGCGGCAAGGATGAGCGCGTGAGCCGGCTGGGTCGGATACGTCCACAGTTGTCGGCTGAGATCGAGACCGAAGCCGGAGGCGCGCGCCTCGGCCTCGGGGCGCGCAAACGACGCCTTCGGATCGGTCACGCCATAGCGGGCACGAAGCAGGTCGGGTATGTAGAGCCCCGTGGCAGGTGCGTCGGGAAGCAACACGACCGGACGGTGCCGGATGTCCACGGGTAGATCGTCGAAGTGCTCCTGCAAAACCTTGTCGAGCCGATGGAGGCCGACGAAGCACCACGGGCACGTGATTTCGGCGTAGAGGTCGATGTGAAGCATGATCGCCTTTGCTTCTCAGTGGTCTGCGACGCCCGGGGCTTCTCGAATGAATCTGACGTCATCGACCTGCTCGATCAAAAACTTGGCCAGGTTGCCTCGCGACAACTTCATGCCGAGTCTGGTCTTGCCGTACCAACCCGTGTCGACCGCGCCTGCCGCGTGGCCATTCTTGAGTTTCGGAATTCGCACCAGCGTCCAATCGAGGTCCGACCTCGCGATCAGTTCGGCGGTCGCCCTGATGTCCTTGACGCCCTTGCGGGCAATGACCTTGAACAGCAGTGCGAAGGCGCGCACGTTGAAGGCGAAACCGTCTTTTGGGTCTCGATAGGCCGAAGTGGAGATCTGTATCAGGCGGCGGACATTCGACTGCTTCATGGCCTCGATGATGTTGGCCATGCCGTGCATCACGGGCCTGTCGCCCTGCACCTTGAGACTGTTGGGGCCCAGCGCGCTGATGACGGCGTCGCTGCCGTGCAAGCACTTGGCGATCGCCCCCTTGTCTTGCAGGGTGCCCACAACAATCTCGATCTGCCCGTTGAAAGCCTGAAGCTTTCTGGCGTCGCGCGTGTAGACCGATAGGCTGTGCCCCTGTCGCAGCGCTTCCTCGATCACGAACGGGCCGGTGTATCCGGTGGCTCCAAACAGGGCAATCCTCATCGCCCTACCTCCACGCTGTCGGCATGCGCGGTGAAAGGGCAGGCGCGTTCAGCGCGTATGCCGGGAGGCGCGTTCGTCTTCAGTTCGGGCATGGAGTAGTCAAGGTGACGTGATATGTGTGCCACGCGCACGTGGCGGACCGACCGGCAACTCGACCGCCCGTTGGCGCTGCGGGACGAGACAGACTGATCGATCAAGCGCATGGCGCTGGAAGGCTCAGGGTCAGGCGGCGTGCTTCAGAAGGGAATTCAAGGCCTCGTCCGCCGACGCGACTGCGGCCTGGAGCGCTTCGGGGCCGTACGCTACGCCCTCGACTCGGATGTGCTCGATATCGGTCATTCCTAGAAACCTGAGCAGGTGCTTGAGATAGCGGGATTGGTAGTCCCATGCGGCCAGTGGCTCTTCGGAGAAGTTGCCTCCGGCCGCAGTGACGAGGTAGACCTTCTTGCCCTTGAGCAGACCTTCGACTGAGTCGTTCGCGTACCGGAAGGTGACGCCGGGCCAGACCACGTGGTCGAACCACGCCTTCAGGGGCGATGGCGGCCCAAAGTTGATCATGGCCGAGCCGATCACGACCGTGTCCGCGGCAGCCAGTTCAGCGACCAGGCTTTCGGCCAACTGGACAGCCTCGCCCTGCGCAGCGGTTCGCGCATTCGGAGGCGTGACGCGGCCCACCACGTAGGCCTCGCCGATGTGGTTCAACGGGGCTGCCGTCAGATCGCGGACGGTGAGCGTGGTGCCCGGGCGCTGCGCGGCAAGCCGCTTCGCCAACTGGCTGGCGTACCGAGTGGACAGGCCCTCCGATCCCCGCGGGCTGGAGGTGACGAGCAGGATGTGGCTCATGATCTTATTTAAAGGATAAAATGAGAACCAGGCAATCAATAAGAACTTGATTACCCTTCGATACGAAGGATGGTATGGTTCCTACAGGGGCCCCACAAGAAGGCACACGCATGTCACCGAGTCACATTGATCGTTCCGAGATTCCGAAGCCCTCCGAGCCAGCGTGCGAGGCGACGCGCGAGATCCTCGATCGCATCGCCGACAAGTGGAGCCTGTACATCATTGCGACGTTGCGCAGCGGAACACGACGGTTCAATGAGCTGCGGCGCGAGGTCGAAGGCATCTCCCAGCGCATGCTGACGCTGACATTGCGTGGACTCGAGCGCGACGGCCTTGTCACTCGGACGATATTCCCGACCATTCCTCCTCGCGTGGACTACGAGCTCACCGAACTGGGAGGGACACTGCTGGAGCCGGTGATGGCGCTGGTGGCCTGGGCAGAGAAGAACAAGCCGGCCATCGCAGAAGCGCAGAAGCGCTTCGACAAGGCACCCGAACCGCTGCAAGCCTCTGGTCTAGGCACGGTGCACCGGCAGCTTTGACGAGCTCAGGTCGCGGTCGATAGCCGCGTGCACTGCAAGGCAGCAATGTGCGCAGAAGCAGACCTTTAAACACGGGGCGCCGCCGCCCAGCAATCACCACCACCTTACCGACCGCGGCCGCTGCAAAGCTGAGATCAAGCTGCCGCTGTCCTGAACTTCCCCGCCGAACGCTCAACTGCCCAACCCGCCCTTCCGGCAGCGAGGCCGACGCGGCGGTCTGCTCGACAGGCATGGTGTTATGCCGCGTCGTCGTGTCTACCTCGCGGCTGGCCGCAGACGATCGGCTGATCAGGTCGGCCTGCGGGTTGGACTGACGGGTGATGTCACCCATGATGGGCGCCACCCGGCGGATGCGTTGAGCTGGCTCCTGACCTGACCGGCGAGCCCATGGATGGCCGGCGGCAGCCCACACGTGTGGCCCGGGCATGGGTTTGAGGCCCGAGCCGACGCGGGGCCCCGCCAGACACACGCCACCCGTTGCGAGACGTCAGCGTTGCGCGTCGCCCGCTTGCAGTTGTGTCCTGATGCATCGGCTGCCCTCACGCCGGAAGCATCGCGATACAGAAGCGCCGTCCAGCCCATCGGTAGCGCGAACACACTCCGCCCCCATGGATATCCAGATCGACTCCCAACTGCCCGCCCTGACACCGGTTCAGGCCTTGACCGGCTGGCGACGCGAGTTCTGCGTCGAACTGCTGGGCGACGGCCGCGTCCGCATCTTCACGCGGATGGTCGTTTCATCCTCGCGCAAGGCCACCGAGCTGCAGCGCGGCGTGCTGTTCCACCCGGTGGGCGCCGGCTTCCACGACCTGCGCAGCTGCGTGAAGACGGCCGCCGGGGCGCTGCGCGACCTCGTCGCGTCGGCCACGCGGCAAACGCCCTGTCGTGCCAACCTGTTCTCGGCCGTCGCCTACGACCAGCGCGCCTGGGAGCGGGTCACGGACGCGCTGGACCAGTGGCAACGCCGCCCACACCCGGCCGCGCGCGGCGTGGCCGCTGCACCGCACGGCCCACGGCCGACGCTGCGCCAGTTGCCCATCCTCGCCCGGCGTGCCGCGCAGGTGCAGCACGCGCGGGCCGGGTCGTCCGGGCCTCACTGAACAGCCTCAAAAACGAGAAAGGCCGGCCGCCCCGTCGGACAGCCGGCCTCGCGGATAACGCCGCGGGCTTTAGCCCATGTGCAGGCCGCCGTTGCAGGAGAAGTCCGCACCGGTCGTGAAGCCGCTGTCTTCACCGGCCAGCCAGGTCACGACGGAGCCGATTTCCTCCGGCGTACCCAGGCGCTTGACCGGGATGGTCGCGACGATCTTCTCCAGGATCTCGGGCTTGATGGCCTTGACCATGTCCGTACCGATGTAGCCCGGGCTGACGGTGTTCACCGTCACGCCCTTGGCCGCCAGCTCCTGCGCCAGCGCCATCGTGAAGCCGTGCATGCCGGCCTTGGCGGCGGAGTAGTTGGTCTGGCCGGCCTGGCCCTTCTCGCCGTTGACAGAGCTGATCTGGATGATGCGGCCCCAGCCCTTCTCGACCATGCCCGGCACGACCTGCTTGGTCACGTTGAACATGGAGTTGAGGTTGGTGTCGATGACGGCCTTCCAGTCGTCGGGCGTCATCTTCAGGAACATGCGGTCGCGCGTGATGCCGGCGTTGTTGACCAGCACGTCGATGGCGCCGTGCTCGTTGATGGCCTTCTGGAAGGCCTCGACCGTCGAGTCCCAGTCGGCCACGTTGCCGACGGAGGCATGGAACGTGAAGCCCAGGGCCTTCTGCTCGTCCAGCCACTTCTGGTAGTCGCGGCTGGGGCCGCAGCCGGCGATGACCTTGAAGCCGGCCTTGGCAAGCTTCTGGCAGATGGCGGTACCGATGCCACCCATGCCTCCCGTGACGTAGGCAACTTTCTGGCTCATGGATGTCTCCTTTGGTGGGTGGAAAAAATGATTAGCGCTCGACGGTCAGGGCCACGCCCATGCCGCCGCCGATGCACAGCGATGCGATGCCCTTCTTGGCGTCGCGCTTGACCATCTCGTGCAGCAGCGTGACCAGCACGCGGCAGCCGCTAGCGCCGATGGGGTGGCCGAGAGCGATCGCGCCGCCGTTGACGTTGACCTTGCTCGTGTCCCAGCCCATCTCGTTGTGCACGGCGCAGGCCTGGGCCGCGAAGGCCTCGTTGATCTCCAGCAGGTCCAGGTCGGCGGCCTTCCAGCCGGCGCGCGCCAGCGCCTTCTGCGCCGCAGGCACGGGGCCCATGCCCATCAGCGCGGGGTCGAGGCCGGCGGATGCGTAAGAGGCGATGCGGGCCAGCGGCGTCAGGCCCAGGGCTGCGGCCTTGGCGGCGGTCATGACGACCACGCCGGCCGCGCCGTCGTTCAGGCCGGAGGCGTTCCCCGCGGTCACGCTGCCGGCCTTGTCGAAGGCGGGGCGCAGGCCGGCCAGCGCTTCGGCGTTGGACTTGCGGTTGATGAACTCGTCGGCCGCGAAGACGACCGGGTCACCCTTCTTCTGCGGGATCGTGAAGGGGACGATCTCGTCCTTGAACTTGCCGGCGTCCTGCGCGGCGGCGGCCTTCTGCTGGCTGCCCAGCGCCAGCGCGTCCTGCTGCTCACGCGTGATGCCGTACTTCTTGGCGACGTTCTCGGCGGTGATGCCCATGTGGTACTGGTTGTACACGTCCCACAGGCCGTCGACGATCATCGTGTCGATCATCTTCCAGTCGCCCATGCGCTGGCCGTCGCGCGAGTTCGGCAACACGTGCGGGCTGAGGCTCATGCTCTCCTGGCCGCCGGCGATGACGATGTCGCTGTCGCCGTCGCGGATGGCCTGGGCAGCCAGCATGACGGCCTTCAGGCCGGAGCCGCAGACCTTGTTGATGGTCATGGCCGGCACGACGTTCGGCAGGCCGGCCTTGATGACCGCCTGGCGGGCCGGGTTCTGGCCCACGCCGGCCGTCAGTACCTGGCCGAGGATGACTTCGTTGATCTGGTCAGCGGCCAGGCCGGTGCGGCGCAGCAGGTCCTGGATGACGGCGGCCCCCAGCTCGCTGGCGGGCGTCTTGGCGAGCGTGCCGCCGAACTTGCCGATGGCCGTGCGGGCGGCGGCGACGATGACGATGTCTTCCTTGCTCATGTCAGTTCCTTTCAGGCTTTGACCTTGACGTATCGGCCCGGCGCGGGCTCGATGGATTTGAATTTGCGGCTGCCCGGCGTCTTCGGCGCGGGCCTGGCCTCGCCGGCGTGCGACGCCAGCCAGGCGGACCAGTCCGGCCACCAGCTGCCGGCATGCTCCGTGGCGCTCTTGAACCAAGTGTCGGCATCGGCCGGCAGCGCCGTGCCGGCCTTGCCTTCGGCAATCCAGTGGCTGCGCTTGGGCGGCTTGCCCGGCTTGGGCGGCGGGTTGATGACGCCGGCGATGTGGCCCGACGCGCCCAGCACAAAGCGCTTGTGCCCCTTGAGCAGCTGCGTGCTGCGGTAGGCGCTGGTCCACGGCACGATGTGGTCCTCGCGCGAGCCGTAGATGTAGACCGGCGCCTGGATGGCGCCCAGGTCCACCTTCTCGCCGCAGACGGTCAGCTTGCCCGGCTGCTTCAGCTCGTTCTGCAGGTAGGTGTGGCGCAGGTACCAGCAGTACATCGGGCCTGGCAGGTTGGTGGAATCGCCGTTCCAGTACAGCAGGTCAAACGGCGGCGGCGCCTCGCCCTTGAGGTAGTTGCCGACGACGTAGTTCCACACGAGGTCGTTGGGCCGCAGGAAGCTGAAGGTCGTCGCCAGCTCCTGGCCGTGCAGCAACTGCGGGCCCTTGGGTGACTCGGGGCCCAGCGTGGCCTCGCGCAACCGCACCGAGGCCTCGTCGACAAAGATGTCCAGGATGCCGTTGTCGGCGAAGTCCAGCAGCGTCGTCAGCAGCGTGACGCTGGCCGCGGCCTGTTCGCCGCGCGCGGCCAGCACGGCCAGCGCCGTGGCCAGCAGCGTGCCGCCGACGCAGAAGCCCAGCGTGTTGATCCGGTCCTGGCCCGAGATGGCCTGCGCGACGCGGATGGCCTCGATGACGCCGGTTTCGATGTAGTCGTCCCAGCCCAGGTGCTTGACCGACTCGTCGGGGTTGCGCCAGCTCACGACGAAGACGCGGTTGCCCTCGGCCACGGCGTAGCGGATCAGCGAGTTGTCCGGCTGCAGGTCGAGGATGTAGAACTTGTTGATGCAGGGCGGCACCATCAGCAGCGGCCGGGCCTTGACCGCGTCGGTCAGCGGCTTGTACTCGATGAGCTGGAACAGCTCGTTCTCGAACACGACGTTGCCGGCCGTGGTGGCGACGTTCTTGCCGACCTCGAAGGCGCTCTCGTCGGTCTGCGACACATGGCCGCGTTGCACGTCACCCCACAGGTGCTGCAGCCCGCGAGCCAGTGTTTCACCATGGCTGTCCAGCGCCAGCTTCTGTGCTTCAGGATTGAGCGCCAGGAAGTTGCTGGGCGAGGCGGCGTCGACGAACTGTTGCACGGCGAAGCGGATGCGCGCCTTGGTCTTGTCGTCGGCCTCGATGGCCGCGGCCATCTGCTGCATCGTGCGGCCATTGAGCAGGTAGAGCTGCGTCATGAAGCTGGCGGCGGGGTGGGCGCGCCACTCCGGCGCCGCGAAGCGCCGGTCGCTGACGGCGGGCGCCTCGCCCTGGCCCAGCGCCGAGTTCCACAGGGCCGTGGCCTGCTTCAGGTAGTCAGACTGCAGTTCGGCCAGCGTCGTGGGCGAGATCTGCGGCAGGTGTGCCATCTGCTGCATCAGATCGGCGAAGGGCTGCGCCTCTGCGGCGGGCGGTGCCTCGGTCTTCTTGCGGGTGGCCATGGATCTCCTAGGAACTTCTATCGCCTCTGGGGTCGAACCGGTCCGTTGCAATAAGCTTGCCACATCCTGCCGACACGACTTTGTAACCGCAGGCGCTGACGCGCCCATGACACCCCGCCTCCCATGTACCTCGTCGCCATCGCCTGGGCCTATGTCGCGTTGATGATGGCGGCCGCCGAGGCCCTGAGCCCGCAGGGCACGATCCTCGGCGCCTTCATCACGCTGATGCTCTACGGCATCCTGCCCCTGGGGCTGCTGCTCTACATCCTTGGCACGCCGGGCCGCCGGCGCCGTAGACGCGCGGCGGAACTAGCGGCCGAGGCTGATGCAGGCAGCCATCCGCCCGCGGGGCCGGCCCAGGGACTCGCCCCGGAACGAGAAGAAGCGTGAATCATCGGTCAGCGTGCACCAGCCACCGCCGCTGATTCGGGTGACATTGACCGACATCAACCTTTCGCGAGCCAGCAAGGCCAGGTCGGCGCGCCAGCGAGGCTCGGGGTTGGGCCGGTAGAGAAAGCCGGGCTGGTCGCGCGCGACGGGCTCGCGGCCGAAGGCGGCCACGACTTCGGGGCCGACCTCGAAGGCCTCGGGCCCGATGCAGGCGCCCAGCCAGGCCTTCACATCCCGCGGCTCGCAGCCGGTGGCCGTGCAGAGGCTGGCCACGGTGTTCTCCAGCACACCGGCGGCAAGCCCGCGCCAGCCGGCGTGCGCGCCGGCCACGCCACCCGGTGCCGAGAACAGCACCGGCAGGCAGTCGGCCACGAGGATGGCGACGGCCAGCCCAGGGTCGGTCGAGACGGCCGCGTCGGCCTTGGGGGCGTTGTCGTCATGCCAGTCGGCGCGCAGCCGCACGACGTCGGCGCCGTGGACCTGATCGAGAAAGACCGGGCGCGCGCCCAGCAACTCGGCGAGTCCGGCGCGGTTGGCCCGGACTTCGTCAGGGTCGCCCGCCTTGCGGCCGAAGTTGACCCCGCGCGTCGTCATGAAGGCGGTCACGCCAGCCCCCAGCTCGTCGGCCGCGGGCCGCAACCAGTGTGCGTCAGGCCGCATCGGGGCAGGTGTCCGGGTGGGTGCCGGCAAACGCCGGGAGCGCCAGGCAGGCGGCGTTGACGCGCAGCACGGTCGGATAGGCCTCCAGCGGGCACTCGAAGCGCTGTGCGTTGTAGACCTGCGGCACCAGCAGGCAGTCGGCCAGCCCGGGCGTATCGCCGAAGCTGAACTGCCCCGCCGTCGCCACGAGCCGCTGCTCGACGATGGCCAGGCCGGTCGCGATCCAGTGGCGATACCAGCGGTCCACGGTGCCCTGGTCCTGACCGAGGTCGTTCTTCAGGTAACGCAGCACGCGCAGGTTGTTCAGCGGATGGATGTCGCAGCCGATGTCCTGGGCCAGCGCCCTCACCTGCGCCCGCGCCAATGGGTCACGCGGCAGCAGCGGCGGCTCGGGGTGGGCCTCGTCGAGGTATTCGAGGATGGCCATGGACTGGCTCAGCCAGTGCCCGTCATCCAGCACCAGCGCCGGCACGAGGTGGGAGACCTGCTGGTTCGCGAAGGGCTCGGCGAACTGCTCATTCTTCGCGAGGTGGATGGACGCGCAGTCGTAGTCCAGCCCCTTCAGCGCCAGGCCGATGCGGACCCGCCAGGAGGCGGACGAGCGGAAGTAGTTGTAGAGCTTCATATGCCGATTTTGAGCCCTCTATAAACTGCCCGCATGCCCTTCCCCAGCCGTTTCAAGCACTGCCCCAACTGCGGCCACGCCGTGGACTACCGCATCCCGGCGGACGACAACCGAGAACGCGCCGTCTGCCCCGCCTGCGCCAGCATCCACTACCAGAACCCGCTGAACGTCGTCGGCACGCTGCCGGTCTGGGAGGCCGACGGCCGCGTGCTGCTGTGCCGCCGCGCCATCGAGCCGCGGCACGGACTGTGGACGCTGCCGGCCGGCTTCATGGAGCTGGGCGAGACTTGCGCCGAAGGCGCCTGGCGCGAGACGCGCGAGGAAGCCGGCGCCGACATCGAGATGGGGCCGCTGTACACGCTGCTGAACGTCGTGCGCGTCGGCCAGATCCATCTGTTCTACCTGGCTCACCTGCGCTCGCCGGACTTCAACCCCGGCCCGGAGTCGCTGGAGGCACGGCTGTTCCACGAGGACGAGATCCCCTGGGACGACATCGCCTTCAAGACGACACGCGAGACGCTGCGCTTCTTCTTCGACGACCGCCGCGCGGGCCAGGGCTACCCGCTGCATTCCATCGACATTCCCTGAGACCCGGCGCATCATCATCGGCATGCCGACGCGACGTCACTGGCTGGGTTGCATGGGCGCGCTGGCCCTGGCGCGGCCGGCGCATGCGGCGCCGCTGCGCGCCGTCGGCACGCAGTTCGCACGCGTCTTCGAGGGCGGCGACGGCGCACCGCCGCACGGCCTGGCCGTCGATGTGCTGAACATCGTCTTCGGCGCCGACCTGCACTGCGAGTTCGTCCCCTGGCCACGTGCGCAGCTGATGCTGGAGCAGGGCGAGGCCGACATCCTCGTCGGCCCCTACCGTACCCCGGAGCGCGAGACGCGCATGCTGTTCAGCGTACGGCCGCTGTTCTCCGACACCATCCTCTGGTACGCACGGCGGGACGAGGAAGCCACGTGCGGCGCTGACATGCAGCCGCTGCTGCCGCTGCCCATCGCTGCCGTACGTGGCTGGGCCTACGGCAGCCACTTCGAGCGCGCGCGTCCGCTGTTCCGCCAACTGACCTGGGTGCCCAGTGTGGAGGCCGGCCTGCAGATGCTGGCGCGCCGGCGCGTGACGCTGTTCGCCGGCAACGACCGCGACTGCGAACCCGTGCTGCAGAAGCTGGGGCTGGAGGCCGAGATCACGCGCTGCCCGATGCCGCTGGACGTGCTGCACAGCCACATGGCCTTCGGTCTCAGCTGGGCGGGCCAACAGTTGGCACAACGCTACGACGCTGCCTTCGAGGCCTGGCTGCGCGAGCCGGCCGCGGCGGAGGTGTACCGCCGCTGGAACATCCGGCGCCCCAGCACGGCGGCGTAAGGCAGACTGCCCGGGGAGGGAGGTGAGGATGCAGACAAGACGTTTCTGGTGTCGGGCCGGCCTGGGCTGGGCGGCTCTGTCGTCGCTGGCCGAGCCGGCGCGGGCGGCGCCGCTGCGCGCCGTGGGCTCGCAGTTCGCGCGCATCTTCGAGGGCAGCGAAGGCCAGCCGCCCAAGGGGCTGGCCGTGGAGCTGCTGGGCCAGCTGTTCGGCGACGGCCTGCGCTGCGAGTGGCTGCCCTGGCCACGCGCGCAGCTGATGCTGGAACAGGGTGAGGCCGACATCCTCATCGGCCCCTACCGCACGCCCGATCGCGAGGCGCGCATGCTGTTCAGCGTGCGCTCGTTCTATGCCGACGCCATGGTCTGGTACGCCCGCCGCGGCGATGAGGCCCGCTGGAGCGGCGAGTTCGCCGAGCTGGCCCAGGTGCCCGTGGCCGCCGTGCGCGGCTGGGCCTACGGCAGCCGCTTCGAGCGCATGAAGACGAGCCTGGGCCAGCTGACCTGGGTCAACAACGTCGAAGCCGGGCTGCAGATGCTGGCGCGGCGACGCGTCGACCTGTTTGCCGCCAACGACCGCAACTGCCAGCCGGTGCTGCAGCGGCTGCAACTGGGTGACGCCGTCGCACGCTGCTCGCCGCCGCTGGACGTGCTGCACGGCCACATGGCGTTCGCGCGCAGCGCGGGCGGCGAGGCCTTGTCGCGCCGCTACGACCAGGCCTTCGAGCAGTGGCAGCGCAGCCCGGCCGCGACTGACCTGTACCGGCGCTGGAACGTGGACCGCCCCGCCATCGCGTCCTAGCCGCGGCTCAATACGAGCTCATCAGCTGCGAATCCCCGGCCACACGCAGGGGCAGCCGGATGCGGAAAACCGCGCCGCCGCCGCTGCGGTTCTCGGCCGAGATCTGGCCGCCGTGGACCTCGATGATCTTGCGGCAGATCGCCAGGCCCAGCCCGGTGCCGCCGGAGCCGTCCTTGGTCTGGCTGGACTGCACGAAGGCCTCGAAGATGGACTCCAGCTCCGCCGGCGGGATGCCCGGCCCGCTGTCGGCCACGCTGAGCGTGAACTCCTCCGGTGTGGAGGCGACCGCCTCCACCTGCAGCAGCCCGCCCTGGGGCGAGAACTTGATGGCGTTCGCGATGACGTTGCGGATGGCCTGGTGGATGCGCAGCGGGTCCACCTTGGCCGTAAGCGGCTCATCGGCCAGGTGCAGCGTCAACTGCAGCCCGCGCTGGGCCAGCAACGGGTCCAGCTCGCGCAGCACCGCCTGCACCAGCGTGCGCAGGTCGCAGCGCTCCAGCTCGAAGGTGCCGACGGTGCTCTCGATCTTGGACACGTCCAGCAGGTCGTTCACGAGTGCCAGCATGCGCTGCCCGGAGCGGTGGATGTCGGCGAACATCGAGGCCAGCTTGGGCCGCTCGGTGCCGCGCGCGGCTCCGAGCTCGGAGAACCCGATGATGGCCTGAAGCGGCGTGCGCAGCTCGTGGCTGATGTTGGCGATGAACTCGGACTTGGCGCGCGAGGCCTCCTCGGCCGCGTCGCGCGCCTCGCGGGTGGCGCGCTCGGCGTTGCGGAACTCGCTGACGTCCACCAGCGTGCACAGGATGCCTGCGGGCCCGCCTTGCCGGTCCGGCACCAGCACCTTGGTGACCACCATGTCGCGGCGCGAGCCGTCGCGGTGCGTGACCTGGGCCTCGTAGCGCAGCCGGCCACCTTGGGCCATCAGCCGCATGTCCTGCTCGGCGTGCAGCGCGGCATCAGCCGGCGACAGGAAATGCCCCACCGCGCTGCCGATCACCTGCGAGCGCGGCCGGCCGACGAAATCCTCCCAGGCCTGGTTGACCAGCACGTAGCGGCCGTCGGCGTCGAACATGGACACCGGCTGCGGGCTGATCTCCAACAGCAGCCCGGTGAAGGCCAGTTGGTGCTGCAGTTGCTGGTCGGCCGCGACGCGCTCGCTCACGTCCACCGCGCTGCCGGCGAAGCCGACGATGCGACCCTCGCCGTGCAGGGGCACCACGGCCAGCTGGAAGTGCCGCGGCCGGCCGTCTGCCGCCGGGATGCACACCTGGGCCTGGCGCACGCCGGCGCGGTCGTCCAACCGGAACAGGGCCACCGCACGCTCGCGATCGGCCGGTGCGGCCAGGCTCGCGAAGCAACGGCCGCGGGCCTGCTCCGGCCCCTCGTCGCTGATGGCCGCCCAGCGCGCGTTGACGAAAGTGATGGCGCCGCTGGCATCGGTGCGGAAGATCAGCTCCTGCACGCTCTTCAGCAGCACGCTGAGCTCGCGCTCGCGCAAGGCCACCTGGTCATGCGCGCCGTCCAGTTCGTGCCGCGCCTGGTCGCGGGCATTCATCTCGCGCAGCAGCGCGGCCAGGCCGCCGGCAATGGCCACCAGCGCCAGCAGCCCAAGGCCGGCGAGCCAGCGCAACCGCGCGTACCAGGTCTGCAGCACGGCGGCCTCGGCCAGCTCGACGATGACCACCAGCGGGCGTGTGCGCGAGGCGCGGAACGCCACCAGCTGACTGCCCGGCTGAGCGCCGATGCCGACGTATTCGCCATGCTCGCGGGCTGGCAGCCAGGACTCGAACACGGGATGACCGCCCAGTGGCGCGCCCGGCTCAAGCGCCAGCTGGTCGTTGGCGGCGATGAGGTGACCATCCAGGCTGGCGAGCAGGGCCACGCCCCCCTCGTCCGACAGCGCCACCTGCTGGAAGTTGGCCAGCGCGCCCGGGTTGATGAGAGCCACCAGCAGCAGCCGCTGGCCATCGGGTCCGCGCACGGCTCGCAGCAGCGGCAGCATGCTCACGCCTGCCGCGCGCGGCGCCGGGGCGGCGCTGGCCAGGTCGGCCAGGCTGCGCCCGGGCAGCAACGGCAGCAGCCGGTCGCGCCCCTCGCGCGGCAGCGGGCCGAACCGGTCGAGCGCCACGCGCAGGCCCTGCTCCGCCGGGATGCTGCTCGCCAGCACGCTGCCGCGCTCGTCCAGCACGACGGCGCCGCGCAGAAACGGCAGGCTGTTGAGCAGGCCCTGGCCCAGCAGCGGCTGCAACCGCGCCGGCTCCGCCGAGGCCTGCCGGGCGATGCCCTCGCCCAGCGTCTGCAGGATCAGCGACGCCGACTCAACGGTCCGCGTGACATGGTCTTCCAGCGTGCGGGCAATCAGCTCGCTGCGATCCTGCGCGTTGTTCAGCGTCTCGCGCCGCTCGAAGCGCGCCAGCAACGACAGCGCCGCCAGCACGGCCAGCGCCAGCAATGCCGCCAGCAGCTTGGCCAGGAGGTGCGCGCGCCCCAGCAGCGGCCCGGGCAACCGGCGCTGTGCTGACTTGCGGCGCAGACGCATGGACTAGCGCGCCACGACGATGTCGGCCAGCCCGTGCCGCCGCGCCGCGGCGAGCAGCCGGCCATCGCGCTTGATGGCGGCCACGAACTCGTCCAGCCGCGCCAGCCAGCGCGCGTCGCCGCGCTTGACCGCGTAGCCGTAAGGCAGCACGTGGAAGGGCTTCGGCGGCGCCACGAGACGCGCCCAGTCGGCGTTGTCCAGCAGCCGGCGGCTGTAGGGGTAGTCGGTCATGAACACGTCGACGCGGCCGGCCTCCAGTTCCTGCTCGCGCGTGGCCGGCGGGCGGATGACGACCATGCGCGCCTGCTTGAGCGCGTCGCGCATGACCGGCTCCATGAAGGTGCCGGCCTGCACGGCGACGACGACGCCGGGCTGGTCGATGTCGCTCCACTGCCGCACCGTGCGGCTGGCGCGGGTGGTCACGCCGTAGATGTCGCTCTGCAGGTAGGGCTCGGTGAAGGCCAGCTGCTCCTTGCGGCTGGCCAGCATGCCGACCGCAAACATGGCCACGTCGCACCGCCCGCCGGTGACATCGGCCACCAGCTGCGGGAAGGAGGACTCGACGTACTCCAGCTTCACGCCCAGCTCGCGCGCCAGTTCGGCCGACAGGTCGATGTCGATGCCGCCCAGTTGCTCGGTGCGCGGGTTGCGGTAGGTGATGCCGTAGTAGTCGGGCCAGATGCACACGTGCAACGTGCCGGCGGCGCGCACACGCTCCAGCGTCTGGGCCTGGGCCGCCGAGGCGGCCAGCGCCACGCCGGCCAACGCCAGCGCGAATCTGCGGAACAGGGTCATGACGGGTCTCCCCGGGGTTGTGGTGTTCATTCCAGCGCCGCCAGTTCCTCGAAGGTGGGCGGCTTGCGGTTGATCTGCTCGCGCAGTTCGATCATCGCGGCGACGTTGGCGACGAAGCAGTCGACGACCTCCGGGTCGAAGGCCATGCCGCGCTGCTCGACGAGCATGGCCAGCGCCACGTCGTCCGCGAAAGCCTTGCGGTAGCAGCGATCCATCGTCAGTGCATCGAAGAAGTCCACCACCGCGACGATGCGGCCCGACAGCGGGATGGCCTCGCCGGCCAGGCCACGCGGGTAGCCGCCACCGTCCCAGCGCTCATGGTGGGTGAGCGCCACCTCGGCAGCGAGCCGGAACAGCGGCACGCGCGAGCGGCCCAGGATGTCGGCGCCCATCTCGGCGTGGCGGTTCATCTGCTCACGCTCCTGCGGCGTGTAGCCGCCGGGCTTCTTGAGCACCGCGTCGGCCACGCCGATCTTGCCCACGTCATGCATGGGCGCCGCGCGGCGCAGCATCGCCGCCAACGCGGGCGGCCGGCCCAGCGCCAGCGCCAGTCGCTCGGCCAGGTAGCCGATGCGCACCATGTGCACACCGGTGTCGTCGTCGCGGAAATCGGCCGCCAGTGCCAGACGCAGCAGCACCTCGTGGTGGGCCCGGGTCACCTCGCGCAGCGCCTCGTTGCGCTCCTGATACATACGACCCAGATCCAGGACGATGCGCTCCATCTGCGCGGCGGCGGCAGCGTCGAAGCTGAGATCGGCGCTGGTCGTGTCGAGACTGCTCAGCACGTCGCCATCCTCAGGCCGGGGCCCACAGCTCGGCGATGCAGTCGATCAGCTGCAACGGGCTGAACGGCTTGACGAGATAGATGTCCGCGCCGGCCTGCAGCCCGGCTTCGCGGTCACTGGCCTGGCCGCGGGCGCTCAGCATGATGACGCGCGGGCCCTGCCCCGCCGGCACGTCGGCGCGCAGCCGGCGGCACACCTCCAGGCCGTTGACGGGCCCCGGCATCATCACGTCCAGCAGCACCAGGTCCGGCCGCTGCTCCTGCGCCATGCGCAGCGCCGTCTCGCCGTCGGCCGCCTCGCGGATGTCGTAGTCCTCGAACTCCAGCGTCATGCGGATCAGACGTCGGATGTCGGCGTGGTCATCGACGATGAGGATGGTTTTCATGGCGGTTGGCTCACGAGGTTGGGGCAGTCGGCGAAATTATCATTTATATCGAATGATGCAGGCAACGCCTGTGGCGATTTCCACCCCTCCGATCGGGCAAAAGTTCTCGCTCCAGGCCGACACACCAACGAATGACCGCTGCATTGATCCATATCAAGCCTGCAAGCCAAGGCACCGACGAGTCTCGTCAGGTGCAATCGGAGCGGGAGCTGTCGGACAGGATCGGCAGTGCGTTCGAGGCGGAGAGCGGCTGCCTGTTGGCAGGGATCAGTGATTGATTTCACAGAGTCGCCGCCTATCGGTCCGTTTTTGCATCAAATTTCATATCAAATATATCATATTGATCAGCAAAACGACCATGACCGCTCTCTCCGTCATCGAACATCAAGCCGTCGCCTCCGTGGCGCCGCAGGAAGTACTCAGCTCGCGCCTGGGTGCCGAGGACTACGGCATCGACATCCTGGCCATCCAGGAGATCCGTCGCTACGAGTCGCCCACGCGCATCGCCAACGCCTCCGGCCATCTGCTGGGCGTCATGGACCTGCGCGGCGTCATCGTGCCCATCGTTGACCTGCGCCGGCTGCTGGGCCTCCCGGCCGAGAACGGCTCGAACACCGTGACGGTGGTCGTGACGCTTGCCGGGCGCACGGTGGGGCTGGTGGTGGACTCGGTGTCCGACGTCGTGGCGCTGAGCGCCGAACAAATCCGCCCCCGGCCCCATCTGGGCGGCCAGGGGAACATCGACTTCATCGTCGGGCTGGCCCAGCTCAACACCATCGACGGTCAGCGCCTGCTGCAGTTGGTGGATCTCGACGCACTGCTGCGCGACCTCTGACCCCGTCTGCAAAAGGCAAACCTCATGAATGCATTGAAGCAACTCCGCATCGGCGCCCGCCTGACCATCGCTTTCGCCCTGGTGGCTGCGCTGATGGTGGGGACGGCCGTCATCACCCGGTTGGGCCTGTCCAGCATCCACGAGGACATGGACACGGTGCTGAACAATCGCTATGCCAAGGTGAAGGTCATCAACGACATGGGCGACGACGTGAACCTGCAGGCTCGCGTCGTTCGCAACCTCGTCATCATGGACGGTGAGGCCGAACGCGAGCAGGAGATCAAGACGCTGCTCGCTTCGCGCGAAAAGGTCGACAAGGCCTATGCCGACCTGAGCAGCCGCATCCAACTGGCGAAGGGTCAGGCCCTCCTTGAGAAGATCCAGCAAGAACGGAACGGTTTCGCTGCCGAGGCAGACGAACTCGTGAAGCTGGTACGGGCGGGCGACGTGGCGGCCGCCAAGTCGCTGCTGCTGAGCAAGCTGCGCCCCCGCCAGCTGGCCTATCAAGCGCGCCTCCAGGATCTGACGGTTTTCCAGGAAGAGCTGATGAGGGCGTCTAGCGAAGCCACGATGGCCACCATCGCCCAGGTCTCTGCACTCACCCTCACCGGCACGCTGGCGGGCATCGCCATCGCCCTCGCCGCCGGCGTGATCGTCACGCGCTCGGTCACCCGCCCGGTGAGCGGCATCGTCGCGACGCTGAAGCAGGTGGCCAGTGGCGACCTCACGGTGGACGTGACCGTGGACCGCGGCGACGAGGTGGGCGATCTGCAACGCAGCCTGGGCGAGACGGTCGCTGCGCTGCGCCGGCTCGTAAACGAGGTGCGCTCCGGCATCGATTCGGTGACAACGGCCTCCAGCCAGATCGCGGCCGGCAACCAGGACCTGTCCAGCCGCACGGAGCAGCAGGCCTCCAGCCTGCAGGAAACGGCCAGCTCGATGGAAGAACTGACCGCGACGGTGCGCCAGAGTGCCGACGCCGCCCGCGCCGCCAGCAACCTGGCCGCCAACGCCAGCCTGGCCGCGGGCCACGGCGGTGACGTGGTGAACCTGGTGGTGGGCACGATGGACGAGATCAGCGCCAGCAGCCACAAGGTCGTAGACATCATCGGTGTCATCGACGGCATCGCGTTCCAGACCAACATCCTGGCGCTGAACGCCGCCGTCGAAGCAGCACGTGCCGGCGAGCAGGGTCGCGGCTTCGCCGTCGTGGCCAGCGAGGTGCGGGTGCTGGCCCAGCGCAGCGCCGAGGCCGCCAGGGAGATCAAGAGCCTCATCGGCAGCAGCGTCGACCGGGTGGAGGCCGGCAGCCGACAGGTCGCCGAGGCCGGGCAGGCCATGCAGGAGATCGTCGAACAGGTGCGCAAGGTCAACGACCTGATCGGCGAGATTGCCGGCACCACCGGCGAACAGAGCCGCGGTATCGAGCAGATCAACACCGCGGTGACGCAGATGGACCAGGTGACCCAGCAGAACGCCGCGCTGGTCGAGGAAGGGGCCGCTGCCGCGTCCAGCCTGGCTCACCAGGCCCGGTCGCTCTCGGAAGCGGTCGCGATGTTCCGGGTGGGCTCGACGCACCAGGCCACGACAGTCGCAGCGCCGACGCCGCGCAAGCCGGTCCCGTCGCCGGCGCCGCGCCGCGCCAGCAGCAAGCCGTCCATCGAGTCGGATCTCGCCTGGGAATCGTTCTGAACCGACGACCGCCATCACGGGTGGCCCTCGGCCACCCGTGATCGTTTTCACACCCAACGTTTGAACCCGCACCCTGGCCCAGGCCTCGATGCAATCGTTTGATCGTGCTCAAGAAAACAGACGAGGCCCGGACCTCCAATGCCCGCCATTCGGGCCATGCAAGGTGAGCCCGCAGAACTCCAACGATATGACCATGCAAACCATTGATCTCGACACGACCCAGGCCGGGCATGGCAGGACGGCCGGTGCCCCGGCGGGCGGGGGCTTCTTCCTGCACCACGGCCCGTGGGCGCTCGGCGTGCGGCTGTTCCGCAATCTCAAGTTCGCCGCCAAGGCGGGATTGATCTCGCTGGCCTTCCTCGTGCCGCTGGCCGTGCTGGCGGTGGCGTTCATGCGCGAAGGCCAGGCCACCATCGACTTCGCCCGCCGCGAGCTGGCCGGCGTGGCCGTGATCGGCAAGCTGGAGCCGTGGTTGATCGAGGCCCAGAAGCAGCGCCGGCTACTCCTGTCCGGCGCCGCCACCACCATCGACTGGGAGGCCATCGCCAAGCGGCAGGCCGACGTGCGTGCACTGGTGGACAGCCTCCCCGACGGCATGGACCTGCGCACGGACCTGGCCAAGGTCGAGCAGCAGCAGCAGGCCTTGAAGGCACTGTCGGCACAGACCGGCGTGGACGCACTGGAGGCGCCGCTGCAGGCCTACGTCGAGGCCCTGCGCGACCTGCGCACCGTCGCCCTGGATCACTCCAACCTGACGCTGGACCCCGACCAGGACAGCTACTACCTGATGAGCCTGTCCACCGACGTGCTGACCGACGTCATCGAGTCGGTCTCGCGCAGCCGCGCGCTGGCCGGCGCCGCCGCCCGCCAAGGCGCCACCGCTCCAGCTCAGCTGCACGAGCTCTACGGCGTCTGGTACGAGGGGCGCGAGCGCATCGCCGCGATCACCCAGGCCGCCGCCCGCGCCGGCGAGACCAACGCCGACGTGCGCCGCCGCCTGTTGCCCGAGGAAGCCGTCGCGGCCTCGCGAGCCTTCTACGACGCGTCGGCGCAGGCCTGGTTCAAAGGGGAGTTCAACGCCGACGTGCAAGCCCTGTCCCAACCCGGCCAGGCCGCGGTGGACAGCCTGCGCGCCCTGGGCACGCGCGCCAGCCAGCAGCTGGGCGAACTGCTCCAGGCCCGCATCGATGCCACCCGCTCCACGCGCAACCTGATCCTGGCCGTCATCGCCTGCTCGCTGCTGGTTGCCGCCTACCTCTTCTACGCCTTCTACCTCGTCATGAACGGCGGCCTGCGCGAGGTCAGCCGTCACTTGACTGCCATGACCGGCGGGGATCTCACGACGTCGCCCCGCCCTTGGGGACGCGACGAGGCCGCAGAGCTGATGCTGCTGCTGGCCAACATGCAGCAGAGCCTGCGCAGCATGGTGCTGAAGGTGCGCGCCGCATCGGACGGCATCGTCAACGCCAGCACCGAGATCGCCGACGGCTCCAACGACCTGTCCGCCCGCACCGAGCAGACCGCCGCCAACCTGCAGCAGTCCGCCGCCGCGATGGAGCAGATCAGCGCCACCGTGCGCCAGACCTCCGACCATACGCAGGAGGCCACCCGCATCGCCTCGCACAACGCCAGCGCGGCCGGCCGCGGCGGCGAGGTCATCCGCTCGATGGTGAGCACGATGGAGGACATCCAGGCCTCGTCCGGCCGGATCGTCGACATCATCGGCGTCATCGACAGCATCGCCTTCCAGACCAACATCCTGGCGCTGAACGCCGCCGTGGAGGCGGCCCGTGCCGGCGAGCAGGGCCGCGGCTTCGCCGTCGTGGCCAGCGAGGTGCGGGCGCTGGCACAGCGCTCGGCCGGCGCTGCGCGCGAGATCAAGAGCCTCATCTCCAGCAGCGTCGAGAAGGTCGAGAACGGCACCGGCATCGTGCGCGAGGCCGGGCGGGCCATGGGCGACATCGTCAGCAGCGCCGGCCACATCAACACGCTGCTGGCGCAGATCGCCACCGGCTCGGGCGAGCAGAGCGAGGGCATCAACCAGGTCGGCACTGCCGTGCAGGAGCTGGACCGCGCCACGCAGCAGAACGCCGCCATGGTCGAACAGACCGCCGCCGCGGCCTCATCGCTGCGCGATCAGGCCCAGGGGCTGGTGGCGGAGGTGGCCCGCTTCAAGCTGCCGCAGCACGCCTGACCCGGGCAGGCGCGGCTAGCGCCCGCCCAGCACGCGCGCCGGCAGCATGACGATGGCGCGCAGCAGCGCGAACGCGCCGTCCACGGCGATGCCCAGCAGCCGGAACGGCAGCGTGATCAGCCACACCAGCGGCCACAGCAGCAGGGCCAGGATGGCCAGCGGCCAGCAGACGATGAACAGGATGCACCAGAGCAGAAAGCCGAGCATCGCGGGACTCCTTGTGATCGAACAGGCCGCACGGTAGCCCGCGCCGCCCGGCCGGTCGCGCGGCCGGCGACGAAGCGACGATTGCGCCGGACGAGCCGTCAGACGCGCTGACGGCCCGCCACGTAGCAGGCCGCCAGGTTGCGCTCGTCGGCCAGCGTCATCCACGCGAAGACGCGCTCGTGCAGCTCGCGGGCAGCGGCGTCGCGCACCTCGGCGACGGGGCCACTGGCCCAGTCCCACACGCAGATGTCGGCCGTCTGGCCGACCGACAGCCCGCCGATCTCGCCGCCCAGCTGCAACGCCTCGGCCGCGCCGCGCGTGGCGGCGTGCAGCGCCGTCCAGGCTGTCAGCCGCTCGCCGCGCAGCGCCTGGATCTTGTAGGCGTCCAGCATGTTGCGCGGCAGGTTGAGCGACGTTCCGCCGCCCACGTCGGACGCCAGGCTGACGTTGAACCCCGATGAATTGGCGGAGGGCCAGTCGAACAGCCCGCTGCCGAGGAAGAGGTTGCTCGACGGGCTGTGCGCCACCTGCGCGCCGCGCTCGGCGATGAGGCGCCTGTCGGTCTCGTCCAGCCAGATGCCGTGGGCCAGCACGGCGCGCTCGTGCACCAGGCCCACGCGCTCGTAGACATCCAGGTAGCTGCGCGCCTCGGGGAAGAGCCTGGCCACCCAGGCGACCTCGGCGCGGTTCTCGGCCACATGGGTCTGCATGTAGAGGCTGGCGTCGGCGCGGCACAGCGCACCGGCCATGGCCAGCTGCTCCGGCGTGCTGGTGGGCGCGAACCGCACGGTGACCGCGTAGGCCAGCCGGTCGTGGCCATGAAAGCGCTGGATCAGGTCGGTGCATTCGCGCTCGGCATGCACCACATCGTCGCGCAGGCCGTCGGGCGCGTGGCGGTCCATCAGCACCTTGCCGGTGATGAGGCGCATGCCGCGCGCCGCCGCGCCCTCGAACAGCGCCTCCGCGGAGGTCTTGTGCACGGTCGCGAAGACGACGGCCGACGTCGTGCCGCTGGCCAGCAGCGCGTCGAGGAAGACCTCGGCACCCGTCCGGCTGCGCGCCGGATCGGCAAACGCGCATTCGCTGGGGAAGGTGTAGCGCTCCAGCCAGTCCAGCAGCTCCGTGCCGTAGGAGCCGATGACCTCCAGCTGCGGGCAGTGCACGTGGGTGTCGATGAAACCCGGCAGCACCAGCTGCCCGGCATGGTCCTTGCGCACCCAGCTGGCGTCGGGCTCGTGGGCCTGGCGCCCGACGATGCGGCCGCCTTCGATCAGCAGCCAGTGGTCGCGGTCGAAACGCACCGCGGGCGAGTCCGTATCGCCCCAACGCGGTGCGGCCGTGAAGTCCAGCAAATCGCCGCGCAGCGCCAGGCGGCGCGGGGTCGACGAAAAGTTTTTCTGGTTAGTAAAACTCATATGGCAATTCTGAGGCAAGGTCAGACAATCGAGGCCAGCATGAATACCCGCCCCATCCGTTTCTTCCACCGCGGCGAGGTGGTCGAGGTGAACGACCTGCCCACCACGACCACCGTCCTGCAATACCTGCGCGAGCACGCCGCCTGCACCGGCACCAAGGAGGGCTGCGCCGAGGGCGACTGCGGCGCCTGCACCGTCATCCAGGGTGAGCTGGACGCCGCCGGCCAGCTGCAGCTACGCAATGTCAATGCCTGCACGCAATTCCTGCCCACGCTGGACGGCCGCGCGCTGCTGACCGTCGAGGACCTCGGCGGCCCCGAGGCGTTGAACCCGGCCCAGCAGGCGCTGGTGGACTGCCACGGCTCGCAGTGCGGCTTCTGCACGCCCGGCTTCGTCATGAGCCTGACCGCCTGCTACGAACGCCACCAGGCCGCCGGCACGCGGCCCGACCGCCAGCAGCTGGCCGACGACCTGGCCGGCAACCTGTGCCGCTGCACGGGCTACCGGCCCATCCTCGACGCTGGGGAAAAGATGTTCGATGCGCCTGCCCGGCTGCTGGACCGCGGCGCAATAGCTGACGCACTGCGCGAGCTGACCCAGGACGAGCCCCTGGACTACCACCACGCCGGCCAGCGCTTCCACGCGCCGCAGAGCGTGCCGGACCTGGCGCTGCTGCGCGAGACCTACCCGCAAGCCACGCTGCTGGCCGGCTCTACCGACGTCGGCCTGTGGGTCAACAAGCAGTTCCGCGTACTGCCGGAGCTGATCTACACGGGCCGCGTCGACGCGTTGAAGGAAATCCGCGAAGAAGACGGCGGCCTGTGGATCGGCGCGGCGGCCTCGCTGGAAGACGCCTGGGCCGCGCTGACCGAACTGGCGCCGTCTCTCGCCGAGCTGTGGCGGCGCTTCGCGTCGCCGCCGGTGCGGCACGCCGGCACGCTGGGCGGCAACATCGCCAACGGCTCGCCCATCGGCGACGGCGCACCGGCGCTCATCGCGCTGGGCGCGGACGTCATCCTGCGCAAGGGCACGCTGCAGCGCCGCCTGCCGCTGCAGGACTTCTATCTCGACTACATGAAGAAGGACCTGCAGCCCGGCGAGTTCGTCGAGGCGCTGCACGTGCCCAAGCCCGACACCAGCTGGGCGATCTCGGCCCACAAGGTTTCCAAGCGGCACGACAGCGACATCTCCGCCGTCTGCGCCGTGCTGGCTTTGCAGTTGCGCAACGGCACCGTGCAGCAGGCGCGCTTCGCGTTCGGCGGCATGGCCGCCATCGTCAAGCGGGCAGCGGCGGCTGAAGCCGCGGTCGTCGGCCAGCCGTGGGTCGAAGCGACGGCCGAGGCCGCCGCGCAGGCACTGGTCAAGGACTTCAAGCCGATGACCGACATGCGCGCCTCCGACGGCTACCGGCTCAAGGTCGCACAGAACCTGTTCCGCAAGCTCTGGCTGGAAAGCCTGGATCGGCGTACGGTGACGGTCTGGCGTGCCGCGAGGTTGGCCGCATGAACAAGCCGGAAGCCCTGCTGATCCCCGAACCCGTCGTCGGCACGTCGCGCCCGCACGAGTCGGCCCACCTGCACGTCAGCGGCGCCGCGCCCTACACCGACGACCTGCCCGAGCCCGCCGGCACGCTGCACGCGGCGCTCGGCCTGTCGCCCATCGCGCACGGCAAGCTGCTGGGCATTGACCTCGAACGCATCCGCCAGCAGCCCGGCGTCGTCGCCGTCTTCACGGCGGCCGACATCCCGGCAGAGAACAACTGCGGCCCGTTGCTGCACGACGACCCCATCCTGGCGGCCGATGAACTTCGCTACGTCGGCCAGCCGGTGTTCGCCGTCATCGCAACGAACCGCGAGCTGGCGCGCCGCGCCGCGTCGCTGGCCAGGCAGGTCATCCAGGCCGAGCCGCTGCCGCCGATCCTGACGGCTTTGCAAGCGCATGAGGCGGGCCAGTATGTGTTGCCGCCCATGCACCTGACACGCGGCGAGCCGGCCGAGTACCTCGCCGCCGCACCGCACCGCCTGCAGGGCACGTGGAGCCTGGGCGGGCAGGAACAGTTCTACCTGGAAGGCCAGATCAGCCTGGCCGTGCCGCAGGAAGGCGGCGACGGCCTCCTCCTGCACTGCTCGACGCAGCACCCCAGCGAGATGCAGCAGCTCGTCTCGCACGCGCTGGGCTGGCACGCCCACCGCGTCGTCGTGCAATGCCGGCGCATGGGCGGCGGCTTCGGCGGCAAGGAGTCGCAGTCGGCGCTGTTCGCCTGCGTCGCGTCGCTGGCCGCCCTGAAGCTGAAGAAGGCCGTCAAGCTGCGCGTGGACCGCGACGACGACTTCCTCATCACCGGCCGCCGCCATGGCTTCGACTACCGCTGGGACGTGGGCTTCGACGACGAGGGCCGCATCCTCGCCGCCGACATCGACCTGATCTCGAACGCCGGCCACAGCGCCGACCTGTCCGCGCCGGTCATGGCCCGCGCGCTGTGCCACTTCGACAACGCCTACTGGCTGCCGCACGTGGCCATGCACGGCTTCTGCGCGAAGACCAACACGCAGAGCAACACCGCCTTCCGCGGCTTCGGTGGGCCGCAGGGCGCCATCGCCATCGAGATGATCCTGGACGGCATCGCGCGCAGGCTGGGGCTCGATCCCGCCGAGGTGCGCCAGCGCAACTTCTATGCGCCAGGCCGCGACACCACGCCCTACGGCCAGCAGGTCGAGGAACTGCACGCCCAGGCCCTGACCAACCAGCTGCTGACCAGCAGTCGCTATGCCGAACGCCGCGCCGAGATCGCCGCCTTCAACGCGACCAGCCCCGTGCTGAAGAAGGGCCTGGCCTTCACGCCGGTCAAGTTCGGCATATCGTTCAACGTCGTCCACCTGAACCAGGCCGGCGCGCTGGTGCACGTCTACACCGACGGCTCGGTGCTCGTGAACCACGGCGGCACGGAGATGGGCCAGGGGCTGAACACCAAAGTCGCGCAGGTCGTGGCGCACGAGCTGGGCATCCCGTTCAGCAGCGTGCGCTGCTCGGCCACCGACACGAGCAAGGTCGCCAACACGTCGGCCACGGCGGCCTCCACCGGCAGTGACCTCAACGGCAAGGCCGCGCAGGATGCTGCGCGCAAGATCAAGTCGCGGCTGGCCGCCTTTGCCGCGGAGCGCTTCGGCTGCGCGCCTGAGCTCGTCGCCTTCGAGGCCGGCCAGGTCAGTGGCGGTGGTCAAAGCCTGTCGTTCGAGGACCTGGTGGCCGCGGCCTACATGAAGCGCGTACAGCTGTGGAGCGACGGCTTCTACGCGACGCCCGGCCTGCACTGGGACCGCACCAAGCTGCAGGGCCACCCGTTCTACTACTACGCCTGGGGTGGCGCCGTCTGCGAAGCGCTCGTCGACACGCTGACCGGCGAGAGCCGCATCACGCACGCCGACCTGCTGCACGACCTGGGCACCAGCCTGAACCCGGCACTGGACGTCGGCCAGGTCGAAGGCGGCTTCATCCAGGGCATGGGCTGGCTGACGATGGAAGAACTGGTGTGGCACCCCATCACCGGCCTGCTGACGACGCACGCCCCCAGCACCTACAAGATCCCGACCGCCAACGACTGCCCGACCGAGTTCCGCACCGCGCTGTTCGGCGCGCCCAATGCCAGCGAGACCATCCACCGCAGCAAGGCCGTCGGCGAGCCGCCGCTGCTGCTGGGCTTCGCCGCGCTGCTGGCCATCAAGGACGCCTGCGCGGCCGCCGGGCCCGAAGGCTGCGACCCGCCGCTGCGCGCACCCGCCACGGCCGAGGCAGTGCTGGACGCGATCGACGCCGTCCGGACATAGACGCCGGCGGGCGCCCGCCTAAACTGGCCGTCACGATGACCAGCCTGTCCTCCCTGGCCGACGCGTGGCCCACCCTCAGCCGGCTGCTGGACCAGGCCCTGGCGCTGCCGCCTCAGGCCCGCGGCACGTGGCTGGACGGGCTCAGTGGCGAGGCGGCCCAGCACCGCGAGGCCCTCCATGACCTGCTGAAAACCGCGGCAGACCTGGAGGCCGACCGCTTCCTGCACACGCTGCCCAGCCTGCCCGCCGGCGCCGACGCGACGGAGCCCCGTGCGGGCGAGCAGGTCGGGCCGTACCGGCTGATCCGCGAGCTGGGGCGCGGGGGCATGGGGCTGGTGTGGCTGGCCGAGCGCAGCGACGGGGTCGCCACGCGGCGCGTGGCCCTGAAGCTGCCCCGCCAGGCCTGGGGCCGGTCGCTGGCCGAACGGCTGGCACGCGAGCGCGAGATTCTCGCGGGGCTGGAACATGAACACATCGCCCGGCTCTACGACGCCGGCACCGACGCGCAGGGGCGGCCGTTCATCGCGATGCAGTACGTCGACGGTGAGCCGATCGACGCCTACTGCCGGCGCCACGGGCTGGCCACCGCCGAGCGGATCGGGCTGCTGCTGCAGGCCATGGCCGCGGTCGCGCATGCGCACGCACGGCTGGTGGTGCATCGCGACCTGAAGCCCGGCAACGTGCTCGTGGACGCCCAGGGCCGCGTGACGCTGCTCGACTTCGGCGTCGCGAAGCTGATGGAGGACGGGCTGACTGGCGCGACGGCGCTGACCGAAGTCGCCGGTCGCGCGCTGACGCCCGACTACGCCAGCCCCGAGCAGATCCGCGGCGAGCCGCTGGGCACCGCCAGCGACGTCTACAGCCTGGGCGTGCTGGCCTACGAGCTGCTGGCGGGAGCCAAGCCCTACCGGCTGACGCGCGGCACGGCGGCCGAGCTGGAGGAGGCCATCACGCTCGTCGACCCGCCCGCCGCCAGCGACACCGCCGCCACGCCGGCGCTGAGGAAGACGCTGCGCGGCGACCTCGACGCCATACTCGGCAAGGCGCTGAAGAAGGCCGTGGCAGCACGCTACGCCAGCGTGGACGCCTTCGCGCAGGACCTGCAACGCCATCTGCGCGGCGAGCCGGTGCTCGCCCGGCCGGACGGCAGAGCGTACAAGCTGGCCAAGTTCATCGGCCGGCACCGGCTGGCCGTGGCGCTGGGCGCCGCCGCTGCGGTGTCGCTGCTGACCGGTGGCGCGCTGGCCGCATGGCAGGCCCACCAGGCCCGCGAGGAGCAGCAACGCGCCTCCGCCGAGGTGCGCCGCCAGCGGGCGACGCAAGAGCTCTACATCGAGACGCTGTCGCGGCTGTCGGTACTGGCCGCCGAGGAGCCGCAGGCGCTGACCCGGCCCGGCGCCGTGACATCGGTGCTGGTGGACAAGCTGCACGAACTGGCGCCGCGCGTGGCCGCCAGCCCCGATGATCGCGGCGCGCAGCTCGAGGCGGTCATGGTGCAGCTGAACTATGACCGCCGCTTCGCCGAGTCGCTGGCCATCGGGAAGGAGTACCTGGCGCATCTGCAGGCCCACGGGGCACCGGCGGCACAGGTGATCAACACCTACGCGTCGCTCGGGCGCACCCTGTTCCAGCTGGGGCGTCTGGACGAGAGCGAGACCATGCGGCGCGCGGGCGTGGCCTGGGCGGCGGACACGCACGACCACGACACCGAGCTGAAGCGCATCCCCCTGGCCGCCGACCTCGGCGGGCTGCTGACCAACCGCGGCAAGCGCGACGAGGCCTTGCGCGTGCTGACGCAGGCCGACGACCTCGCGATCCGCTACGGCGCCGCGGACCATCTGCGCTACGAATCACTGCTGCGGCTGGGCATGTTCCACCTCGGCTTCGACGACGCCCAGGCGCTGCAGCGGCTGCAGCAGGCGCGCGTGGAGCTGAATGCCAACGGCGACATCGACGACGACACCGCCGGCCAGATGGCATGGCAACTGGGCGACGCGCTGCTGGCCAACGGTCGGGCGGCAGAGGCCGAGACGGCGATGGAGGCCTCGCTCGCCGCCTACCGGCATGGCAACGGCCGCGACAGCCGCAGTGCCGTGCGCGCGTTCGGCCGGCTGATGGGGGCCGTCTCACGCCGCGACCCAGGCCGCGCCGAGGCGCTGATCGCCGCCGAGCGCGACGCCTTGAGGCGGCTCCCCGCTGGCCTGCCGCCACCGACCGACTCGCTGCTGCGGGCGCGCGAGTTCGAGGCAGCCTGGCTGCGGGGGGACGTGGAGAAGTCGCGCACCCTGGCACTGCCGGGTGACGAAGTGCTCAAGTCGCCCGCCACGGTGCGCGACAACGAGGTGCTGATCGTGCTGGCCGCCAGGGCGGCCGCGCTGGACGGGCGTGCCGGTGCCGCCCGCCGACCGCTGGAGGCGCTGCTGGCGCACTGGCCCGACGGTCACACGCCCAAGCGCCTGCGGCTGCAGATGGAGCAGGCGATGGCCGAGGTCCAGCTGGCGGCGGACGAGCCGGCCGCGGCGCGTGACACGGCGGTCGCGCTGGTGACGATGATCGAGAACGCCCAGGGCACCGCCAGCCAGAACTACCGGGCAGCGCTGTCGGTCGCCGCGCTCGCGGCGGCACGCGCCGGCGACCCGGCGGCCGCGCAGCGCTGGCTGGCCCGCCTGGCCGGGCTGCCGGCGCTGCCGTTCGCTTCGGCGGCCGAGCGCGCAGACATCGAACTCCGGCAGGCCCAGGCACTCGCGTTGCTGGGCCGCGAGGCCGACGCCGCCGCCATCGCGCGCCGCCTGCTGCCCGAACTCCAGGCGCAACACCCACTGAGCCCGCGCCTCGCGCAGGCCCGGCAGCTGGGTTAGCCGCGAACCTTCTGCGTCGCTGCAACCACGGCCTGGGTGCGGGAGCTGACGCCCAGCGCCTTCAGCACGGCAGCGACGTGGTCCTTGACCGTGTCGACACTGACGCCCAGTTCGCGCGCAATCAGCTTGTTCGACAAACCCTGCGTCAGCAGCTGCAGCACACGCTTCTGGCGCGGCGTCAGCGGCAGGTGGTCCCAGTCCTGCGGCGCCTGCACGGCGGGCGGCGCGGGCTCGTCATCGGTCAAGGGCTTCAGCGGCGGCACATAGGTGCCGCCGGCCAGCACCAGCTGCAGGGCCTGCACCATCGTGTTCAGGTCGCTGCGCTCGGGCACGTAACCCATCGCGCCAGCGCCCAGCGCCTGCAGCGCGTCCTCGGTGTCGTCGCTGCCGGAGATGACGACGACCGGCAGCAGCAGATGCTCGCGGTGGATCTGCTGTAGCAGCTCGAAGCCGCCCTCCACCTGCAGGTCCAGCAGCACGAGGCGGGGCATGGCCTCGGCCAGTGCGACGCGCGCGGCGGCGACGGTGTCGACGCCCTGCACCTGAGCGCCGGCGAAATGCTGCTCGACCAGCCCGGTGAGCGCCGCGCGCACCATCGGAAACGCGTCGACCAGCAAGACCCTCATCTCTGTAGCTCCCCCTCTGTGACGGCCGATGATAGTCAACGCAGGGCCGCGGCCAGCAGCGGCCTGGCCCAGGCAGGCACGCTGCGCAGCGGCGCGTGCGTGACGACACGGCCGGCCTGCATCTGCAGCAGCAGCACCGGCTGGGGCTTGCGGCCGGCGCGCGGGTCCGCCTCGATGCTGTTGTCGTAGACGCGCAGGCTGGCCAGGCGCGGCATCAGCTTGACGAGATTGGCGCGGCTGGCGTCGAAGCGCTCGCGCACCTTGGCCGCCGGGATGTCATGCCCGCCGGCCGCCACGCGCGCGGCGATGCGCTTCAGGTGCAGCTCCGGCGTCGCCAGCCCCGCGAACCAGACGTGCACCTCGGCGCCGTTGCGGGCGCCGTCCAGCAGCAGCTTGGTGATACTGTGGCCGCCCAGCGTCGTCTCCAAGGCGTAGGTCAGGCCGTCGGCGAGCGCCTTCTCCAGGCCGCGGCGACCCAGCGTCCAGGCCAGGCCGTTGGCCTGCTCGGCGCTCAGGTGCGGCTGCTGCTCGCGCAAGCGCGCGGCGATGACGTCGGGGTTGAAGAACGCCGCGCCGCTGGCCTGAATGGCCGCGCCGCCCAGCGAGCTCTTGCCGGCGCCGTTGACACCGGCGAGGACGAACAGCCGGGCCGGCAAGGCTCAGGCGGCCTTCCGGCGAGGTTTGGCAGCCTTGACCGCCGCTGTGCCGATGGCTTCGGGCGCCATCGCGAAGGCTGCCGCCATCGCATCGCCCCGGCCCTGCATGCCGGCCAGCAACGCGTCGAATTCGGCGTTCAACGTGCCAAGGTCGGGCTCGGCAGCGCGCTGCAGTTCACGGTAGCGCTCGACCGACATCAGCACGAAGGCCGGCTGGTCGTGCTTGGTGATGAGTACCGCGCCATGGGCGGCCACGGTGCGGCCGACCTTCTGGATGCCAGCCACGAGTTCGGTCGCCGACACGCTGGGCAGCTGATCGGCGATGGCTTGATCGAGGACGGCGGACATGGGCGACCTTAGTCTGTCGGAATACCGATATTTTGCCCAATTTACGGAAAATGGGAAATCAATGGGCCTCTTCCCAGTTGCTGCCCACGCCCACCTCGGCCAGCAGCGGCACCTTGAGCTCGGCCACGCCGGCCATCAAGCGCGGCACCTCGGTGCGCATCCAGTCCAGCTCGGCCTCGGGCACCTCGAACACCAGTTCGTCGTGCACCTGCATGACGATCTTGCTCTGCTTGCCGGCCCGCTCCAGCTCGGCCTGCACGGCCAGCATCGCCAGCTTGATGAGGTCCGCCGCCGTGCCCTGCATGGGCGCGTTGATGGCCTGGCGCTCGGCACCGGCGCGCCGCTGGCCGTTGCCGCCGCGGATCTCCGGCAGGTAGATGCGGCGCCCGAACAGCGTCTCCACAAAGCCCTTCTCGGCCGCGCTCGCCTTGGTCTCGTCCATGTAGCGCTTCACGCCAGCGAAGCGGGTGAAATAGCGGTCGATGTAATCCTTGGCCGCCTTCTGCTCGATGCCCAGCGCCGAGGCCAGGCCAAAGGCGCCCATGCCGTAGATGAGGCCGAAGTTGATGGTCTTGGCGTAGCGGCGCTGCTCGCTCGACACCTCGTTCAGCGCCACGCCGAACACCTCGCTGGCGGTCGCCTTGTGCACGTCCTGGCCTTCCTGGAAGGCCTTCAGCAACCCCGGGTCCTCGCTGATGTGCGCCATGATGCGCAGCTCGATCTGCGAGTAGTCGGCGCTGACGATTCTGCAGCCCTCGGGCGCGATGAACGCCTCGCGCACCTTGCGGCCTTCCGCCGTGCGGATGGGGATGTTCTGCAGGTTGGGCTCGTTGCTGGAGAGCCGCCCCGTCACCGCCACCGCCTGCGCGTAGTTGGTGTGCACACGGCCAGTGTGGGCGTTGATCTGCAGCGGCAGCTTGTCGGTGTAGGTGCTCTTGAGCTTGGACAGCCCCCGGTATTCGAGGATCTTGGCCGGCAGCGGGAAGTCGGCGGCCAGCTCGGTCAGCACCTCTTCGTCGGTGGACGGCGCGCCGGTGGCGGTCTTCTTGACAACCGGCAGGCCCAGCTTGCCGAACAGGATCTCGCCGATCTGCTTCGGCGAGCCGATGTTGAAGGGCTGGCCGGCGATGTCATAGCACTGCTGCTCCAGCAGCACGAGGCGCTGGCCGATCTCGTGGCTTTGCAGCTTGAGCTTGTCGGGGTCGATCAGCACGCCCTGGCGCTCGATGCGCGCCAGCAGGTCGGCCGTCGGCATCTCGATGTCGGCGTATATGCGCTTCAGGCCGGCCTCCGCCTCGATCTGCGGCCACAGCACCTGGTGCAGGTGCAGGCACATCTCGGAGTCCTCGCCCGAGTAGGTCGTCGCCTTGTCGACGGCCACCTGCGCGAACGGGATCTGGTGCGCGCCCTTGCCGCACAAGTCTTCGTAGCTCAGGCCCTTTCGGCCCAGGTGGCGCTCGGCCAGCGCTTCGAGGTTGTGGGTCTTGTGGGCTTCGAGCACGTAGCTTTCCAGCAGCGTGTCGTGCTGCACGCCGGCCAGGTGGATGCCGTGGTTCAGCAGGACATGCCGGTCGTACTTCAGGTTCTGGCCGATCTTCTTGGCGGATTCGTCCTCCAGCCAGGGCTTGAGCCGCGCCAGCACTTCGTCGAAGGGCAGCTGCTCGGGCGCGTCCGGGCCGCTGTGGTGCAGCGGGATGTAGGCGGCCTCGCCGGGCTTGTCGGCAAACGAGATGCCGACGATGTGCGCGGCCATCGGGTCCAGCGAGTCGGTCTCGGTGTCCAGCGCGCACAGCGGCGCGGCGCGCAGGCGGGCGATCCACGCGTCGAGCTGATCAAACGTGAGAATGGTGTCGTACTGCCGTGCAAGATCCGCGGCGCCGGCCGGCGGCTCGGGCTCGTCGAACAGGCCGGGGTTGGCCACGGCCGCCTTGGCCTTGGGTGCCGGCGCCGCACCGGTCAGCTCCTCCAGCCAGGCCTTGAAGCCGTTGCGCGTGTAGAACTCGGCCAGCGGCGCCTTGTCCGGCTCCCGGAAAGCCAGTTCGTCCAGCGCCGGCCAGCCTTTCACGTGTCCGGCCAGTTCGCAGTCCAGCTTCACGGTGACGAGCTTGCGGCCCATCGGCAGCCAGTCCAGCGCGGCGCGCAGGTTTTCGCCGGCCTTGCCCTTCACCGTGGGCGCGGCGGCGATGACGCCGTCCAGCGAGCCGTACTCGGCGATCCACTTCGCCGCCGTCTTGGGGCCCACGCCGGTCACGCCGGGCACGTTGTCCACCGTATCGCCCATCAGCGTCAGGTAGTCGATGATGCGGTTGGGCGGCACGCCGAACTTCTCGAACACGCCGGCCTCGTCCAGCCGTTCGTTGCTCATCGTGTTGATGAGCTCGACGTCGGGGTTGACCAGCTGCGACAGGTCCTTGTCGCCTGTCGACACGATGACGCGGTGGCCTTGCGCCGCACCGACGCTGCACAGCGTGCCGATGACGTCGTCCGCCTCCACGCCGGGCACCGTCAACGTGGGCCAGCCCAGCAGCTTGACGACCTCGTGAATGGGTTCGATCTGCGCGCGCAGCTCCGGCGGCATCGGCGCGCGCTGGGCCTTGTACTCGGGGTACCACTCGTCACGGAAGGTGGGGCCCGACGCGTCGAACACGCAGACGGCGTGCTCCGCGCCGACGTCGCTCTGCAGCTTCTTCAGCATGGCGATCATGCCGCGCACGGCGCCCGTCGGCTGCCCTTCCGGCCCGCGCAGGTCGGGCATGGCGTGGAAGGCGCGGTACAGGTAGCTGGAGCCGTCGACCAGCAGCAGGATGGGTTTACTCATGGGGCGGGATTCTCGGCCAGCCCGCCACCTAGAATCGGCAGCATGCGTCGCCTTGCCGTCCCCCTGCTGCTCGCTGCCCTCTGTGGCCGCGTCTTCGCCGACCCGCCGCCCGAGCCCAAGGTCGAGCGGACCGTGGTCGAGGACGACCAGGTGCGCATCGAGGAACTCAAGGTGCGCGGCGAAGCCAAGAAGGTCACGGTCAAGAACAAGAAGACCAAGGCCCCTGACTACGAGATCGTCGTCAACGACGCGGGCCGTGAGTCCGCCGGCGGCACCGGCTCGGGCCTGAGCAAGAGCGGCTCGGGCACGCGGGTCTGGCGCATCCTCAACTTCTGATCCCGCGCGGCCCTCGGGTCGCTCATCCGACCTTTCCATGGCCGTTTTCACCGAAGTCAGCCCCGCGCAGGCCCAAGCCCTGCTGGACCACCTCAACCTGGGGCAGCTCAGCTCGCTGCGCGGCATTGGCGCCGGCATCGAGAACACCAACTACTTCGTCGACTGCACGCAGGCCGACGGCCACCTGCACCGCTACGTGCTGACACTGTTCGAGCGCCTGACGGCCGAACAGCTGCCGTTCTACCTGCGCCTCATGCAGCACCTTGCTCAGCGCGGCGTGCTGGTGCCCGAACCGCACGCCGACAAAACCGGCGAGATCCTCTTCGAGGTGGCTGGCAAGCCGGCAGCCATCGTCGACCGCCTGCACGGCGGCCACCAGATGGCACCGGACGCCTTCCACTGCCAGCAGGTGGGCGCCACGCTGGCGCAGATGCACCTGGCCGGGCGCGACTATCCGCTGCACCAGCCCAACCTGCGCGGCCTCGCCTGGTGGCAGCAGGTGGTGCCGCAGCTGCTGCCCTTCCTGGACGCGCCGCAGGCCGAGCTGCTCACGAGCGAGCTGGCCTACCAGGAGCAGCTGGCCGCATCGGCCCGCTACCGCGGCCTGCCGACCGGCCCCATCCACGCCGACCTGTTCCGCGACAACGTCATGTTCGAGCCCGGCGAGGGCCCGGGCCGCGAGCGGCTGACCGGCTTCTTCGACTTCTATTTCGCGGGCGTCGACACCTTTCTGTTCGACCTCGCCGTGTGCCTGAACGACTGGTGCGTCGACCTGGCGGACGGCCGCCTCATCACCGAACGCGCCGCCGTCTTCGTGTCGGCCTACGAGAGCGTGCGGCCGCTGTCCGGCGACGAACACCGCCTGCTGCCCGCGCTGCTGCGTGCCGCGGCACTGCGCTTCTGGGTGTCGCGCCTCTATGACCTGCACCTGCCGCGCGAGGCCTCGCTGCTGAAGGCGCACGACCCGCGCCACTTCGAGCGCGTGCTGCGCGAACGCATCGCCAGGCCCTGGCATGCGATGCCGCTGGAGGACGCGGAATGAGCCGCGCGGCGCCGGGCCGTCCCAAGCAAGCGGCAATCCCCTCGGGGGATCGGCCCGCGTACCCGCGGGTCGAGGGGCAGACATGACGATGCAGCTGCATCTGCAGAACGTCCCGGCCCGCAACGGCAGGCTGTGGATTCGCCATGGCATCAAGGTCTTCCAGCGCGCACCGCTGGCCTTCATGGGCCTGATGGGGCTGTCGCTGGTCGGCTCCATGCTGCTGGGCGTCCTGCCCTTCGTCGGCCCGGTGCTCGGGCTGATGGCCATCCCGCTGTGCTCGCTGGGCTTCATGCTGGCCACGCACCTGGTGCTGCAGAAGAAGCTGCCCACGGCGGGCGTGTTCCTCGCGCCGCTGAAGCTGACGCGCGAGCGCCGCAACCACCAGCTGGTGCTCAGCGCCAGCTTTGCGTTCAGCGCGCTGCTCATCCTGCTCGTGGCCAACCTCATCGATGGCGAGGCCACGGAAGCCGTGCTGGACCTGATGAAGAACAACGGCACGCCGGAGGACTTCGCCCGGGTCGCCGGCGACTCGCGCATCCTGTTCGGCGCGCTGGTCCGCTTCGGCGGCCTGGCGTTGCTGTCCATTCCCTACTGGCATGCGCCGGCGCTGATCCACTGGGGCGGCCAGGGCGTCGGCCAGGCGCTGTTCTCCAGCACGCTGGCCCTGTGGCGCAACAAGGCCGCCTTCGCGCTGAACGGGCTGCTGTGGTTCGCGGCGTTCATGACGATGTCCGGCATCGTCACGCTGCTGTTCACGGCCCTGGGCCTCATTCAGGCGGCGCCCGTAGTCATGCTGATGGTGGGCATGCTGATGTGGGCGGTGTTCTACGCCTCGCTGTATTTCAGCTTCGTCGACTGCTTCATGTTCGGTGCACCGAACGACGTGCTCAGCGATTAGTCCGTTGCCCTCGCGTCAGCTGGCCTTGGGGATCGAATAGGTGCCGGTCGCGTGGGCGACGGGCTCCTCCTCGCCCTCCGAGAAGATCCACACCTCCCCGACCGCCAGGCTGCGGCCCAGCTTCATCAGCCGGCAGCGCGCGACGACGCGCCGGTCTGCACGCGGCTTGCGCAGGAAATTGATGGCCAGGTTGGTCGTCACCGCCAGCGGCACGATGCCGATGCGCGCCAGGATGGCGATGTACAGGGCCACGTCGGCCAGCGTCATCATCACCGGCCCCGACACCGTGCCGCCCGGCCGCAGCTCCGACTCGCCCACCGGATGGGCCACGACCACGCTGCCGTCCACCTCGTCCAGTTCCTCCAGCGTGCAGCGGTTTTGCGGAAACTCTGCCTGCAGAAAGGCCGTCAGCTCGGCCTGTGAGGGGCGGTGTTGGGTCATGGCGATTTGCAAGGATTTGCGAAGGAATCGCCGGCCAGCCTAGCACTGGCTCAGAATCGGGCGATGGACGTCGCCGACCGGGGCTTCACGGGCTCCATCCCCCAGCTCTACGAGCGCTACATGGTGCCGCTGATCTTCGAGCCGTTCGCGGCGGATCTGGCGGCGCGCGCCGCTGCGTTGCAGCCGGGCGCCGTGCTCGAGATCGCCGCCGGCACCGGCGTGCTGACCCGCCACCTGGCGGCCGGCCTGCCACCGGCCAGCAGCCTCATCGCCAGCGACCTGAACGCCGGCATGCTGGACATGGCCGCGACGCTGGAAACGGCTCGCCCCGTGGAATGGCGGCTGGCCGATGCGATGGACCTGCCCTTCGCCGACGCCAGCTTCGACCTCGTCGCCTGCCAGTTCGGCGCGATGTTCTTCCCCGACAGGCCACATGCCTACGGCGAGATCCGTCGTGTGCTCAAGCCCGGCGGCTTCTTCCTGTTCAACGTCTGGGACCACATCGACTGCAACGAGCTGGCCGCCACCGTCACCGCCGCGCTGGCCGAGGCCTTCCCGGACGACCCGCCGCGCTTCATGGCGCGCACGCCGCACGGCTATCACGACATCGGCCAACTGCGCGCCGACCTCGCCGCCGGCGGCTTCGAGCGCGAGGCCGACATCGTCACGCTGCCGCTGCGCGCCTGCGCCGAATCGCCATCCGGCCCGGCGCTGGGCTACTGCCAGGGCACGCCGCTGCGCGGCGAGATCGAGGCCCGCGCGCCCGGCCGCCTGCCGGAGCTGACCGCGCGCGTGGCGCAAGCCATCGGCGACCGCTTCGGCGTCGGGGCCATCGACACGTTGATCCAGGCCCACGTGGTCATCGTCGGCCGCTAGAGCGTGCAGCCCTCGCCCAGCCTCGCGTCGCTGAACGCGAGCGAGTCTGGTCGGTCTTGCAGACCGCGCAGCCGACGAAGCGGCTGCCCTTCGGCAGGCACGCCAAGTCCGCAGGACTTGCCGTATCCGGCCTCAGCCCCCGAGGGGACGGCAATGCTCGCAGCATCGAGCCGCGAGCACATCGCCTACCGGGCCGGCTCGGGAGCGGCCCAGCGCTCGGCCCGCTCAATCAATCGGGGTGAGCTTGGCGACGGAGAGCGCCAGCCACTTCGTTCCGTGGCGCCCGAAGTTGACTTGCGCCCGAGCATCCGTGCCGGAGCCCTCCAGCGTCAGCAGCACGCCCTCGCCGAACTTGGTGTGGAACACGCCCTTGCCGACGCGCAGGCCGCCATGCTCCTCGGACACCTTCTGCTTCATGCTAGCCGGGACGGGCGGTTCCACCCAGGCAGCCTTCTGCACGTTGCCGGCGCCCACCATGCCCTTCAAGCCCGAACCACGGTCCCAGGCCTGCTGGTACTCGCGTGCAAAGCCCGAGCCGAAGCCCTGGTTGCGCGGCGTCAGCCACTTCAACGCCTCCTCGGGCAGCTCGTCGAAGAAGCGGCTCTTGATGTGATAGCGCGTCTGGCCGTGCAGCATGCGCGTCTGGCAGAAGCTCAACGACAGCTTCTTGCGTGCCCGCGTGATGGCGACATACATCAGGCGGCGCTCTTCCTCCAGACCGTCGTGGTCGGACATCGCGTTCTCGTGCGGGAACAGGCCTTCCTCCAGGCCGGTGATGAACACGGCATCGAACTCCAGGCCCTTGGCGGAGTGAACCGTCATCAGCTGCACGGCGTCCTGGCCGGCCTGGGCCTGGTTGTCGCCGGCCTCCAGTGAAGCGTGGGTGAGAAAGGCCACCAGCGGCGACATGATCTCGCCCGTCTCCGCATCGGGCACCGCACCCGGCGTGCCCGCGGTCTGAAGGCCAGGGGCCACCTCGTCCACCGGCAGGCCCACGGCGTTCTTGCCGAAGCCCTCCTGCATGACGAAGGCCTCGGCCGCGTTGACGAGTTCGTCCAGGTTCTCCAGCCGCTCGGCACCGTCCTTGTCGGTGCGGTAGAAGTCCAGCAGGCCGGACGTCTCCAGCACCTGCTCGATGATCTCGCGCAGCGTCATGCCCTGCGTAAGGTTGCGCGTCGAGTCGATGAGGTTGGTGAAGGCCAGCAGGTTGGCGCCACCCTTGCCGGCGATGGCGCCGACGCTCTGGTAGAGGCTGCGGCCCGTGGCCTTGGCGGCATCCTGCAGGTTCTCCAGCGTCTTGGCGCCGATGCCGCGCGTCGGGAAGTTCACGACGCGCAGGAAGCTGGTGTCGTCGTTCGCGTTCTCCAGCAGCCGCAGATAGGCCAGCGCATGCTTCACCTCGGCGCGCTCGAAGAAGCGCAGGCCGCCGTAGACGCGGTACGGGATGCCCGAGTTGAACAGCGCCGACTCGATGACCCGCGACTGCGCGTTGCTGCGGTACAGGATGGCGATCTCCTTGCGATCCAGGCCACCGCGATGCAGCTGCTGGATCTCCTCGATCAACCACTGTGCCTCGGCGAAGTCGCTGGGCGCCTCCTGCACGCGGATCGGGTCGCCCTGGCCGGCGTCGGTGCGCAGCGTCTTGCCCAGGCGCTGGCTGTTGCGGCTGATGAGCTCGTTGGCGGCGTCCAGGATGTGGCCGAAGCTGCGGTAGTTCTGCTCCAGCTTGATGACCTTCTTCACGCGGTACTCGCGCTCGAAGTCGATCATGTTGCCGACGCGCGCGCCGCGGAAGGCGTAGATGCTCTGGTCGTCGTCGCCCACGGCCAGCAGGCTCTGACCGGTGCCGGCGCCCGGCGGGGCGAACATCTTCAGCCACGCGTACTGCAGCTTGTTCGTGTCCTGGAACTCATCGACGAGGATGTGGCGAAAGCGGTGCTGGTAGTGCTCGCGCACGGCCGGGTTGTCGCGCAGCAGCTCGTAGGAACGCAGCATCAACTCGGCGAAGTCGACGACGCCTTCGCGCTGGCACTGGTCCTCGTAGTTGGCGTAGATCTCGACGAGCTTCTTCGTCTGCTCATCTCGCTGGTCCACGTCGCCGGGGCGCAGGCCGTCTTCCTTGCAGCCGGCGATGAACCAGCCCACCTGCTTCGGGACAAAACGCTCCTCGTCCAGCTTCATCGCCTTGATGACGCGCTTGACGGCCGAGGTCGTGTCGCTCGCGTCCAGGATCTGGAAGGCCTGCGGCAGGTGCGCCAGCTTCCAGTGCGCGCGCAGGAAGCGGTTGCACAGGCCGTGGAAGGTGCCGATCCACATGCCGCGCACGTTGAAGGGCAGCATCGTCGACAGCCGCGTCAGCATCTCCTTGGCGGCCTTGTTCGTGAAGGTCACGGCCATCACGCCACCGGGGCTGACCTGGCCGGTCTGCAGCAGCCAGGCGATGCGGGTCGTCAGCACGCGGGTCTTGCCGGAGCCGGCGCCGGCCAGGATCAGCGCGGGCTCTGGCGCCGCCGTCACGGCGGCCAGTTGCTCGGGGTTGAGGTTGCGCAGGAGGGGGCTGGAAGCAGCGTCGACCGCGGCGTCGACAGGGAAGGATGTCATCGCGGCATTTTAGGGAACCCCCTCTGACAAGCCCGCCGGCGCCCGCCGCGGATCGTGCCGGGCTGGTGGCGATACTGCTGGTTTTCCCTGATCACCCCCCTCCTGATGACTCGCCTCACGCTCGCCCTCGCCGCCGCCCTCGTCTTTACTTCGCCGGCCACGCTGGCCCAGGACACGCCCGACGGCCAATGGCACGGCGGCCTCAGCGTCTCGGGTACGCTGGCCAGCGGCAACAGCAGCAGCCGCACGCTGGCCGCCAACGCGGACGGCAGCCGCGCGACGGCCCAGGACAAGATCAGCCTCTACGGCGTCGGCAACTACGGCCGCAACAAGGTCGCCGGCGTCGACACCACCACGGCCGACCTGCTGCGCGTGGGTGGCCGCTATGACTTCAACCTCGGCACGGACTGGTTCGCCTTCGGCGGCGCGGAAGGCGAGACCAACAAGGCCGGCGGCGTGCGTGACCGCTACAGCCTCAACGGCGGCCTGGGCTACCACCTGCTGAAGGACGACGTCCACAGCTGGGACGTGTTCAGCGGCCTGGGCTACACCGACAGCCGCTTCACCGATGGCAGCCAGGCCAACGGCGCCCAGGTGCTGGTCGGCGAGGAGTCCAGCCACAAGGTCAGCGAGACCACCACGCTGAAGCAGCGCTTCGTCTACTACCCCGACGGCGGCGAGCTCGGCGCCCGCGCCACCCTCGACGCCGGCCTGGCCACGCGCATCGCCGGCGGCTGGACGCTCAACGTCGGCCTGTCCAGCCACTACGCGCACCGCGTGCCGGCGGGCACGAAGAAGACCGACAACCTGCTGACGGCGGGCTTCGGCTACAAGTTCTGAAGCCGTCCGAAGGGCGCTGGCCTCAACGCCGGCGCACCTTGCCGGCGCGCCCCGCCTTGGACCACTCGTAGACCTCGCCGTCGGGCGTCCTGCCGCCCTCGACGGCCGACACGCCCGGCGGGCCGACGTGATCCTCCAGCTCGGTGGAGATGCTGACATGGCGATGCCCCTGCCGGCGTCGGTCCTCGGCGCAGGCCAACGCCTGGGTCAGTTCCCTGCTGCCGAAGAACTCGCAAATCGGCGCGGCGGCCTCGCCCTCGCCTTCCAGCCAATACACCACGATGCCCAAGCCGGCCTCCCTCTGTGCTGAGCCGCGAGCGTAGCGCGTCGCACCCCAGCCAAATACTTGCCAAAAGCAACGATCAATCCAACAATGCCGGCCATGTCCGAGACCTCCCCCGCCCTCGACGTCCGCGCCTTCAACCGCTTCTACACGCGCCGCATTGGTGTGCTCGCGCCCAAGCTGTCGGACAGCGACTTCACGCTGCCCGAGGCCCGCGTGCTGTGGGAGCTGGCCCACCATGCGCCGGTCAGCGCGGCAGCGCTCAGCAAGAGCCTGCAGCTGGACGCCGGCTACATGAGCCGCCTGCTGCGTGGTCTCAAAGCCCGCGGCCTGCTGGCCAGCCAGGCCCATCCCAGCGACGGCCGCCAGACGCTGCTCAAGCTCAGCGCGGCCGGCAGGCGCGCCTTTGCGCCGCTGGATCGCCAGGGCACGGCCAACGCCGAGGCGATGCTGGCACCGCTGTCGGTGCCGCAGCGCGACGCGATGCTGGACGCGATGTCGCGCATCCAGTCGCTGCTGGAGCCCGACGCGGCCACCGCCGTCGACCTGCGTCCTCCCCTGCCCGGCGACCTCGGCTGGATCGTCGAGCGTCACGGCGCCGTCTACGCTGCGGAGTACGGGCTGGACCAGCGCTTCGAGGCGCTGGTTGCGCGCATCTGCGCCGACTTCGTCGACCGCTTCCAGCCCGGCCGCGAAGCCTGCTGGATTGCCGCGCGCGGGCCGCAACGGCTGGGCAGCGTCATGCTCGTGCAGGCGCGTGACGAGGCGAGTGGCGAGCCCCGCCCCGGCATCGCCAAGCTGCGCCTGCTGCTGCTGGAGCCGCACGCACGCGGCCTCGGCGTCGGCAAGCGCCTCGTGCGCCAGTGCAGCGACTTCGCCCGCACCGCCGGCTACGAGCGCATCGAGCTGTGGACGCAAAGCGCACTGACCGCCGCGCGCGCGCTCTACGCGGCCGAGGGCTACCGCCTCGTGCACAGCGCAGCCGGCCACGGCTTCGGCCAGGACGTCATCAACGAAACCTGGGTGTTGACGCTCTGAACCGCCAGGCGGCGCAATGCACCACCCCAGTGCGCCACGACACCCGACGCGGCACACTTGTGGGGCACCACTCGGCACCGGCGCGGGCATGCGACTTGCGCAGTCCCCGCGCATGACCAGTCGCCAGGGACTTCGCACGCCTCCCGTTCCCACCCCGCCCGAGTCCCACCGAACTGCCACCGGCCCGGCCTTGCCGGCGGAGCTCGAACGTGCCGCCGGTTTCGGCCAGTGGTGGCATGACCCGCTGACCGGCCACAGCCTGCTGTCCCCCGTCGCCGCCGAGTACCTGGAGATGCCTGGTGACTCCGCGGACAGCCTCTACGCCTGCTTCGGCCACGTCGTGGAGGACGACATCCCCGAGCTCATCCGCCTGTGGACCGGCGTGCAGAGCGAGCGCCCGCTGGACATCCGCGTCATCGGCCTGGCGCGTGGCATGCGCTGGCTGCGCGTGACGCCGCTGCCACCGGACCCGGCCCGCCCGCGCTGGCGCCGCGGCCTGCTGCACGACATCACGGACCTGACCCACGCCGCCGTGCGCGAGCGCCTGGGCTACGCGCTGACCGAGTACCTCGTCGGCACCCACACGCTGGAAGACGCCATCACCAACGTCATCCAGCTCATCTGCCGCAACCTCGGCTGGGACTGGGGTGCCTACTGGAGCATGGAGGAGGGCGGCGCGGCGCACGGCCAGCTGCGCTGCCGCCACTTCTGGCACCCGCCGGACCGCGACCTGGAGCAGTTCAGCGAGGTCAGCGCCGAGCTGGGCATGGCGCCGGGCGAGGGCCTGGTGGGCCGCGTCTGGTCCAGCGGCCGGGCCGAATGGGTCGAGGACATGAGCACCGACGCGCGCTTCCTGCGCCGCGGCAGCGCACAGATGTGCGGCCTGTGGTCGGGCTACGTGTTCCCGGTCACCTACGCGTCGGACGACGGCGAACACCACCGCCCCGGCGTGCTGGAGTTCTACAGCAGCCTGGCCCGCCAGCCCGATGCACAGCTGCCCAAGGTCTCGGCGACCATCGGCGCGCTGATCGCGCAGACCGCGCAGCGCCTGGAGACCGAGGCCGTCATCCACCGCCTGGCCCAGGTGGACGAGATGACCGAGCTGGACAACCGCGCCCACTTCTACGCCCAGCTCAACCGCCACTGCACGCACAGCCAGCGCCAGGGCGGGCGCTTCGCGCTGATGTTCATCGACCTGGACCGCTTCAAGCCCATCAACGACGCTTTCGGCCACGAGGCCGGCAACGCGGTGCTGCAGGGCTTCGCCCGGCGGCTGCTGGACCTGGCGCCGCCGCCGGCCCGCGTGGGCCGCCTGGGCGGCGACGAGTTCGCCGTGCTGGTGCCGGACAGCGGCGACGAACGGGCCCTCGCCGCGCTGGTGGACAACGTGCTGGCCGCCGCGAACCGGCCCTTCGTCTACGAGGACGTGGCGCTGAACGTCTCGGCCAGCATCGGCGTCAGCCGCTTCCCGGAGAACGGCCTGACCGGCCCCGAGCTGCTGCGCAGCGCCGACGCGGCCATGTACCGCGTCAAGCAGAACGGCCGCAACGGCAGCAACGTGTTCTCCACCAGCAGCCCCGACACGCTGGCCGCGCAGCGTGCGCGGCTGGCGCAGCGCCTGGCCATCGAGGCCGAGCTGCGCGACGCGCTGCAGACCGGCCAGCTGCACCTGGCCTACCAGCCCATCGTCGACATCGCGTCGGGCGGGCTGCATGGCGTGGAGGCATTGATCCGCTGGCGCAAGCCGGATGGCGAGGTCGTGCCGCCGGATGTCTTCATCCCCATCGCCGAGCAGAGCGACCTCATCATCGACATCGGCCGCTGGGTGCTGGGCCAGGCGCTGCGCGACCTTGCCTCGCTGCAGGGCAGCGCGCTGGCGCCGCTGAAGGTGCACGTCAACATGGCCGCGTCCGAGTTCACGAGCAGCGCGCTGCCCGACACGCTGCGGGCCATGTCCGCCGAGCTGGCGGTGCCGGCCTCGCAGGTCGTGCTGGAACTGACCGAGAGCATGCTGATGCGCCAGCCCGAGCAGGTGAAGCGCGTCATGCGCCAGCTGCGCGAGATCGGCTTCGAGATCTCGCTGGACGACTTCGGCATGGGCCACTCGTCGCTGGCCATGCTGAAGAGCCTGCCCATCAGCTCTCTGAAGATCGACCGCAGCTTCGTGCGCGACCTCGCCAGCGGCGACCGCGACCGCGCCATCGCGCAGACCATCGTGAACCTGGGCAACCACCTGCAGCTGGAGGTCATCGCCGAGGGCATCGAGAGCCAGGCGCAGCTGGGCGTGCTGGCCGCCTGCGGCTGCCGCTTCGGGCAGGGCTTTCTGCTGGGGCGGCCACTGCCACTGGAGGAGCTGATCCGCACCTTCCCTCGCGCCCGCACGCGCTGACATGCGTCGCGCCCGCCAGGGCAAGTAAAGTCGTCCTAACCGCGCCGCCACCGGGGCGGGCAGCGACAAAGGCGAGCGCGATGGACATCTCCACCTTCGTGGCGGCCTCGGCCCACGACATGAAGAACTCGGTCAGCGTGATCGCGGCGTATCTGGAGGATGCGCTGCACGAGCTGTCCAAGACGGACGCCGAGCACCCCTCCGCCGCGGCGCTGTCCACGGCCCAGGCGCTGTACGAGACGCAGCGCGTCAACGGCAACCTCGTGCAGCTGATGGCCATCTTCAAGATCGAGGAAGGCATGTATCCCTTCGACCCGACCGAGGTGGCGCTGGACGAGTTCGTCGCCGAACTGGTCGGCCGCGTGCAGCCACTCGTCAAGCTCAAGGGCCTGACGCTGCAGTGCGAGCTGCAACCCGGCCTGCACGGCCGCATCTTCGACCACGACCTGATCGGCAGCGTCGTCATGCAGTCGCTGTTCAACGCCGTGCGTTACGCGAGCACGACGGTGCGGCTGTCGCTGCGCGAGGTCGACGGCCGGCTGGAGATCGAGGTTGCCGACGACGGCCAGGGCTTCCCCGCCTTCATGCTGGAACAGGGCTTCCCGTCGCGCCAGGGCATCGACACGCGCACCGGCAGCACGGGCCTCGGGCTGTACTTCTCCCGCCTGGCCGCCGGCATGCACAAGCACGGCGCGCAGACCGGCAGCACGCGGCTCGAAAACGGCGGCAAGGCGGGCGACGACCTGGCCGGCGGCCACTTCATCGTCGAGCTGCCATGAAGCCCCAGCCCCCCGCCCCCGAGGACCTGCTGCGCGGCAGCGAGTTCCTGCTCATCGAAGACTTCGAGGCCATGCGCAGCGTGCTCAAGGGCCTGCTGCTGCGCTGCGGCGCCTCGCGGGTCGACACCGCCAAGGACGGCCGCGAGGCCACCGCCCTGCTCAGCGCCAAGAGCTACGGCGTCGTCATGTGCGACTACAACCTGGGCCCCGGCAAGAACGGCCAGCAGCTGCTGGAAGAGGCCCGGCTCAAGAACTGGATCGGCCCGGCCTCGGTGTGGCTGATGATCACCGCCGAGAAGACCAGCATCATGGTCTCCGCCGCCGCCGAAGAGGCACCGGACGACTACCTGCTCAAGCCCATCACCGAAAGCCTGCTGCAGACACGCCTGCTCAAGCTCGTGGAGCGCAAGGCCGCGCTGGCCGGCATCGCTACGGCGATGAAGGCGCAGGACTGGAAGAAGGCCTTGCAGCTCTGCGAGGAACAGATCGCCGCCGGCACCAAGAGCCTGTCCGAGGTGCTGCGCCTGAAGGCTCAGCTGCACCAGAAGCTGGACGACTGGCCCCAGGCCCAGGCCGTCTACGAGAGCGTGCTGCAGCGCGGCCCCATCGCGTGGGCCAAGCTGGGCCTGGCCCAGGCCCGCGTGCACGCCGGCGACCTGGCCGGCGCACTCGCGCTGCTGCAGGACGCCGTGCGCGAACACCCGCAGTACCTGGAGGCCTACGACGAGCTGGCCGGCGTGCTGTTGGCGCAAGGCCAGGGCCAGCAGCAGATCGCCGTGCTGGAGCGCGCCGTCAACCTGTCGCCCAACTCCGCGCACCGCCAGTCGGCGCTGGGCGTGGCGGCGCTGGCGCAGGGCCAGCACGACCTCGCGACGAAGGCCTTCTCGCGCGCGCTCAAGCTGACCGAGTTCAGCGCCGTGGAGGCCCTGGAACCCTTCCTCGGCATGGCCAAGCTGCACACCGAGGCCGGCAACCCCGGCGAGGCGCAGAAGCTGATCGCGACGATGGGCCAGCGCTACGACAGCCAGGACGCCCGGCTGCTGGGCAAGGCCGAGACCGTGCGCGCGCTGCAGGCGCAGGGCGACAAGGCTGGCGCCGCGAAGCTGGCCGGCGAGCTGGTGGCGCTGGGCGCGGACGAGAGCTCGCCGGGTGCGGCCGACACTGCAGTCCGCATCGCCGAGACGCTGATCGAGTCCCAGCAGGCCGACGCCGCCACGCAGCTGCTGCAGCACGTGGCCCGCAACCACTACGACGACGAGCGGCTGCTCAAGCGCACGCAGGGCGGCTTCGAGCGCCTGGGCCAAGGTGCTGCCGGCGGCGAGCTGGTCGCCGCCGCGCGCCGCGAGGCCACCAACGCGATGAAGGACGGCATGCAGCTGATGGCCGCGGGCGACACGCAAGCCGCGCTGGAGAGCCTGCGCAGCGCCAAGACATCGATGCCGCGCAACGCCCGCGTGCTGCTGAACTTCGCCGCCGTTGCGCTGACGGTGCTGCAACGACACGGCCGCTCGGCCGCGCTGGAGGCCGAGATGCGCAACAGCATCGCGACGGCCCAGGCGCTCAGGCCCGGCGACGCGCGAGCGGCGGATCTGCTGCAGCAGCTGGCAAGGTGGACGACGGAGCCGACCTGATCGGCGGCAGCGACTGGTGCGGATCAGCTCACCCAGAGCTGCCGGTGATCGGCGACCTGCCAACCCGCCTTGACCCGATGCATCAGCACGCCGTAGCCACTGCCGCATAGCGAGCCGCAGGACACATCGGCGTAGAAAACGGCCTGGCTGCCATCGGCGCTGAAGCCGACCGGCGAGAACGCGGTGAGCAGGCCGCCGCGAGGGAATCTTTCGTGGAACCTGGACCAGCCGTCCGCGGTGCCGTCGAAGATGGACTTCAGAACGGCCGGCGAGACGTAATCGACGCTCACGGCCGGTGGCAGCAGGGCCGGTGGGATGTGGACAGGCTCCGTCGAGCCGACGCGGGACATCAGATCAAACGCCGCCGTTGGCTGGACATCCGGCAGGGTCTTTCTCAACTCGTCTGCGCTCTTCCACCCCCAACGCTGCCACCCGGCTGCCACGCGAGACTCGACCAACCGATGAATCGAACGCGGCGCCGGCTCGAACGCCTCGTTGGGCAGGTCCCAATCCGGCAGTGCCGCCGGAAAGGGCTGCACACCAGCGAGCGTGCACAGATAAGCCGCAAAGACTTCGCCCTGCCGACGTTCGCGCGCGCCGCAGCCGGCCAGGCAGATGCCTACAAGGGGAACGCTCAACAGGGTTCGTCGGTGCATGATTTCGAGACGGCCAGGTTGAATGCGTGAGATCAACTGCTGACCCAAGTCTCACCGCGGTGTCGGGCATTATTCAGCCCGATGACTTCCTCGCTCCCCTGTCCCTGCGGCAGCGCCCTGCCCTACACGTCGTGCTGCGGCCGCTGGCATGCCGAGCACGCCGCCAGTGGCAAGCTCGCAGCACCGACGCCCGAGGCGCTGATGCGCTCGCGCTATGCCGCCTTCGTGCTGGACCTGCGCCCCTACCTGCTCGCCAGTTGGCACGCCAGCACGCGCCCCGCGTCGCTGGACGCGCCCGAGCCCGGCCTGAAGTGGCTGGGACTCGACGTCAAGCAAACCGCGCTGCAGGACGCCGACCACGGCACCGTCGAGTTCGTCGCGCGCAGCAAGCTGGGTGGGCGAGCACACCGGCTGCACGAGGTCAGCCGCTTCGTGCGTGAGCACGGCGAGTGGTTCTACGTGGACGGCGACCTCTCTTGACGCTGACCGTCCTGCACGTCGACGAGCACCTCGTCGCCATCGACAAGCCGCCAGGCCTGCTGGTGCACCGCACGCAGCTCGCGGCGCACGAGGACGAAGCCGCGCTGCAGTTGCTGCGCGACCAGTTGGGCCGGCCCGTGTGGCCCGTGCATCGGCTGGACCGCGGCACATCGGGCGTGCTGCTGTTCGCGCTGTCGGCGGAGATCGCATCGTTGCTGGGTGCGATGTTCGAGCAGGGGCGCATGACGAAAAGCTACCTCGCGCTGGTGCGTGGCTGGCCGGCCGAAGACGAAGGCCTCGTGGACCACCCGCTGGCGCGCGACCCGGAGCTGCCGTCGGCGGGCCAGACGATGCTGGACGCGCAAACGCGCTGGCGCGTGCTGCAGCGGCGGGAGTGGCCTGTTGCCACCGATCCGCGTTTCGCGACCACGCGCGTCGCGCTGCTGGAGGCCGAGCCGCTGCAGGGTCGCCGACACCAGATCCGCCGCCACCTGAAGCACATCGCCCATCCCATCCTCGGCGACGCCACGCATGGCAAGGGCCCGCTGAACCGCGCCGTCGCGGCCCACCTGGGGCAGGCCCGGCTGTGGCTGCACGCACAGCGGCTCGAACTGGTGCATCCGGTCAGCGGCGCGCCGCTGCGGCTGGAGGCCGCCCCCGAGCCAGGCTGTCCGCTAACTGTCTGACTCCGCACCGGTCGAGCGCGCGTGACATCGCGCGCACGCCCCGGCGGTAACGACGGGATTTCATGTCACCCGCCGCTCCTAGCATCGCGTCCGCAACAAAACTTCATCTCAGGGAGAGATCGCGATGATTCAACGGCATGTTCAACGACATGGCATGACTCTGGCCGCCGTGGCAGCCGCCACCCTGGCGGCTTGCGGCGGCGGTGGTGGTGGCAGCACCACCAGCACCACCAGCAGCGCCCCCGCCACATCGACGGCGAGCACGAGCACCTACCTCGACGGCACCGCCGCCTACGGGGCACCGCTGGCCCAGGCCAAGGTGACGATCACCGACGTGAACGGCAAGACGGTCACGGTCACCGCCAGCGACGCTGGCAGCTACAAGGCCGATGTCACCGGACTGAAGGCCCCCCTGCTCGTGACGGCCACCGCCGCCTCGGGAGACGCCGTGCGGGTCTACCACGCGCTGCTGGCCAGCGACATCACGGCCGGATCGACCGGCCATGCCAACGTCACGCAGCTGACCGATGCCATCGTGTCCCTCGCGTCCAGCGACGGCAGCACGCCGGGCGAGTTCGCCAGCGCCGACAAGCTCAAGAGCCTCGACCCGGCCCGGCTGCAGAAGGCCCAGGACCTGGTCAAGACCATCGTCAAGGACGTCGCAACGGCCCTGGGTGCCACCGGCTACGACCCCGTGACGGCCACCTTCACCGCGGACGGCACCAGCAGCGCCGACAAGCTGCTGGACATGGTGAAGCTGACCATCGACCAGAGCGGCGTCACGCTGCGCATCGTCGGCGTGTCCGCGTCCACCAGCGCTGACGGCGCCGCCAGCAGCACGGTGGCCACCGTGAAGGACGCGACCGCCGCTGCCCCGGCCGCGCTGCCGGCACCGACGGTCACCGACGGCATCACCGCCTTCGACCCCTGGGTGGCCAGCGTCAACAAATGCCTGGCCCTGCCCGCCGCACAGCGCGTGAGCACCGACACCAGCGGCGCGCCCACCGCCTTTCTCGGCGACTGCGCCAAGATCAGCGGCTTCACGGCCAACTACCTGCACAACGGCTACACGCTGCTGCAGTACTGGGGCAAGCAGCTGCACAACGTCATCCCCGACGGCGCCGTGATGGGCCGGCCGGAAGTGCTCGGCTTCTTCAAGACGGACGCGGGCGACGACACCGCCATCGTGCGCTTCACCTACAGCAGCCCCAAGGGCGGCGGCAGCTACGTCGACACGGCGCACAAGCTGTCGGGCGTCTGGGCCCTCGAAGGCAACCAGCGCAAGTACGACGCCGGCATCAGCATCCGCATGGCGCGCTCGACCGACCTCAGCACCAACCCGTTCACGCCGGCCAACGGACCGGACGCCGGCAAGAACGTCGGCTGGTTCAACGCCTACTCGCCACGCATCCACCTGACGTTCAACCAGAGCGGGCCCAATGGCGCCGCCGTCTACGCCGTGCGCGTGAAGGGCCCCGGCCTGCCGGCGAACGGCATCGTGCTGGCGCGCTCATCGTCCTGCGGCACGGGCGACTACTTGGCGACCTACTCCAACGACGGCACTCTGCCCACCACGCCGGCCGCCGGCACGACGGTGATGCCCCTGCCCACCAGCGCGACGAGCAATCGCTACACGCTGGGCGTCGCACAGAACGGCAGCGCCTACACCGGCACGGACTTCTACAACGAGTGGCGCGGCCGCAATGCCGACGGCACGCCCAGCACGTCCAGGTCCAACATGATCGCGCCGTCGCCGGGCGTCGACCTCTCGACGATCCCGCTGCTCGCGCGCTACGTGTTCGAGGTGTTCAAGGCCGGCTCCAGCACGCCGGCCGACACCTTCGCCGTGCGCGCCGTCACCAAGCCCGTGTCGGCCGCCTTCGCCGCCAAGCTGCCCTGGGCCGAACCCACGGCCAACGCGCTGGAGTACGTGAAGCCGACCAACACCGCGCTGGCTGCGGCGCTCGACAGCGCAGCACTGAGCTGGACCGTGCCGGCCGACGGAGCACCAGTGGGTACGGCCTACCTGTACGGCACTGGCTACGACGGCAGCATTGCCCGCCGCATGCAGGCGGACACCAGCGTCGCGGCGCTGGGCGACACCAGCCTGACCGTGCAGGCCACCGCCGAGCGCGACGGCAACGGCCAGACCTGCGGCTACGCCAAGATCCCGTCGTTCACCGCCACCAGCGGCTCGCGCGAGATCGGCCTGCGCCAGCCCATGGTCGACGGCCTGGTGATGCAGACCGTCACGCAGCACCTGGCCCGCAGCCCGGCGAAGTGATGGCGTGAAGCCCCCCCGGTGCCGCAACTGAGGTTGCGGTGCCGGGCCCGCCATGCCGAGAATCCACGGCTCCAACACCGACAGGAGACCGGCATGGCGATCACAGGCATCAAGGCGCAGTACGAGCAACGCGGCCCGGTGCCGCAGGACGTCATCCGGGCCGTGCCCTTCGAGCCGCCGTCTCCCGCCGCCGGCCAGGCGCTGGTGGCCGTGCTGGCCGCGCCCATCAATCCGTCGGACGTGCTGATGCTGACCGGCGGCTACGGCATCCTGCCGCCCCTTCCCGCGGTGGGCGGCAGCGAGGGCGTGGGCCGCATCGTCGCTGTCGGCGAGGGCATGAGCCACCTCGCTGCCGGCCAGACCGTGCTGCTGCCCGCCGGCAGCGGCACCTGGGCCAGCCACCTGATCGCCGACGCCAAGCGCCTCGTACCGCTGCCGCCCGGGGCGGACGCGCAACAGCTGTCCATGCTGACCGTGAACCCCGCCACCGCGTCGCTGATGCTGTCGGAGTTCGTCACGCTGCAGCCCGGCGACTGGGTCATCCAGAACGTCGCCAACTCCGGCGTCGGCGGCTACCTGACGCAGTTGGCGCGGCTGCGCGGCTTGCGCACCGTCAACATCGTGCGGCGCGAGGGCGCCGCAGCGGCCGTGAAAGCCGATGGTGGTGACATCGTGCTGGTGGATGGCGACGACCTCGCCTCGCGCGTGAAGGACGCCGTGTCAGGCGCCCCCATCCGCCTGGGCATCGACGCTGTCGGCGGCAAGGCCACCAACCGGCTGGCCAGCTGCGTGGCCGAGGGCGGCACCGTCGTCAACTACGGGCTGATGAGCGGCGAGCCCTGCGTCGTGTCGCCGCAATCCTTCGTCTTCAACGACCTGACCTTGCGCGGCTTCTGGCTGGCCAAGTGGTTCCGCATCGCCCCGCGCGATGCGCAGCAGGCGCTGTACGGCGAGCTGACGAAGCTCATCGCCGGCGGCCGGCTGAAGGCGCGCATCCACGCGACCTACGCGGTGGAACAGATTCAGGACGCCGTCGCCGCCGCGGCAACGGGCGAGCGCGACGGCAAGATCCTCGTCGTGCCGCGGCACTGACCGCCCGCGTCAGCGGGCCCCGGCGGGCAGCCAGCGGGCGCGGATGCGCTGCAACTGCCCCTGTGCGTCCAGCCGCAGGATGGCCTCGTTGAAGCGGACCACGTCGGCCTCGCTGAAACGCTTGCGGCTGAGCTTGTAGGCGACGACGTCGCGGCGCACCGGCAGCGACAGCTCCACCACGCTGACACCGGCGGCCGCAGCTGCGTCCAGCACCGCGAGGTGATCGCCCACCAGCACATCACCACGGCCCAGCGCCAGCAGACGCACGCCCTTGGCGTAGTCCTCGAAGGGCGTCAGCAGGCCACGCGCGGCAAACTGGTCGACCAGCGGCACGATGCGGGGACCACGATGCGCCAGCAGGTGCAGCCCGGCCTCCAGCACGTCGTCGAGGGACTGCGGCGCGGGCACCGGTGCGGCACCCGCACGCACGAAGGCGGCGAACTCCTCATGCCGGTAGGGGCGCGTGAACCAGGCAATCTCGGGTGATGGCCCGTCGAGGGATGCCGCCACCAGCAGATCCAGCTCCCCCGTCGCCAGCATCGGCAGGCGCCGGTTGCGCGGCACGTTCTGCACATACTCCACGGAGCAGCCCAGTTCGCGGGCCAGGGTGGCCAGCAGTTCGACCTCGAGGCCTGTGTGGTGACCCTTGGCATCGATGAAGGAATAAGGCCGCCAGTCCTCGAACGGCACGCGCCACGGCCGGCCGCAAGCCGCTGCGGCCAGCAGCGGCATCGACAGCAGCAGCACGCTCAGCAAACGTCGGGTCACGCGCCAAGAATAGCCCGCCGCCGAGATGGCGTCAGCGCGCCTCGACGACCTTCAGCTCCAGCCCCGAGGCCTGACCCTGCCAGCGGTAGAGCTTCTGCGTTGCCGCCTGGAAGTCCTGCGGCTTCGCGCTGCGGATGGGCACGAAGGTCTGCGGGTTGCGGTCGATGAGCGGGAACCAGCTGCTCTGCACCTGCACCATGATGCGGTGGCCGCGGCGGAAGCTGTGGTTCACGTCCTGCAGCGCCACGCGCAGCTCCTCCACCTGGCCGGGCACCATCGCCTCCGGCTTCTCGAGGCTGTGGCGGTAGCGGCCGCGCAGCGGGTCGCCGCGCACCAGCTGCTGGTAGCCGCCCAGCGGCGCCTCCTGCGGCTCGACGTCCTCCGTGCGCGGCTTGCGCTTCTTGGCGGCCTCGTCCTCCAGCTCGGGCGGGTAGACGTCGATGAGCTTGACGACCCAGTCGGCATCCGTGCCCGACGTGGACGCGAACAGCCGCGCGACGACAGGGCCGGCGACGGTCACGTCGTCTTCCAGCACGTCGCTGCGAAAGGTCAGCACATCGGGTCGCGTGGCGGCGAAGCGCTGGTCGCTGACCATGTATTCCTGCGGCACATCCAGCGACGCGTAGGCCACGAAAGGCACCGGCTTGTTCGGGTCGCTGACCCAGCTGTCGAACTCCGGCTGCGTGGCGGCCGGCGGCGTGAAGCTGAGCCTGCCGCCGGGCGCGAAGTACAGCGTGCGCGCCTTGGCCTCCCGGGGCGGCCAGGCGTCGTAGCGGCGCCAGACGTTGGTGCCGGTCTCGAAGACCGTGGCGCGCGCGATCGGCGCCTTGGGCTGCACGTCGCGCAGGTATTGCTCGAAGAACGGTAGCAGCACGTCTTTCTGGAATTGCTCGGCCGTGGGTTGCTGGAACTGCACACGACCCAGCTGCCGGCCCGGCGCGCCGACCCAGCCGCCATGCACCCACGGGCCCATGACGAGGCGGTTGTCCGTCGCAGGGCTCTGCCTGCCAATGGCGCGGTAGGTGGCCAGCGGGCCGGCGAGGTCTTCGGCGTCGAACCAGCCACCCACGGTCAGCACAGCGGCGTGGATGTTCTTCAGGTGCGGCGTGATCGCGCGGCTCTGCCAGAACTCGTCGTAGACAGGGTGGGCCAGCTGTTCGTCGAAGTAGCGATTGGCGCCGCCCTCCTTCGCCATCCGTGCCGACAGCGCGTCGAGGTTGCCCTGCTGCAGGTAGAACTCGTAGCCGTCCAGCGTGCCCCAGTCGAACTGCGGCCACTGCTTGGGCGGCAGCACCGGCGTGGCCTGCGGCTTGAAGCCGGTGTAGAAGCCGAAGTTGGCCGCCAGCATGAAGGCGCCGCCGTGGTAGCTGTCGTCACCCTTGAAAAGGTCCGTCACCGGCGCCTGCGGCGACGCGGCCTTGATGGCCGGGTGCGAATCGATGATGGACGCCGACGTGTAGAAGCCCGGATAGGAAATGCCCCACAGGCCCACGCGGCCGTTGTGGCCGGCCACGTGGTCCAGCAGCCACTGCACGGAGTCGTGCGTGTCGCTGCTCTCGTCGACGTCGGCGGGCGTCTTCTTGACGGGCTTGTGCGGCGTCATCTCGATGAACTCGCCCTCGGACTGATTGCGGCCGCGCACGTCCTGGCAGACAAAGATGTAGCCCGCCTTCAGGAAGTCCTCACTGGGCGCGAGATGCTGCACGCCGCCGCGGTCCACGCCATAAGGGCCGCAACCATAGGGAGTGCGCACCATCAGGAAGGGGTAGTGCCTGCTCTGGTCCTTCGGGACGTACACGGCGGTGAAGAGCTTCCTGCCGTCACGCACCGGGATGCGGTACTCGTACTTCGTGTAGTGCTCGCGCGGCTCGTAGGCGGGCGGCTTGTCGTCATCGGCAGCGTGGACGGCCGGGCCGGCCAGGGCCAGCAGCGACAGAAGTGAGGCGCGCAGCAGCATCGTCGACAAGGAGCGGAGTGTTGGGAGGGCGGAGTCTGACACCGACCTGGGCCACATGACGTTAGTCTGTGGTTCCGACAGCTCGCAGGTCCCTGACATGCCCATCGACATCTCCGCCTGCCGCGTGCCGCCAAGCCAGAAGGTCAAGCTCAAGCACTGGCCGACCGCGGTGGCGCCGCTGTACCGCGACGACGCCGACTACCAGCGGCAGCTGGCCGCCCACGTCGGCCGCCTCGCCGAGCTGCAGAACCTGCTGTACGCGCACAACCGCTACTCGCTGCTGCTGATCTTCCAGGCAATGGACGCGGCGGGCAAGGACGGCGTCATCAAGCACGTCATGTCGGGCGTGAACCCGCAGGGCTGCCAGGTCTTCAGCTTCAAGCACCCGAGCGCCCAGGAGCTGGAGCATGACTTCCTGTGGCGCACGACGCAGTGCCTGCCCGAGCGCGGGCGCATCGGCATCTTCAACCGCTCCTACTACGAGGAGGTGCTGATCGTGCGCGTGCACCCGGAGATCCTGGCGGCGCAATCGCTGCCCGCCACCACGGCGAAACCGCCCCGGCTCTGGGACGAGCGCTACGCCTCCATCAACGGCCTGGAGCAGCACCTGCATCGCAACGGCACGCGCGTCATCAAATTCTTCTTGCACATCTCGCGCGACGAGCAGCGTCGGCGCTTCCTCGCGCGGCTGGACGACCCCGCCAAGAACTGGAAGTTCACGCGCGACGACATCGCCGAGCGCGAGCACTGGCCCGGCTACATGAAGGCCTACGGCGAGGCCCTGAGCCACACGAGCAGCGAGCACGCGCCCTGGTACGTGGTGCCGGCGGACGACAAGCGCAACGCGCGGCTCATCGTGTCGCAGGTCATCGTCGAGCACCTCGGCGCGCTGAAGATGAGCTACCCCGCACCGACGCTGGACGGCGCCGAGCTGACGCGCATCCGCAAGCAACTCAGCGAAGACTGACGACTTGCTTCTGAGGGCCGAGCGCTGGGTCGCTCCCGAGCCGGCCCGTCGGGCGATGTGCTTGCGGCTCGATGCCGCAAGCATCGGCGTTCCCTCGGGGGACCGATCAGGCTTGACGCGTTCAGCAGGCAAGCCTGGACGGGGCTGTCCAATCAAGCCGCGCGGGTGTTGAAGACGCTCACCTCATCCGCCAGACGCTGCGCCTGATCGCGCAGGCTTTCCGCCGCCGCGGCGGACTGTTCCACCAGCGCCGCGTTCTGCTGCGTGACCTGATCCAGTTGGCCCACGGCCTGGTTGACCCGGCCGATGCCCTCGCTCTGCTCCGACGCCGAGCGCGCGATGTCACCAATCAGCTCGGCGACCTGCTGGGCCGCGCCGGCGATCTCTCGCATGGCATCGCCCGCCGACGCCACCAGCCCCGAGCCGGCCGCCACCTGCTCGGTGGACTGCGCGATGAGGCTCTTGATGTCCTTCGCCGCGTCGGCACTGCGCTGCGCCAGGCTGCGCACCTCGGAGGCGACAACGGCAAAGCCGCGCCCCTCCTCGCCCGCGCGCGCCGCCTCGACGGCCGCGTTCAGCGCGAGGATGTTGGTCTGGAAGGCGATGGAGTCGATCAGCCCGGTGATGTCGGCGATGCGTCCGGCGCTGGCGTCGATGGCCTGCATCGTCGTCACGACCTGTTGCACGACGCCAGAGCCGCGCGAGGCCGAGTCTGCCGCGCCGCTGGCCAGCGCATGGGCCTGCCGGGCCGAGTCAGCCGTCTGGCGCACGGCCAGCGTCAGCGAGTCCATCGACGACGCCGTGGACTGCAGGCTGGCCGCCATCTTCTCGGTGCGCACCGACAGATCCTGGTTGCCCGACGCGATCTCGGCGCTGGCGCCGTCGATGCTCTTGGCGGCCGTCTGCACCTGGTGCACGGCGCCATGGATGCGGTCCACCGCGCCGCGCAGCAGTCCGGCCGTGCCATCGGCGCGCTCGACGTGACGCGTGTCGAGGTTGATGCGCTCGTGCGCCGTCAGGTGCTCGACAAGGTTGACCAGCGCCGCCTGCTCGGCCGCGCGACGGTGCATCTGCAGCGCGATCAGCACCTCGAAGGCCGTCTGCCCTACCACGTAGCCGGCGTGGATGAGCACACGAGAGAAGCCCGGGTCGGTGAGGCAGTACACGCCCACGCCGCCGGCCTGCAGGCGGTCGAACAGCACGTGATGCACTGCGATGGCCGCGGCGCCGGTGATGACGGGCGCCCAGTGCCGGTAGGTCAGCAGGAAGGCCAGCGTGACGAAGACGCCGAAATGGAACTCCAGCATGCCGCGCGCGAGCTGGATCTGCAGCGCCACCATGGCCATCGACGTGACGGCCATCGTGTGCGCTGCCAGCGCCGTGCCGCCCGCCGTCGCGTAGGCCGCCGCCGCCACGCCGACCACGACGACGCTGACACCGATCGCCAGTCCAATGCCGTCGAAATAGAACCCCAGCGCCAGTGCGATCAGCACGTGCAGAGCCAGGCCCATCAGCATCAGTCGGTCCGCCTCGCGCCAGGACGCCTGACGTGCGCTCTCACGAGCGCCCCCACCTTCACCCCAAGTGCCGCTGTCCATGACCCGTCTCCTCAAGATGTCGTGCGGCCATGCTAGGAGTTCGGCCTGCGGCGGACAAGTCAGCCGAACTTGACGGCGTAGATGGGCGGCAGGTGGGCGGAGACGGTCTGCCAGCTGTCGCCCGCGTCGCCGCTGGCCCACAAGCCGCCGGTCGTGGAGCCCATGACGAGCTGCTCGCCGCTGTCATCCACGGCCAGGCCGTGGCGGTAGATGAGGTCGTAGCAGTGCTGCTGCGGCAGCCCCGTGCGCAAGACATCGAAGGTCTTGCCGCCGTCGCGCGTGCGCGTCACGCACAGCGCGGCGTCGACGGGGATGCGGCGCTCGTCCTTGACGGCCGGCGCGAACCAGGCGGTGTCGGGGTCGCCGGGATGCGCGGCGACGGCGAAGCCGAAGCTGGACGGCAGGGCTCGCGTCTCGACCCACGTGGCGCCGTTGTCGGCCGAGCGGAAGATGCCACAGTGGTGTTGGCACCAGAGCACGTCGGGCTGGTCGCGGCAGCGGGCGATGAGGTGGGGGTCCTGCGAGTTCTCGTCGCCGGCCAGCTCGGGTGGCATGAAGTCGGCGCGCATACCCTTGGCACGAAGATGCCAGCTGGCGCCGCCGTCGGTCGTGCGCCAGGCGCCGCCGCAGGACACGCCGACCAGCAGCTCGTCCGGCCGTGTCGGGTGCGGGCAGATGGAGTGCAGCGCCGGCGCGGGGTTACCGCCGCCCATCCACTGCTCGCGCCGCGGGTCGCGCCACAGCGTCTCGTCGAGCTGCCAGGACTCGCCGCCGTCGCGGCTGACGAACAGCCCACCCGGCACGCTGCCGCACCAGATCGCGTCGCCGGCGCGCTCCAGCGCGAACACCTGGTCGAGCTTCCACGCCGGGCCCTCGGCGCCCTCCGGCTGCGGCGGGAAGCTGGGCGCGGTGACTTCACGCCAGGTCTGGCCGGCGTCGTCGCTGGCGTGCAGCTTGGCGCCGAAGTGGCCCAGGTTGAGCCCCGCCAGCATGCGGCCCGAGTCGTCGGGCGGCAGCAGCATCGTGACGGGGTCGGCGACGAAGCTGAGCCTCTCCACCTGCCAGGCACCGCCGCGGCGGCGCAGTTCGAAGAGGCCTTTGCGGGTCGCGGCCCAGGCGCGGTCTTGTCGAGTCATGGCATCAGCCTCCCGAGAGTGCTTGCAGGACATGGACCCGGCTGTCGGGCCCGAGGGGATCAGTCAGCCCGCGCAGATCGCGCACGCGCCGGCCGTCGATGAAGACGACGACGTTGACCCGCAGGTGGCCCTGGTCGTCGAGGATGTAGCCGCGCAGCCGAGGGTTGATGTCGAAGGCGGCATCGAGGCCCGCTCGCAGCACGGTCGCCGGCGTGTCGATGACGGGGGTGTCGACGAAGCGGCGCAGCTGGGGTGTGAATTCGATGCGGGCCATGTCAGTGGCGCCCGGCCATCCGAAGCCACTGACGCGCCCCCTCGGGGAGCAGCGAACGGAGCGAGCGTGGGGGTTTCATTGCTGGACGACGAACGAGACGGGCCGAATTCGACGGCGATGCCCCGACTGAAGCACCCGGAATAACCCTCAATGAGAATGCCCCGATGAATTCCGGTGTCTTCTTCGCCCTCGGCGCCTACCTGAGCTGGGGGCTGTTCCCGCTCTACTTCCGCCAGATCGCGGCCATCCCGGCACTGCAGATCGTGGCCCACCGCACGCTGTGGTCGCTGGCTTTCGTGGTGGTCGTGCTGCTGGCGACGGGTCACCTGAAGTGGCTGCGCGGCGTCAGCGCGGCGACATGGCGGCGCTTTGCGCTGTCGGCGGCGCTGATCGCCGTCAACTGGCTGGCCTACGTCTGGGCCGTGGGCCACGGCCATGTCATCGACGCCAGCCTGGGCTATTTCATCAACCCGCTGGTGAACGTGGCGCTGGGGTTTGCCGTGCTTCATGAGCGGCCCCGGCCGGTGCAGTGGCTGGCCGTCGGGCTGGCGGCCTTCGGCGTGCTGTGGCTGACGTTTGCCGCCGGGCGGCTGCCGTGGATCGCGCTGGTGCTGGCCCTGAGCTTCGGCCTCTACGGCCTGATGCGCAAGACGGCCACGCTGGGCGCCATCGAGGGGCTGACGCTGGAGACCCTGATCCTCGCGCCGCTGGCGGCCGCCGGGCTGGCCTTCTGGTGGCAGGCGGGCGACCTGGCCGGGCAGACGGCGGTGGACTGGGCCTGGCTGGTCGGCACCGGCCCGGTGACGGCCGGCGCGCTGCTGCTGTTCGCGGCCGGCGCGCGGCGCATCCCGCTGGCGACGCTGGGCCTGGTGCAGTACGTGTCGCCATCGCTGCAGTTCCTGCTGGGCGTGTTCCTGTTCAGAGAGCCGATGAGTGCCACACGACTGGTCGCCTTCGGCTTCATCTGGAGCGCGCTGGCGGTCTACAGCGCCGAAGGCCTGTGGCAGACGCGCCGCGCGCTGCAGGTCCGGCCGCTCTGAGCACTCCTTTCAAGAGCATGCCACGCGGCTCGACACCGTCGTTTGTTCAAAGTCCGCCCGCCCGAGCCCGATGAGCCGAGGCTGTAACAGCGCGGATCTTTACAAGCGGCGGCGTAAACCGGGGGCGGCAGAAGGCGTTAAATGAATGCATTCAACCGCTCAGTGAGTCCGCCGTGAAAACTCTTGCCCGTACGCTGATCGTTGCCGCGCTGGTGGCCGCCACGGGTGCCGCCAGCGCCGGCCCGCGTGGCTATTACGAGCCGCCGCGCTACCACCATCACGACGGCATCGGCCTCGGCGGGCTGGTATTTGGCCTGGCCGTGGCGCTGCCGCTGATCGCGCTGGCCCACGAAGCCGACCGGGCGCCCGACGTGGTCTATGTGCCACCGCCGGCCCCACTGCCGCCGCCCCCGGTCTATGTCGCTCCGCCCCCTGCCTACGTCGCACCCAGCCGTGCCACTGAACCGGTCATCTACCCGCGCAACGGTCAGAGCAACGTCCAGCTGGAGGCCGACCACCGCGACTGCAATCGCTGGGCGACCACACAGCCGTCCGCGATGAACGACACCAGCGTCTTCAACCGCGCCGTCGACGCCTGCATGGACGCGCGCGGCTACACGCTGCGCTGAGCCTCAGCGCCCGGCGGCCGACGAACCGGTGGTGGCGGGCGGTGTTGCTGCGTCGTCCCGCCGGTACCAATCGCGGGTGGCAGCGTTGAGGCGGCTGCGGTCAAGCTGCCACAGGCCCAGCGGGCCGTGGACGATGTCCAACGTGTGCACGGTACCGGGGTCGAACTGGTCCCAGTAGTCCCGCACCTGCGGCAGCGACACGGCGGGCGGCCCCGGCTGCACCGGCACGAGCCTCGCGCGGCCTTCCAGCCTGTAGTCGGTGGCGACGGCGCTACCGGCCAGCCACTGGTCCAACCGCAACGCACCACGGGTGAGGCCGCCGCACAGCGCGATGGCCAGCAGCCCGCTGACCACCATGGCCTCGCGGGCAGGCACGCGCCGGGCCACCATCAGCGGATAAGCCAGTAGCCCGGACAGGCCCAGCGCCGCGGTGATCAGGTACAGGTGGCGCGGCGACAGCAGCTCATGCTCGCTCAGGGCCATGTCCAGCAGGGTCAGGCAGAGCACCGCCAGGAACAGGGCGCAGGTGACCAGCGCCGTGCGGTTCTTCTCCAGCGCGAAGTCGGTCAGCGCAGCGGCGACCAACGCCTCGCCAGGCAGCAGCGCACGCAGGATGTCGGCCGTGGCTTCGCGGGACTGCAGGGCATTCATCCCCGTGTCGGCGCACACCATCACGCCAGCCTCCCCATGGCCCAGGGCCAACCAGTGCAGATTGCCGGCACCCAGGCTGGCATTGCCCACCCAGCGCAGCTCCTGCGTCCGCAGGGGCCATACCCGCTCCAGGCGTCCGCTGCCCGGCAGCACGGCCAAGAGCCGCAGCTGTCCCCCCTCGTCGATGAGCAGGCCCTTGCCTTCGAAGGGCAACATCTTCAGGACGCGCCGGTAGGCCGCCGGGCGCGACACATTGACCCGGAACCACCGCCGCGCTCCCAGCGTTGGCTGCAGCTCACGCAGCAGTTCATCCTGACCACGCTTGGTGCGGCGCTGGTGCCGCAAGACGCTGAAGAGCAGTCCGAGCAGCGCCAGCAGCAGCGCGACCTGCAGGACCCGCAGGACCAGTTCCATGGAAGCTCCCTGACGCGCCGCTTGGCGGGCGCTGTCGGGCAGTGTAGGCGCCGGGTCGGGCCCGGCGCCGTACCGCTTCAGCTGCGCATGAGGTAGTCGAAGGCGCCGAGAGCCGCCTTCGCGCCGTCACCGGCGGCGATGATGATCTGCTTGAACGGCACGGTCGTCACGTCGCCCGCGGCGAACACGCCGGGCAGCGAGGTCGCGCCCTTGGCGTCCACGATGATCTCGCCGTGCTTGCTGAGCTCCAGCGTGCCACGCAACCACTCGGTGTTGGGCACCAGGCCGATCTGCACGAAGCAGCCGTCCACCTCCACGCGCTTGGCTTCGCCGGTCACACGGTCGGTGTAGTTGAGGCCGTCGAGCTTGCCGTTTTTGCCGGTGAACTCGGTGGTCTGCGCGTTCGTGATGATGGTGACGTTGGGCAGGCTCTTGGCCTTGTTGACCAGCACCGCGTCGGCCCGCAGCTCGGCGCCGAACTCGATCAGCGTCACGTGCCGCACGATGCCGGCCAGATCGATGGCCGCCTCGACGCCCGAGTTGCCACCGCCGATCACCGCCACCGGCTTGCCCTTGAACAACGGGCCGTCGCAGTGCGGGCAGTAGGCCACGCCCTTGTTCTTGTACTCGGCCTCGCCGGGCACGTTGACGTTGCGCCAGCGCGCGCCGGTCGACAGGATGACCGTCTTGCCCTTGAGCTTGGCGCCATTCGCCAGTTCCACCTCGACGAGGCCGCCCGGCTGCGCGGCAGGAATGAGCTTCTCGGCGCGCTGCAGGTTGTGGATGTCGACCTGGTAGTCCTTCACATGGCCTTCCAGCGCCGCGGCGAACTTGGGGCCGTCCGTCACTGACACCGAGATGTAGTTCTCGATGCCCAGCGTGTCGTTCACCTGGCCGCCGAAGCGCTCGGCCGCAACGCCGGTGCGGATGCCCTTGCGCGCCGCATAGACGGCTGCCGCAGCGCCGGCCGGGCCGCCACCGATGATGAGCATGTCGTAGGGCTTCTCGGCGTCAAGCTTCTTCGCGTCACGCGCGGCCGAGCCGGTGTCGAGCTTGGCGATCAATTCTTCCAGGCTGATGCGGCCCGAGACGAAATGCTCGCCATTCAGGTAGACGCTGGGCACGGCCATGATGTCGCGCGCCTCGACTTCCGCCTGGAACAAGCCGCCGTCGATGACCGTCGTGCGGATGCGCGGGTTGACGATGGACATGAGCGACAGTGCCTGCACGACGTCTGGGCAGTTGTGGCAGGTCAGGCTCATGTAGATCTCGAAGTCGAGGTCGACGTCCAGCGCCTTCACGGCGTCGATCTGTGCCTGCTCGACCTTGGGCGGATGGCCGCCGGTCCACAGCAGCGCAAGCACGAGCGACGTGAATTCATGGCCCAGCGGAATGGCGGCGAAGCGCAGCGATTGCTCGGTACCGGTGCGGCGCAGCAGGAAGGACGGCGTGCGCGTGTCAACGCCATCGGCACGGAACGAGATCTTGTCGTTCATGCCGGCGATCTCTTCGAGCAACTCGCGCATCTCGTCGCTGGATGCGGAGTTGTCCAGCGAGGCGATGATCTCGAAGGGGACCTTGACGTGGTCCAGATAGCCCTGGAGCTGGGTCTTCAGTGCGGCGTCCAACATGGTGACTTCCTTTCAGTGAGGCGTGGCGAGACGGGCCACTGCTGAAAGGGTCCCCGGGGGTGGAGGCCCTTTCAGCAGAACCTGTGAGGCTCTGCGGAAGGAAGGAGCCCTCCCGGGCCCCTTGCGAACAGCATCTTGATCAGTTGAGGTCGGAGCTTGCCGCTGCGCGACAAGGTCCAACCCGCAAGTTCATAAGTTAGATCTTGCCGACCAGGTCCAGGCTCGGAGCGATGGTCTTGGCGCCATCGTTCCACTTGGCCGGGCAGACTTCACCCGGGTGAGCGGCGGTGTACTGGGCGGCCTTCAGCTTGCGCAGCGTTTCCTTGACGTCACGGGCGATCTCGTTGGAGTGCACTTCGGCCGTCTTGATCTGGCCTTCCGGGTTGATGACGAAGGTGCCGCGCAGCGCCAGGCCTTCCTCGGGGATGTGCACGCCGAAGGCGTTGGTCAGCGTGTGGGTCGGGTCGCCCACCAGCGGGAACTTGGCCTTGCCGACGGCCGGCGAGGTCTCGTGCCACACCTTGTGCGAGAAGTGCGTGTCGGTCGTGACGATGTAGACCTCGGCGCCCAGCTTCTGGAACTCGGCGTAGTTGTCGGCCGCGTCTTCGACTTCGGTCGGGCAGTTGAACGTGAAGGCTGCCGGCATGAAGATCAGCACGGACCACTTGCCCTTCAGCGTCTCGTCGCTGACGGTGATGAACTTGCCGTTGTGGAAGGCTTCGGTCTTGAAGGGCTGGACTTGGGTGTTGATCAGGGACATGGAACGCTCCGTGTTGGGGGTGGGGTGATGGGATAGGAAGAACTATATCGAAGACTGGTTTTCAGTTGAAAACTTTAATCAAATCGAAGCTATTGATTCAGCCTATCGGCCCGGATGCTCACGCCTCGTAGCGACGGTCATAGAGCTGATGCGGGCTGAGCTTCACGCGCAGCATCTGCGCCGAGGCGACGGCCGCGATGGTATGTTCTGCCAACGAGGTGTCGCGCCGTATTGGAGAGCCTAGTGCATCTCCATGTCGATTCATCACCGCGCTGACGACAGGCGTACTGCCTGATGCGCCACGACGCACCGTCACCGCCACCTCCCCGCTGGCCAGCCTGACCAGCGTGCCGGGCGGATAGATGCCGAACTCCTTGACCAGCAGCGCCGCAAACGCATGGCCGTTGCTGCCGGTGTAGAGCGCCTTGGCCGCCAACGGCGCGGTCAGGCCCGGCCGCCCACCGCGGCTGGCGAGCTTGGCCAGGAAGATGTCGACCATGCGCAGCAACTGCGCCGCCTCGGAAGGCTCGCCGAGCCCCAACGGATAGCCACCGCCACCGGGTTGCTCGTGATGCTGGGCCACGGCCGACAGCCATTCCGCGTCGTCCAGACCCGCCTCGCGCAGCAGCACGACCGCCTCGTCCGGGTGGCGGTTGATGGCCGCCCGCTGCGGCGGCAGCAGCTTGCCGCCGCGTGACGCCAGGCGCCCCTGCAGGTCGATGATGGGCAGGTTCATCGTCAACGCGGCCCCGACGATGCTGCGCTGGCGCTCGGGTGCCCAGCCCAGCCGGCGCGACAGCAGCGCGCAGACGGCCGCCGCGTGCTGCAGGTGCGCGAGGCCATAGACCTCGTGGCGCGCGTGGTCGTGCTGGATCACGACGAACAACAGTTGGTCCGCGAAGCGCTCGGCCCAGCCGATCAGGTGGGCGGCGCATTCCTTCACGCGCGGCAGGAAGAGCGGCTCCTGCGGCGCACGCAGCAACACGCCCAGCCGGGTCTGCAACGCTTCCCAGCGCGCAAAGAAGTCCTCCATGCCGGCACCGCTGTCATGGCTGCGTACCGAGGCGTCGCGCAGTTCGTCCAGGTCGACGAACACGCCGCGGTTCAGCAGCGCCTCGCGCGTCTGGTCGGTGGGCACCATCTGCCCCTTGGCCAGCAGCAGCTTGCCTTCGGCGTCGCGCACGCCGAACGGCAGCGGTGCGCCAGACTTGATGTGACCACCTACCTGTTGGATCGGGACGAGCTTCATGGCCGGATGATCTCCGGAGAAATGAGCGCCTCCCGTCAGGATTGACCTGGGGTGGTCAGTTCTCGAGCGCCAACAATTCCTCGACCGTCTGGCGCCGGCGGATCAGCCGGGCCACGTTGCCGTCCACCAGCACCTCGGCGGCGAGCGGCCGGCTGTTGTAGTTGCTGGACATGGACGCGCCGTAGGCCCCGGCGTCGTGGATGACCAGCAGGTCGCCCACCTTCGCCTCAGGCAGCGCGCGCGTCAGCACCTCGCCGCCTGCAGCTTGCGTGAACACGTCGCCGGACTCGCACAGCGGGCCGGCCACGACCGTCTCCCGCACCGACCGCAACGCACCGTCCTGCGGCAGCAGCGTCATCGCGTGGAAGCTGCCGTACATGGCCGGGCGCATCAACTCGTTGAAGCCGGCGTCCACGAGAACAAAGCGATTGGCGCCAGCGTTCTTGACGGCACGCACCTCGGCCAGCAGCACGGCGCTCTCGGCGACGAGGTAGCGGCCCGGCTCGAGTTCCAGCGTCACCGCGTGGCCCACCAGCGCCTCGGCCTCACGGCGTGCCGCGTCCCAGAGGCCGAAGTAGTGGTCCACGTCGATGCCCGCATCGCCCTCGCGGTAGGGAATCGACAGGCCGCCACCGGCCGAGATCGCATGCAGGTCGTGGCCAGCCTCGGCGGTCTGCTTGACAAGACCGACCATCGCCTGGCCGACCTGGGCCAGGTGGCCGTAGTCCACGCCCGAGCCGATGTGCATGTGCAGGCCCACCAGCTTGAGCCCGTGCTGGCGGATGGCGGCCAGCGCCGCGCCGAGGTCGGCGTGCCAGATGCCATGCTTGCTGTGCTCGCCGCCGGTGTTGGTCTTGTGGCTGTGGCCATGGCCGAAGCCGGGGTTGATGCGCAGCCACACCGGATGGCCGGGCGACGCCGCCCCCAGCTGATGCAGCATGTCGATGGAGCCGGCGTTGACGGGGATGCGGTACTCGACGACGGTGGCCAGCGTGGCGTGGTCCAGCAGGTCGGCCGTGAAGACGATGTCGTCGCCGCCTGGAGGGTAGCCCGCGGCCAGCGCACGCAGGATCTCGCCGCGCGACACCGAATCCACCTTCACGCCGGCCTCGCGCAGCAGCTTGAGGATGTGGATGTTGGAGCACGCCTTCTGCGCGAAGCGCACGACGTCGAAGCGCTTCAGCGACGCAGCGCGGGCGCGGATCGTGGCGGCGTCGTAGACCCACAGCGGCGTGCCGTGTTCGGCAGCGAGGGCTTGCAGGCGGGTGGGCGTGAGGGCGGTGGGCAGGGGCTTGGTCATGGTTCGCAGCATGCTGCCTGCCACCCATTCAATCAAATTGCAATTTGTCGTTGGACAATCCATTCCTGATATGGACATCCAGCACCGCCACATCGAGGTCTTCCGTGCCGTCATGACGGCCGGCAGCGTCACCGCCGCCGCGGCGCTGCTGCACACGTCGCAGCCGACGCTGAGTCGCGACCTCGCGCGGCTGGAACAGTTGCTGGGCTATGCGCTGTTCGAGCGCGCACGCGGGCGGCTCAAGGCGACGGCGCGGGCGCGGGCGCTGTTCGATGAGGTCGAGCGCAGCTTCCAGGGCCTGGCCCGCGTCATCGAGCGCGCTCAAGGCCTGGGCAAATCCGAGGACACGGAACTCAGCGTGCTGAGCCTGCCGGCCCTCAGCCACGCGCTGCTGCCCGGTGCGCTGGCCACGCTGCTGGCAAGCCACCCCGCGGCGCGCGTCTCCATCACGCCGGCCGAGCCGCCGCTGCTGGACGCCTGGATGGGTGAGCAGCGCTTCGACCTCGGCCTCGCCGAACAGGCGACGCCGCTGCCGGGCGTGCGCGTGGAGGCGGTGCTGGAGGCGGACGAGGTAGTGGTGCTGCCGGCCGGCCATGCACTCGCCTCGCGCCAGCGGCTGGCGCTGAAGGACTTCGACGCGCAGGACTTCATCAGCTTGGCCGAGGACGACCCCTACCGGCGCGAGATCGACGCGCGCTTCGCCGCGGCCGGCGTGCAGCGGCGGCTGCGCGTGCAGACACACAGCGCCGTGGCCGTCTGCGAGCTGGTGCGGGCCGGACTGGGTGTCGCCGTCGTCAATCCGCTGACGGCGGCCGCCTGTGCGAGCAACAGCCTCGTCGCGCGGCCGCTGACCATGTCGATTCCCTACCGCGTCTTTGCGCTGATCCCGCTGCACCGGCCAGCGCAGCCGCTGGTGGACAGCCTGCTCAGCGCGCTGCGGTCGAGCGCACCACCGTCGGCTTCGCGCCGAAGCGCTTGACGATGCTGGCCTCGATGCCGGCGGCGTCCAGGCCGCACAGGCTCATCAGCTTGGCCGGGTCGCCATGCTCGACGAACTCGTCGGGCAGGCCCAGCTGCAGCACCGGCACGGTGATGCCGGCGGCATTCAGCGCCTCGGCCACGGCGCTGCCGGCGCCGCCCATCACGCAGCCGTCCTCGACGGTGACCAGCGCGTCATGCGTGCGCGCCAGCTCGGCAACGAGCTCGGCGTCCAGCGGCTTGACGAAACGCATGTTGGCGACCGTCGCGTCCAGGCGTTCCGCCACCTCCAGCGCCGGGTAGAGCAGCGTGCCGAAGGCCAGAATGGCGATGCGCTGGCCGCTGTTGTGGCTTTCGCGGCGCACCTCGCCCTTACCCCAGGCCTGGGCTGTCATCTGCTTGACCGGCGTGATGCCGGCGCCCGCGCCACGCGGGTAGCGCACCGTCACCGGGCCGTCGTGCATGAAGCCGGTGTACAGCGCCTGCCGGCATTCGTCCTCGTCGGCCGGCGTCAGCACGGCCATGTTCGGGATGCAGCGCGTGTAGGCGATGTCGTAGTTGCCGGCATGCGTCGCACCGTCGGCGCCGACGAGGCCGGCGCGGTCCAGTGCGAACAGCACCGGCAGGTTCTGGATGGCCACGTCGTGGACCAGCTGGTCGTAGGCGCGCTGCAGGAAGGTCGAGTAGATCGCGACGACAGGCTTGATGCCCTCGCAGGCCAGGCCGGCGGCGAACGTGACCGAGTGCTGCTCGGCGATGCCCACGTCGTGATAGCGCTGCGGGAAGCGCTTGTGGAACTCCACCATGCCCGAGCCCTCGCGCATGGCCGGCGTGATGCCGACGAGGCGCGAGTCGGCCTCGGCCATGTCGCACAGCCACTCACCGAACACCTGCGTGAAGGTGGTCTTCCCCGGCGTGGCCGGCTTGACGAAGCCGACGGCGGGGTCGAACTTGCCAGCGGCCGCGTGGTACTTGACCGGGTCGGCCTCGGCCAGCTTGTAGCCGGCACCCTTCTTCGTGACGATGTGCAGGAACTGCGGGCCCTTCTTGTCGCGCAGGTTCTCCAGCGTCGGCACCAGGGAGTCGAGGTCGTGGCCGTCGATGGGGCCGACGTAGTTGAAGCCGAACTCCTCGAAGATCGTGCCCGGCACGACCATGCCCTTGGTGTGCTCCTCGAACTTGCGCGCGAACTCGTACAGCGGCGTGTTCTTCAGCACACTCTTCGCACCCTCGCGCGCGGCGGTGTAGATGCTGCCGCTCATCAGCCGCGCGAGGTACTTGTTCAGCGCGCCCACCGGCGGGCTGATCGACATGTCGTTGTCGTTCAGGATGACCAGCACGTCGCCCAGCAGGCCGCCGTGAGCCACGCCGGCGTTGTTCAGCGCCTCGAAGGCCATGCCCGCCGTCATCGAGCCATCGCCGATGATGGCCACGGCCTTGCGGTTCTCGCCCTTGAGCTTGGCCGCCATGGCCATGCCGTGGGCAGCGGAAATCGACGTCGACGAATGGCCCGTGCCGAAGGTGTCGTAGACGCTCTCGTCGCGGCGCGGGAAGCCGCTGATGCCGCCCAGTTGGCGCAGCGAGCCCATGCGGTCGCGCCGGCCCGTCAGCACCTTGTGCGGATAGGTCTGGTGGCCCACGTCCCACACCAGCCGGTCTTCCGGCGTGTTGAAGACGTAGTGCAGCGCCACGGTCAGCTCGACGGTGCCGAGGTTGGACCCGAGATGCCCCCCCGTCTGGGAGACGCTCTCCAGCACATAGGCGCGCAACTCGTCGGCAACCTTCTGCAGCTCCGTGCGGGGGAGCCGGCGCAGGTCGGCCGGGCTGTCGATGCCGTTCAGCAGCGTGTAGTCCATGGCGGCACCTTCTCGTTAGTTCACGCGTTCGACGACGGAGTCGGCCAGGAGGCTGAGGTGGCTGACGTCGGCCAGGCCGGTCGCGGCCAGCGCCGCCTTGGCCTCGACCCGCAGCTGCTGCGCCAGCGCCCGGGCGGGCTCCAGGCCCAGCACACTGACGTAGGTCGGCTTGTTGGCATCCTGGTCCTTGCCGGCCGTCTTGCCCAGCACATGGGAATCCTGCGTCACGTCGAGGATGTCGTCGACGACCTGGAAGGCCAGGCCCAGCGCCGCGCCGTAGTCGGACAGCGACTTCGTGGCCTGCGCCGACGCCGGGCCGCAGGCGGCACCCATCATCACACTGGCCTGCAGCAGCACGCCGGTCTTGCGGCGGTGCATGTCGCGCAGCGTGCGTTCGTCCAGCGTCTTGCCGATGCTGGCGAGGTCGATGGCCTGGCCGCCGGCCATGCCGTCGTAGCCGGACGAGCGCGCCAGCAGCGCGCACAGCCGGGCTTGCAGCGCCGGCGCGATGCCCGTATCCGGCGTCAGCACGTCGAAGGCCAGCGCCTGCATCGCGTCGCCGGCCAGCATGGCCTGGGCCTCGCCGAAGGCCACGTGCGTCGTCGGCTTGCCACGGCGCAGCACGTCGTTGTCCATGCAGGGCATGTCGTCGTGCACCAGCGAGTAGGCGTGGATCAGCTCGACGGCGCAGGCCGCGCGCATGGCGGCGAAGCTGTCGCCATTGACGGCAGCACAGCTCGCCAGCACCAGCAGCGGGCGCAACCGCTTGCCACCGCCCAGCACGGCATAGCGCATCGCCTCGCCGAGGCCGGCCGGCGCACCCGCAGGCACCAGGCTGTCGATGGCTGCCTCGAAGGCAGCCAGGGACGTATCGACCCAGTGGTCAAAGTCCTTTGCATCCATGATTCAGGAGCCCTCCCAGGCTTTCAGCTCTGCCCCGTCCAGCAACCTGACCTGCTGCTCCACCGCCTGCAGGCGGCCGCGACAAAGGGCCAGCAGATGGGCCCCGCGCTGATAGCTTTGCAGGAGCTGGTCCAACGGCAGTTGCTGGCCCTCCATCGCCGCTACCAGGCGCTCCAGCTCGTCGAGCGCCTGCTCGTAGCTGAGATCACTGCCGTCTGACGCGGCAGCCTTGGTGCGGGAGGAGGACTTTGTCATTTCAAAACGCGAAACAGCAATTGTAGACAGCGGGTTTTGACATCCCGTGTAACGAAGGCCCTGCTGTAGCCGCCATCCGACGCCCTGGCTAGAATCCCGACCCTCTTCCGCGGCGCAGCGCATGCGTTCGCCGCTTCCAGTTGGACGCGCGCAGGCGCGATCCGCCCCTTCACCACAGCAACCTGGCCGACTCGGCATTCCCGAGATGCGCCGGAGGGACGCAGCACCCCTACCCCGCCTGAAAGACCCGCCTGGATCATGTCCGACCTGAGCCTTCCTGTCTCGGCGCTACAACGCAGCCAGACCCAGCTCCCGGTGAGCGCCTATTTCGATCCCGATCTGTTCCAGCGTGAACAGGCCAGCATCTTTCAGCGAGGGCCCCGCTATGTCGGCCATGCACTGGCCGTGCCGGAGGTGGGCGACCACTACGCGCTGCCGCAGGAGGGCGAAGGTCGGGCGCTGGTGCGATCGGCTGAAGGCAAGCAGGGGATCGAGCTGATCTCCAACGTCTGCCGCCACCGCCAGGCGGTCATGCTGCGTGGGCGCGGCAACACGAAGTCCAACATCGTCTGCCCGCTGCACCGATGGACCTACTCCCACCAGGGTGAGCTGATCGGCGCGCCGCACTTCGACCACGACCCCTGCCTGAACCTGAACAACTACAAGCTTCGGGAATGGAACGGCCTGCTGTTCGAGGACAACGGCCATGACGTCGCCGCGGAGCTCGCCAAGCTGGGCCCGCGCGCGCAGCTGGACTTCTCAGGCTATGTGCTCGACAAGGTCCAGGCCCACGAGTGCAACTACAACTGGAAGACCTTCATCGAGGTCTACCTCGAGGACTATCACGTCGGTCCCTTCCACCCCGGCCTGGGCGGCTTCGTCACCTGCGACGACCTGGCCTGGGAGTTCGGCAAGCATCACTCGGTGCAGACCGTCGGCGTGCACAAGGAGCTGGAGCGCCCCGGCTCGCCGGTCTACCAGCGCTGGCACGACCAGTTGCTGAAGTACCGCGAAGGCCGCCCGCCCGAGGCCGGCGCGATCTGGCTGACCTACTACCCGCACATCATGGTCGAGTGGTACCCGCACGTGCTGGTCGTCTCGACGCTGCACCCGCAAGGTCCGCAGAAGACGCTGAACCTCGTCGAGTTCTACTACCCCGAGGAAATCGTCGCCTTCGAGCGCGAGTTCGTCGAGGCCCACCAGGCGGCCTACATGGAGACCTGCGTGGAGGATGACGAGATCGGCGAGCGCATGGACGCCGGCCGCAAGGCCTTGATGATGCGCGGCGACAACGAGGTGGGCCCGTACCAGAGCCCGATGGAAGACGGCATGCAGCACTTCCACGAGTGGTACCGCAACGAGATCGGCGCCGACCTCTGATGCCGGCGCCGCTGCTCATGGTCCTGGCGACCCTGCTGTTCGCCACCATGGGCGTCTGCGTCAAGCTGGCCAGCGATCTGTACGCGGCCAGCGAGATCGTCATGTACCGCGGCCTCGTCGGCATGGCCTCGATGGCCCTGCTGACCCGCCACCAGGGCATGAGCCTGGCCACCAAGGTGCCGGGCATGCACGTGTGGCGCAGCATCTCCGGCGTCGCGTCGTTGTGCCTGTGGTTCTACGCCATCGGCAAGCTGCCGCTGGCCACGGCCATGACGCTGAACTACATGTCCTCCGTCTGGATGGCGCTGTTCCTGCTCGGCGGCGGCGTGCTGATGGGCGCGCAGAAGCTGGACTGGCGGCTGATCGCGTCGGTGCTGCTGGGCTTTGTCGGCGTCGCGCTGATCCTGCGCCCCTCGCTGGACCAGCAGCAGCTTTGGCATGGCCTGGCCGGTCTCGTCTCCGGCATGCTGGCCGCGCTGGCCTACCTGCAGGTGACGTCGCTGGGCCGCGCCGGCGAGCCCGAGCTGCGCGTCGTCTTCTACTTCTCGATGGGCGGCGCGATCGCTGGCGGCCTCATCACGGCGGTCACCGAAGGCGGCCTGCAGACGCACACGCTGCGTGGCGCCGCGCTGCTGCTGGCGGTCGGGCTGCTCGCCACGGCCGCCCAGGTCTGCCTGACCCGCGCCTACGCCATCGGCCGGCCGCTCGTGAACGCCTGCCTGCAGTACCTGGGCATCGTCTTCTCGTTCGGCTACGGCATGCTGCTGTTCAAGGACCCGCTGACCTGGCCCGCCACGGTCGGCATGGTGCTCATCATCGGCGCCGGCCTCATCGCGACGCTGCTGCGCGCCAAGGTCGCGCCACCGCCCCGCGACAGCCAGTTCAACCCCAACGAGTCATGACCTACACGACGCTGATCTCTCCCGCCCAGCTGCGCGACCTGACCGACCCGCTGATCCTCGACTGCAGCTTCGACCTCGCCGACACGTCAGCCGGCGAGCGCGCCTACGCAGCGGGCCACATCCCCGGCGCGTTCTACCTGCACCTGGACCGTGACCTCGCCGGCCCCAAGACCGGTGCCGACGGCAGCTTCCACGGCCGCCACCCGCTGCCCGAGCGCGAAGCCTTCGCCGCGCTGCTGCGCCGCCTGGGCCTGCGCGCCGGCCGACAGGTCGTCACGGTCGATTCGCAGGGTGGCATGTACGCCGCGCGCGCCTGGTGGATGCTGCGCTGGCTGGGCCATGCCGAGGTCGCCGTGCTCGACGGCGGCTGGGACGGCGAACGCACGACCGCCGTGCCCACCGCCACGCCGACCGACTGGCAACCCGGTGCCTCCCTCGTCCAGCACATCGATGCCGCCTCGTTGCTGAAGCAGCTGGGCAAGGTCCGCCTCGTCGACGCCCGCGCCGCGGAGCGCTTCCGCGGTGACGTCGAACCGCTGGACAAGGCCGCCGGCCACATCCCCGGCGCCGCCAACCGCTTCTTCAAGGACAACCTCGGCGCCGATGGCCGCTTCAAGCCCGCCGCCCAGCTGCGCGCCGAGCTGCAGCCGTTCGCCGCCGGCACGGTCGTGCACCAATGCGGCTCCGGCGTCACCGCCTGCCACAACCTGCTGGCCATGGCCCACGCGGGCCTGGGCGATGGCGTGCTCTACCCAGGCTCGTGGAGCGAATGGTCGGCCGACCCCGCGCGGCCGATCGCCAGGGGATGAACAACGGCTTGATCTCCGACAAGCGGCTGACACGCTGATCGGCCACACTGGAGTCCTCCCCAACGATTGGAGGACCGAATGTTCAAGCGCATCCTCGTTCCCACGGACGGCTCCGACATCACCGCGCACGCGGTGGACACGGCCATCCAGCTCGCCAAGATCCACGGCGCGCAGCTGCTGACGCTCAGCGTCATGGAACCCTTCCCCTACAGCGCGGTCTCCGAGATCCAGCCCGTGCCGCCGCAGGAGTTCATCGACGCGCAACTGCGCGTCGCCACCCAGCGCGTCGAGGCCGTCACCGCCGCCGCGGCCGCGCAGGGCCTGTCCTGCAAGGGCCACACCGTCGAGGCCCTGCATGCCTGGGAAGCCATCATCGACCACGCCAAGGCCGAGGGCGTGGACCTCATCGTCATGGCCTCGCACGGCCGCAAGGGCTTCGCCGCGCTGCTGCTGGGCAGCGAGGCACAGAAGGTGCTGACGCACGTCGAGCTGCCCGTCCTGATCGTCAAGTGATCTTGAGCTGCCGTTGAGCTTGGGCCGGCCAAAATCGCCGGATGCTCAGGCCCCCACGCTCACATCGTTCGCCGCCCCCCGAGGGGGCTTCAGCACCCTCCGGGCGGCCGAGCGGGTGCTGACATGCACCTGCTGCTCATCGAAGACGACCTGGACCTCGGCCGCAGCCTGCAGGCCGCATTTCGCCAGCAAGGCCTCAGCTGCGAGTGGCTGCGCCGTGCGCAGGACGCGCCGCTGCAGCTGAGCGACGTGGCCGCCGACTGCGTGCTGCTGGACCTCGGCCTGCCCGACGGTTCCGGGTTCGACCTGCTGGCCCGCTGGCGCCGCGCTGACGCCGCCACGCCCATCGTCATCATCACCGCCCGCACCGCGCTGGAGGACCGCCTCGCCGGCCTGGACGGCGGCGCCGACGACGTGATCCTCAAACCCTTCGCCATCCCCGAGCTGGTCTCTCGCATCCATGCCGTGGTGCGCCGCAGCGCGCGGCAGGCGCACGAGGCCTGGCAGTTCGGTGACCTCGTCATCGAGCCCCGCGCGCATGCGGCAAGGCTCGCCGGCCAGCCGCTGACGCTGACGGGGCGCGAGTTCCAGCTGCTCGTCGAGCTGGCCCGCGAGCCCGGCGCCGTCGTCGCCAAGGGCCGCATCGCGCAGCGCCTGGCGCCGCTGGAGGAACCCGTCGACGCCGCCACGCTGGAGATGCACGTCAGCAACCTGCGCAAGAAGATCGGCGCCGAGCGCATCCGCACCGTGCGCGGCATCGGCTATCAGCTCGTGGCATGAGGGCGCTGCTGCAGCCGCTGTGGCGCCCCACGCTGCTGCGCCGCGTGCTCGGCGCGCTGCTGCTGGCCTTCGCGCTGGCCGGCACGGCGCTGCTGGCGCTGGACTTCATCGAGTTCAAGCGAGAGATGGGCGAGCACCCCGGCGTGCAACTGCTGGCCGACGGCATCGCCGCATCGCTGACCCGCGTGGCGGACGCGCGGGATGCCGCGCTCGTCGTGCGGGTCCGCGCGGACGAGCTGAATGGCATGCGCCGCGCGGGCGGTCAACTGCCGGGCGACGTCGAGTTCCGCCTCGACGACACCGGCGGCCGCACCGTGTTCGCCACGCCCGGCGCCACCACGGCCACGGCCGCCACCCACTGGCTGGCCCACGCCCGCGGCGGCGCCTGGCGGCTGACGCTGGCCGAGCCCCGCATCGGCGACGCCACGGTGCTGGGCTGGCTGGGCCGCGAGCTGTTGCCGTCGCTGCTGCTGGCCTTCCCGGTCGTGCTGCTGCCTTTGTGGATCGCCGTGCGGCGCGGCATGAAGCCGCTGACCACGCTGGCCGACACCGTCACGCGCCGTGACGCGCAAGACCTGTCGCCACTGGGTTTCACGCCGCGCCACGATGAACTCAGGCCGCTGGTGGCCGCCTTCGACGAACTGCTCGCGCGGCTGCGCGCCCAGCTGCAGCGCGAACGCGCCTTCGTGCAGGACGCCGCCCACGAGCTGCGCACGCCGATGGCGGTCGTCGCGGCCCAGGCCCACCTGCTCGCCCACGCGGCCGACGAGGCCGAACGCCGCCAGGCGGCCGGAGCGCTGGACGCCGCACTGCGCCGCGCCTCCCACCTTAGCCGCCAGCTGTTGACGCTGGCCGCGCTGGACGAGGGTCGTGCCGCGCCGGAAGAACCGCTGGACGTGGCCGCGCTCGTCGAGCAGGCGCTCGCCCAGATGGCGCCCCGGGCGCTGGACCTGGGGCTGGACCTGTCGCTCGACGCCCCGCCCGCCCTGCCCGCACAGCTCGACCGCGGCGCCTTCGAGTCGGTCCTGCACAACCTCGTCGACAACGCGCTGAGGTACGTGCCCAGGGGCGGCCGCGTCGTCGTCACGCTGGCGGGCGGCGCTGAAGCGCTGACGCTGCGCGTCGCCGACGACGGCCCGGGCATCCCGCCCGCGCAACGCGAGGCGGCCTTCGAGCGCTTCTGGCGTGGCCCGGCTGGCAGCGACGTCAGCGGCACCGGCCTGGGCCTGGCCATCGTGCGCCACGCCGCCCTGCGGCTGGGCGGACACATCAGCATCCAGGACGGGCTGGACGGGCGCGGCTGCACCTTCGTATTCGAGCGGCGTTGATGCAGCCGCGCCCGCCGCGGCTTACTGGCTGAACGCCACGCCGTTGAAGCTCGGCACGCCGATGGCGCCCGTCGTGGCCGCGGGCGTGAGGTCGCCGTAGGCGTCGAGCGCGTACACGCCAATGTGGCCGCCGTCCGCGGCGGTGTAGATGACGGCCAGCCACTTGCCGTCCGGCGAGACGGTCAGGTCGGTCGGCGCGCCGGGCAGTGGCACCGACTTGTAGAAGCTGCCGCCGACGCCGTCGCTGAAGAAGATCGAGATCGCCTTGGCCGGCGTGTTGCCCGAATACCAGAGGTTGCCCGGACCCTTGACCAGCCAGCAGGGCGCATTGCCATTGGGGAAGGCCGGCGTCGGGCCCGCGATCGGGTAGACCGTGCGGGCCGGGCTGACGAGGGCCAGGCTGTTGGGGCTGTGGGCCGGGTTGAAGCCCAACAGGTCGCCCCAGAAGGCGGCGCCCAGCGGCGTGTCGTTGGCACCGGCGGGCAAGGCCACCACGCTGCCCGTGCCGGCCAGCCTGCCCTCGCGGTTCAGCGGCAGTTGCAGGACCGAGCCCGACTTCATCGTCACGGCCGCCCAGCTGCGGCCGGCCACGACCTGGGCCGACGACGCATCGGGCAGCGACACCGCCGTGCCGTCCAGCCGGCCCGACGGCCAGTCGTGCGACTCCACGCAATTGGCGCCCGCCACGTAAAGGTGATCGTGCTTCAGCGCGATGGACACCGGCCGGGTGCAGCCCGACGCGAGGTCGAAGCTGCGGCCCACATGCACGAAGTCGCCCTGGCGGACCAGCTGCGTCACCGAGTTCGAGCCGTAGTTGGCGACGGCACCGATGTCGTCGTGGAACTGCACCAGCCCGGCATTGCCGCCGGCGCCGCCGGCACCGCCGGTGGCCAGCGACGTCACGTACGACAGCGACGCCGCGCCGTTGGTGTCGAGCCGGAAGACGACGATGTTGTTGGCCGTCGCGTTGTTGGTGCTGGTCACCAGCAGCGTGGCCCGGTCCGGGCCGCGGTCGTGGTCGTCGTGCGCGAAGGCGGGGGCGCCGACGAATGCCGTTGCCAGCGTGCTGATGAAGGTGGCGATGAAGGATTTGCGCAGGTTCATGGTTGCTCCTCGATTGGCGATGGGCCGGGCCCGGTGGATGCGAAGCGCTTCCACGTCCGATGCCGGAAGCGCTGGGCTTGGTCCGTCGAGGAGCTACGTCCTTACGAGGCGAATGGCCCCAGGAACCAGGGACGTGGCTCCTGTAAGGCGAAGGCCCCGCCGCGCGACTGCGCGCGCGGGGCCGATCGTGGTCAGCCGGCCCGGGCCGGCGCCGCGCTGGCAGCCGGGCTGCGCATGCCCAGCACCACGCCTGCCGCCAGCAGGCAGGCGGCACCCGCCACGAACAGCGCCGGCGAGTACGACAGCATGACCGAGCGCGTGAAGCCCGCGCCGAACGCGGCCGCGGCCGCGCCGAGCTGATGGAAGGCGAACACCCAGCCGAACACCAGACCTGCGCGCGCCGGCCCGAAGGCCTGGGCGGCCAGCTTGACCGTGGGCGGCACGGTGGCGATCCAGTCCAGCCCGTAGAACATCGCGAACGTCGACAGGCCCGCGACCGTGAAGTCCGAGTACGGCAGCCAGAACAGCGACAGCCCGCGCAGGCCGTAGTACCAGAACAGCAGCTTGCGGTTGTCGAAGCGGTCGGACAGCCAGCCCGACAGCGTCGTGCCGATGAGGTCGAACACGCCCATCATGGCCAGCACCGACGCCGCCGGCACCGGGCCCAGGCCGCGGTCGCCGCACAGCGAGATGAAGTGCGTCTGCACCAGGCCGTTGGTGCTCAGGCCGCAGATGAAGAAGCTGGCGGCCAGCGCCCAGAAGGCCGGCACGCGCGAGGCGCTGGCCAGCGTCTCGAACGGCAGCTTCCACGTCGGCACGGGCGCGCCGCCGGCGGGCGGCGCCTCGGTGGCGCCGTAGGGCAGCAGGCCCAGGTCGCCCGGCGAGTTGCGCACGAACAGCATCACGAGCACGGCCAGGATGCCGGTCGCGGCGATGACGGGCATCAGCGCGAAGCGCCAGCCGTGCGTCTCGATCAGCCAGGTCGCCAGCGGCAGGAAGATCAGCTGCCCCGTGGCACTGCTGCCCGCCAGCAGCCCCATCACCAGACCCTTGCGCTGCACGAACCAGCGGTTCACGACCGTGGCGCCCAGCACCATGGCCGTCATGCCCGTGCCGAATCCCAGCACCACGCCCCACAGCACGAAGGCCTGGGCCAGGTTGTGCATGAACGCGCCCGCCAGCAGCGTGCCGCCGATGATCAGCGCGGCCAGCGTGACGACGTGGCGCACGCCGTAGCGCAGCAGCACGACGGCGGCGAAGGGCCCCAGCAGCCCGAACAGCGCAAAGCGCGTCGCGAAGACGGACGACAGCTCCGTCGTGCTCCAGCCGAACTCCTGCGTCATCGGTTGCAGCAACGCGCCGGGCAGGCCCAGCGCGGCCGACGTGATCAGCATGGCCAGGAAGGTCAGCGCGGCCACCACCCAGGCGTAGTGGATGCCGCGGCGCTGCAGGAACTGGGCAAGACGGGTAGCGAGCATCACGGCACCTCCGCAATTTTGATTGCGATTGATTTCAATAAATCAATGGTATCAGTCACAATCAAAACCATGCAACATTCCGGCGTTCAGGAGCTCCGGCCATGAAAGTGACCAAGGAACAGTCCGAGCTGAACCGCCAGGCGCTGCTGGACGCGGCGGCCCGGCTGTTCAAGCAGCACGGCATCGACGGCGTCGGCGTGGCCGACATCTGCAAGGCTGCGGGCCTGACGCATGGCGCGCTGTACAAGCACTTCGCCGACAAGCAGGACCTCGCCGCGCAAGCCTTCGCGCACAGCTTCCGCAAGGGTTTCGACTGGACGACCCAGGCCGGCAGCGGCAAGGCCCCGACGCTGTCCACCTACCTCGACCAGTACCTGAGCCGCCGCGTGCGCGACGACCAGGCGGCCGGCTGCCCGGTCGTCACGTCGGCCTGCGACACCGGCCGGCAAAGCGAGGCCGTCAGCCAGAGCTACACGGCCGGTTTCGCCGAGCTGCGCGACGGACTGCAGGCCGTGATGGGTGACGACCCCGCCAGGGCCACGCTGGCCGTGGCCGCGCTGATCGGCGCGATGGCCTTGTCGCGCGGCATCGTCAAGACCGACCCCAAACTCGCCAACGAGGTGCTGAAGCAGGTGCGCGGCGAGATCGAGCGGCTGGCTGACGGCAACTGAAGGCAGCTGACACGATCTTTGGCTGGCCTTGGGGTCGGCTGCGAAGAATGCGGAGCGTCTCCACTCCGATGCCCTCGCGATGCTGTTCCGCGCCCTCGTTCTGTCCACCGTCGCCGCCCTCACCGCCTGCGGCGGCGGCAACTCCGAATCCAGCCCCCAGCCGCAGGCCCAGGCCCGGCTGCAGCAGGCCGCCGACGGCGCCATCGTCAGCGGCCTGGCCGGCGTGGCCATCGAGCACCTGAGCGCCGCCGACACGACGCAGGCGCTCGCCGGCCTGCGCCAGGTCGGCGCCACGCCCAAAGTGCAGGCGGGCGACGCCTTCATGATCGGCTCGACGACCAAGGCGATGACGTCGGCGCTGGCCGGCCGCCTCGTCGAGCAGGGCCGCATCGGATGGGCGACGACCCTGGCCGACGCGCTGCCGGATCTCGCGGCCGCGATGAAGCCCGTCTACCGCGGCATCACGCTGGAGCAGCTGCTGTCGCACCGCGGCGGGCTGCCGGCCTTCACCGGCGTCGACGATGTCGCTCGCTTCCAGGCCTACCTGCTCGCCCAGACCGCCCCACTGCCGGCGACGCCGCTCGGCCGCGAGCGCTTCTTCGCCGCGTGGCTGCTGGCACAGGACCCGCCGACGGGCGTCACGCCGGGGCAGACCTTCGTCTACTCCAACGCCGGCTACGCGCTGGCCGCGCTGATGCTGGAGACGCGCACCGGCCGCGCCTTCGCCGACCTGTTCGAGCAGGAGTTGGCGAAGCCGCTGGGTATGACGGTGACGTGGACGCTGGCCGACGCGACCTTCGTCAACCGCCCGGTCGGCCACGTCGGCGCCCGGGGCGGGCTCAAGCCGCTGCCCCCGGAGGACGCCGACACGGCCGCCTGGCTGGACGTGCTGCGCGCCAGCGGCCAGGGCACCACGATCAGCCCCGACAGCTACGCCACCTGGGTGCGCTGGCATCTGCGGGCGCTGCGTGGCGAGGTCACGCCGCTGCCCAGCAGCTACGTGCAACGCCTGCAGGCACTCAAGGCCGGCGACTACGCGCTGGGCTGGATCGCGGCGGACATCGACGGCCGCGCCGTGCTGGTCCACAACGGCGCGGACCGCGGCTTCTCCAGCCTGCTCGTCGTCGACACGCGGGGGCGCAGCGCCAGCTTCGCGTTCACCAACAGCGAGGCCGACGACGGCGCGTGGGTGCTGTCCGCGCTGAACGAGACGCTGCTCGCCATCGAACGCGCACTCCCGCCGACGACATGAGGACGATCGCCCTGCTCCTGCTGGCCGCCGCGCTGTCGGCCCACGCCGCGCCTCCCGAGCTGCCTCCCGTGACGGTCGAAGGCGAGAGCACCGCCAGCCGCGAGCAACAGACCGTGGCCGATCTGCTGCGGGTGCTGGACGTGTTCGAGCGCGAACGCGCCACGCTCGCACCGCAAGCCGAGCTGCGCATCCGCGTGCTGCCGCGCCGCGACCTGGCGGACGTGCCCGCGCTGGAACTGCGCCACGGCAGCGCGCGCGAGCCTATCGCCATCGATGCGCTGGGCCGCTTCGCCATCCCGCCCGCGTGGCGAGCGCTGCCGCCGGACGCCATCGTGCGCAGCCACCTGCTTTCCGGTCGCCTCGCCTGGGCCGTGGACGTGCGCACGCCCGGCCTGCCCGACGACACGCGGCGGCTGGGCGACCTGCGCCTGGAATGCCGCGCCGACCTCTATGGCGGCGCGCTGATGCGCGGCATCAAGCCGCCGGCCTTCTACGCGGCGCGGGCGGTGACGGACATCTGCATGAGCAGCCTGGTCGCCTACGGCTTCTTCGCCGACCGGCCCATGTTCGCCGCGCAGATCCGCGAAGGCGCCCGCCGGGCCGAGCTGCCCTACCGCTGGATGCACGGCAGCGAGATGGGCCAGAGCAGCCTGATGTTCGCGCTGCTGGACTGGCCGTTCGCGCTGCGCGACCGTTTCGTCGTGCTGCCGCCGGACAAATGGAAGTCCTGGTCCAACGATGCCCGCGTCGAACTGGAGGCGATGACACCATGAACAAGCTGCTTTCCCTGCTGCTGTGCGCCGCGCTGGCCGCCTGCACCACCGTCGGCAACGGCCGCGTGCAGACGCTGAAACCCGCCGAGGCCAGCGAGTTGCTGCGGCCCGGCCAGACGACGCTCGCCGACGCCGAGCGGCTGCTGGGCGCCGGCAAGGTGCTGCGCTTCGACAGCGGCTGGACCACGGTCCACTACGTCTACCGCGACGGCCTGCCGCGCGCGCTGGACTTCGTGCCCCTGGTGGGCCTCGTCACATCGGCCATCGACACACCGGAGACCGAACTGGTGCTGCTATTTGACGGGCAAGGCCTGCTGCGCAAGTTCAGGCTCCGCCGTGCCGGCTGACAGCAGGTGACGCTGGAAGAACGCGACCGTGCGGCCCACCCACAGCGCCGTCGTCGCCGGCCGGTCAAAGCCCGGCGGATCGCACAGCAGCGAGCACTCCAGGTGGCCCAGCCGGTCGGCCGGCGGCGGCGGCGCCAGCAGCGCACCATGGCCCGCGCCGGGCAGATCGGCCAGCCGCTCGCAGCCCTGGCAGGCGGCCAGAACCGGCTCGCTGTGGAAGCGCGGCGACAGCCAGCGGTCGTCGCGGGCGGTGATGAGGCCCAGCGGCACGCGCGGGTGCACCAGCGACGCCAGGTCGAAGTCGGCCGCGGCCGGCACGCCGGCGACGATGGCAGCCAGGCGTGGGTCGGTGTGCGTCTGCGGGGCGTCGTCGCCGCCGAACTTCCAGCTCAGCACACGCCGCGCCAGCCACAGCTTGAAGCCGTCGAGCCAGCCTCCGGTCAGCCCGGTCGCCAGGCCCACGCAGGCGTTGAAGTCATCGGCCAGGTGCTGCTCGCAGTGCTGGCGGAAGCGCTCGGGCGACCAGGCGCCCCCCGCCAGCGTCAGCATCGTGTGCCCGCCGGCCGACATGCCGAAGCCGCCGACGCGGTCCAGCTTCAGCCCGGCGAAACGCGGATCGGCCGCCACGCGATCGATGGCATGGCTGATCTCGGCGGGACGCAGCTTCCAGCTCTCGGGGCCGGGGTGGGCCGGGTCGGTCCAGTTGTCGCCCCGGTGCAGCGGCACAGCGACCGTGAAGCCGGCGTCGACCAGCGCCTGCGCCAGCGTCGAATGCACCCACGGCCCGCCGCCCGAACCGTGCGAGATGGCGATGAGCCGGCCATTGCCGGCCGCCGGCACGGCGTCGGGCGCGATCAGCAACCGCAGATCGCCGCGCGTCTCCGGCTGGCCGGCGGCGGCGGTGGGATAGAACAGCGTGACGGCGCCACCATCCTCGTCGGCGGGCAGCGTCAGCGTGCCGACGGTGGCGGCATGGGCCGTGATGCTGAAGGCCAGGCCGGCCAGCAGGGTTCTGAAGAACATCGCGAGACTCCTCGGGGTTGAGAAGCCGTCAGCCTCGGCGGTCGCAGGCCCCGCGTCTGGCCGAAACCTCGCGATTGCAGGTTTCGGCGCGCCTTTTCAAGAATCGGCCAGCGCTTTCTGGCGGAATTCGGTGGGCGTCAGGCCCGTGTCGGCCTTGAAGGCGCGGTTGAACGGGCCGATGGAACCGAAGCCCACGTCCAGCGCGATGCTCAGCACCGGCAGCGCACGCTCGGCCGGGTCGGCCAGGCGGCGCTTGGCCTCGGCCAGCCGCAGGCCGTTCACATAGGCATTGAAGTTGCGGTGGCCCAGGCCCTGGTTGATGACGCGGCGCAGCCGGTACTCGGGCGTACCCAGCTGTTCGGCAAGGCCGGCCAGGCTCAGCCCCTCCCGCGCGTAACCGCGGCCCTCGCTCATCAGCTTCGCCAGCGCAGCGGCGACCAGCTGATCCTGCGCATCGGTCGCTGGCGGCGGCGGTGACGCGGGCGGCTCGGCCTCGCCCCACAGCCCCTCGGCACGCGGCGCCAGCAGCCGGCCGGCGATGACGGCCGTCAGCGTCAGCAGCATGGCCACGTCGCCCAGCGCCGCGTCGCTGCTGAGGCTGCCGTCAGCAGAGCGCACGCGCATCACCACCATCGCGACGGCGTAGATCGAGCCGCCCCCCACGACGACGCCGCGCAGCCGGCGCCGGGCCTCGATGAGGTCCACCCGCCAGGGCCCGACGACGGACGCCAGGCCCAGCAGCGCAAAGACGACGGGGATGGCGCGCATCAGCACCCAGCCCTGCCACCACGGCGCCCACTGGCAAACGGTGGCGCCGAACGCGGCGACGGCGGCCCACAACCCGCCATGCCAGGCGCGCAGCCGGAAGCCGTCCTCGAACACGGCGCGCGCGAACAGCCAGAACAGCACGGCCGAGCCCAGCGAGATGCCGATGCCGGGCGCCTGCGGCTGGCAGCTCAGCTGGTGTTCCACCCACGGCGAGGCCGACAGCGCCTGCACGATCAGCGAAGCCGCCAGCGCGATGCTGACGCGCACGAGATCGGCGTGCCGGGCGTGGCGCCAGTGCGGCACCAGCGCAGCGATGACGAGGGCCAACAGCGCGATCAGCGCGCCGCGCAGCCCTGCGTCAATGAGCGCCATGCAGCATCTGCGACACCGCGAAGGCCACGCCCAGGCCCACGCCCAGCCAGGCCACCTGCGCGAAGGTGTCGCGCCAAGCCAGGCGCCGCTGCAACTGGGGCAGCAGGTCAGCCACGGAGATGTAGATGAAGCTGCTCGCCGCCGCCACCAGCAGATAGGGAAGCGCGCCCTCGAAGCCGCCGATGAGGAAATAGCCCAGCACGCCGCCGACGACGGAGGCCATGCCCGAGATCGCGTTGAACAGCAGCGCCTTGGCGCGGCTCAGGCCGGCGTTCAGCAGCACGATGTAGTCGCCCACCTCCTGCGGAATCTCGTGGGCCACGATGGCCAGCGCCGTCGCGAAGCCCAGTTTGGTGTCGGCCAGGAAGGCCGCCGCGATGATGGCGCCGTCGCAGAAGTTGTGGATGCTGTCGCCCACCAGCACGGTCAGGCCGCCGCGGCCGGCCTGCTCGGCGTCGAAGTGGTGGTGATGGTGGTGGCCGTCGTCCTCGTGGTGGTGGGTGTGGCGGTACAGCTCCACCTTCTCCAGCAGCCAGAAGAACAGCAGGCCGGCCAGCAGCACGGCGAACAGCGTCTGCGGCTGGGCCGTGCGGCTCTCGAAGGCCTCGGGCAGCACGTTCAGCAGCGAGGTACCCAGCAGGATGCCGGCCGACAGGCTGACCAGGCTCTTCACGAGGCGGGTCAGCACGCCGACGGTGAGGCTCGCGGCAACGAGCACCGACAGCAGCCCGCCCGCGAAGGTGGCGAGCACGATGTAGAGAAGGGTCATGTGACGGATTGTCCTGGAAGGCGCTGCGTCAGCGCGCCGACACATCAAGCGACTGCCGCGGAACCGGCTTCGCCGGGCCGTTGGCAGTGCCCCCTCTAAGGGGGCGCGCGAAGCGCGTAGGGGGTGGGCCGATCCGTCAAGCCACCCCGTTTTTCCTGAACCAGGCAACACACTTCGCCCAGCCGTCCTCGGCCGCCGCCTTGCGGTAGCTGGGCCGGTAATCGGCGTGGAAGGCGTGCGGCGTGTCCGGGTAGACGATGAACTCGCACGCCGTGTTGCCGGCGGCCTTCAGCGCCGCTTCCAGCTGCGTCAGCGTATCGACCGGGATGCCCGTGTCGGCCGCGCCGTACAGGCCCAGGACCGGCGCCTTGATGCTGGCGGCCTTGTCGATGACCGTCTTGTCTCCGGCGAAGTAGGGGCGCGCCACCGGCCCGTACCAGGCCACCGCGGCCTTCACGCCGGGGTTGTGGGCGGTATACGACCACGTCGTGCGGCCGCCCCAGCAGAAGCCGGTGATGCCCAGCCGGGTGACGTCGCCGCCGTTGGCCGCGGCCCAGGCGACGGTGGCATCCAGGTCGCCGTCGACCTGCGCGTCCGACGCCTTGCCGACGACCTCGGCGATGAGCTTGGGGATGTCCGTGTAGACGCCGGCATTGCCGTGGCGCACGAACAGCTCCGGTGCGATGGCGAGATAGCCCAGCTTGGCGAAGCGGCGGCAGACGTCGGCGATGTGCTCGTGCACGCCGAAGATCTCGCTGGCCACGAGGATGACCGGCAGGTCCTTCCTGCCGGCCGGCTGGGCGCGGTAGGCGGGCATCCTGAAGTCGCCCACCGGGATGCTGACGCTGCCGGCCTCCAGGCCCACGCTGTCGGTCGTGACCGTCTGCGCCGCCACCGGCAGCACGGCAGCCGCGAAGCCGCTGCCCACCGTCGTCTGCACGAAGTCGCGGCGGCTGAAATCGCGCCCGGGCACGAGGCTGTCGATTTCTTCTTTCATCATGGGGGTTCCCGGTTACGAAGGGGCGTCAAATTTTGCCCGGACAATCGCCCGCCATGACGACACGCCCCCAAGCCAGCAACCCGATCTGGGCCTCCATCGACATCGGCTCGAACAGCTTCCGGCTGGAGCTGGCGCACCTCTCGGGCGACCGCTACCAGCGCGTCAGCTACACCAAGGAGAGCGTGCGCCTGGGGGCCGGCCTGGACGCCAACGGCATGCTGACCGAGGCCGCCATCGAGCGCGGCCTCGCCTGCCTGAAGGGCTTCGGCGCGCAGCTCGTCGGCATCGCACCCGAGCGCGTCCGCGCCGTCGCGACGCAGACGCTGCGCGAGGCACGCAACCGCAACGCCTTCCTGGCGCGCGCGCAGGCCGTGCTGGGTCATCCCATCGAGGTCATCGCCGGCCGCGAGGAGGCCCGCCTGATCTTTGCCGGCGTCGCGCGGCTGCAGCCGTCCGAGAAGCCGCGTCTGGTCATCGACATCGGCGGCCGTTCCACCGAGATGATCCTGGGCAAGGGCCGCAAGCCGGTGCTGGCCGAGTCGTTCGGCGTCGGCAGCGTGGGCCTGTCGCTGCGCTTCTTCGGCGATGGCCGCTACACGGAGGAATCCTTCCGCGCCGCACAGGTCGCCGCCGGCGCCGAGCTGGAGGAGGCGCTGACGCTGTTCCGCCCCGAGCTGTGGCAGGAGGCGCTGGGATCGTCGGGCACCGTGGGCGCCGTGTCGCAGATCCTCGCCGCCAGCGGCCGGACCGACGGCCGCATCACGCAGGACGCGCTGCGCTGGTGCATCGAACAGTGCATCGCTGCCGGCTCGCAGGACAAGCTGCAGCTGCCCGGCCTGAAGGAAGACCGCCGCCCGGTCGTGGCCGGCGGCCTGTGCATCCTGTACACGCTGCTGACGCAGTTCGGCATCGACCAGCTGCTGCCCACCAAGGGCGCGCTGCGCCAGGGCGTCATCTTCGACCTGGCCGAGCGCCTGCAGCCCAGCGGTGCACGCGACCCGCGCGGCGCATCGGTCGCCGAGCTGCAGGAGCGCTTCGGCGTCGACTCGGCACAGGCCGACCGCGTCGCCGCCCAGGCCGAGAAGCTGTACCGCCAGCTCGGGGACAAGCCCGCGCCCGAGCTGCTGCGCGAGCTGCGCTGGGCCGCCGCGCTGCACGAGATCGGCATGCTGGTGTCGCACCACGACCACCACCGCCACAGCGCCTACCTGATCGGCCACGTCGACGCACCAGGCTTCTCCACCAACCAGCTGCAGCGCCTGGCCGCACTGGCGCTGGGCCAGCGCGGCGGCCTGCGCAAGCTGGAGTCCCAGCTGGCCGACGCGCAGTTGCTGGACCAGATCGTCGCGCTGCGCCTGGCCGTCATCCTGTGCCACGCACGCACGCCGGTCAGCGGCTCGCCCAAGCTGGAGCGCAGCGGCCGGCAGCTGACGCTGCGCTGCCCCAAGAGCTGGTCGGATGCCCACGCCCGCACACGCTTCCTGCTGAAGGAAGAAGCCGAGGCCTGGGGCCGCTCGGGCCTGCTGGATCTGGTGCTGGCCTGACCCGGGCGCCGCAATGCGGCGGACACCTCGGCGACAAGCTGCTTAACAAAAGGTCGAAAAGACCCGTCTTTTCCGGCTTTCCCGGCACAGCCCGCCTCATAGGCTTATCGGGCAGTCGAGGCCGGTCTTTAGCGCTTCCTGCATGGAACGCTCATGACCGACATCGCCAGCCTGACTCCCGACCAGATTTCCCAGCTCAGCGCCGCCACCATCGCGGGGCTGACGGCGGGCGACTGGCAGGCATTCAGCGCCGATCAGATGGCCGCGCTGACCAGCGCCCAGGTCGCCGCCATCTCCATCGGCGGCTGGGGCATCATCACCCCGGCCCAGGTGTCCAGCCTCAGCCTGGCAGGCATTGCGGGCCTGAGCGCGCACGCGTTGCCGCTGCTGTCGGCAAGCCAGTTCTCGGCACTTCAGCCCGACCAGCTGGCCGCCCTGCCCACGCTGGGCCTGCACGCACTCACGAGCCGGCAGGCCCCGGCGCTGTCCAATGATGTCTTCGACACGCTGAGCCTCACCCAGACCCAGGCCATCGCCACAGCCGCCCTCGCGGCCATGAGCACCGACCAGATCGGCAGCCTGGGCGCCGGCGAGCTGGCGACACTCACCGCGGGCCAGGTGCACGCGCTGCAGACCGCCCAGGTCGCCGCCATTTCGACACCGACGATCGCCGCCCTCGGCAGCGATCAGCTCGTGGCACTGACATCGACCCAGCTCGGCGCCCTGACTTCGGCACAACTCAACGCGCTGGGCGGCGACCAGGCCGGCAGCCTCGTCAGCACCCAGACCGTGGGCCTGCACAGCGGCCAGGTCGCGGCCCTGGGCTCCGACCAGCTCCAGGCCCTCGGCAGCCAGGCCCTGGGCGGGCTGACCGGCAGCGCCCTGGCCGGGCTCAGCACCGACCAGATCGAGGTCCTGAGCGGCGCGCAGCTCTCGGCCATCACCACGGCCGCGCTGCCTTCCCTGTCCACGCAGCAGCTGCAGGCGTTCGCCTATGAGCAGCTGCAGGCGCTGACGACGCAGCAGATCGCTTCGCTGAGCACGGCCCAGGTTGCCTCGCTCACCAGTGATGACATGCAGGCCCTCACGACGGCGCAGGTGCATGCCTTCACGGCCAACCAGCTCTCGCGGCTGAACCTGACCGCGGTGGACGCGCTCAGCGACGCCCAGCTCGCCAGCCTCGGCTCGGCGCAGACGCCGGGGCTGAGCACCAGCGCCCTGGCCTCGCTGAGCGACGAGCAGGTCAACGCCTTCAGCAGCCAGGGCCTGCGCGGCCTGAGCAATGCCCAGCTCGCCGCGTTCAGCACGGAGCAGATCGCCTCGCTGGACCCGACGCAGCTGCTCGGGCTGACGACCAACCAGATGCGCGGGCTGTCGGACGCCAGCGTGGCCGCGCTGACAGCGGACCAGCTCGGTGCCCTCACGTCAACCCAGCTCAACGCGCTCAACAGCCGCCAGCTGCAGGTGCTGTCCGATGACCAGATCGCCGCCATCGGCACGGCTGCCCTGCGCGGGCTGAGCGCGGCGCTCGCGCCCACGCTGCGCGACGACCAGGTCACCTCGCTGACGCCCACGCAGTGGGCCGCCGTCAGCACCCAGGCGCTGCACGCGCTCAAGGCCAGCCAGCTCAATCTGCTCGACGCCGAGCAGGTCCAGGCCCTGAGTACCGTGCAGCTGATCAGCCTGAGCACGGCGCAGATCGGCGCCCTCACCGCCACCGTGGCCGACGCCTTGACGCCCAGCCAGCTCGCCGGCCTGACCAGCGCCCAGGTGGCCGCCTTCAGCGCCAGCGCCCTCGGCGGCCTGGTGGACGTCCAGCTGGCCGCCCTCGGCGGCCGCCAGATGCTCGGCCTGAGCAGCGCCCAGATCGCCAGCTTCAGCGTCGACGCGATCGCCTCGCTGTCCACCGCGGCGCTGCATGCGCTGAGCAGCGCCCAGATGGCGGGCCTGAGCGCGGCCGACTTCCAGGCCCTGACCGCCGACCAGTTCCAGGCGCTGGGCAGCGCCCAGATCCGTGGCCTCTCCGACAGCGCCTTCCAGTCGCTGAACGCCGACGAGCTGAGCCACCTGAGCGCCACCCAGCTCAGCGGGCTGACCTCGCACCAGATGCAGTTGCTGGACGGCAGCCAGCTCGGCTCGCTGAGTTCGGCCGCGCTGGGCGGTCTGAGCAGCGTGGCCGCCTCGGCGCTCACGCCCGACCAGCTGGATGCGCTGAACATCGACCAGCTGCATGCCATCAGCGTCAGCGCGATCCGCGGCCTGTCCACCGCGGCCTTGCTGTCGCTCACGCCCCAGCAGGTGGCCGCCTTCAGCGCCGCCCAGATCGCGGCGATGACGCCGGCACAGATGGCCGCGCTGGATGCCGAAGCCATCCAGGCCCTGGGCAGCGCACAGATCGCCGCCATGGGCAGCGCCCAGTTCGCGCAACTGTCGGCCACCGAAGTCGCCACGCTGCACGCCGACCAGCTGGCGGCACTCACCGCCAAGCAGTTCATCGGCGCGTCCACGGCGCAACTGGCGGCGTTGACGCCGGACCAGTTCCGCTTCATCGGGGCCGGCGCGCTGCAGGCGCTGAACAACCGCCAGATCGCCGCGCTCAGCGGGGCCGACGTGCAGATGATGGGCACGGCCCAGATCGCCGCGCTGAGCGGCGCCCAGTTGCACGCGCTTTCCAGCAGCGCCTTCTCATCGCTCACGATCGACCAGCTCGCCGCGCTGACCAGCACCCAGACCGGCGCATTCAACGCCCAGTCCATCGCGCTGCTGAGCCCGGACCAGATTGGCGCCCTCAGCAAGTCCGCCATCCACGGCCTCGGTGCCGCGGCCGTGATGGCAATGACCGCCGACCAGGTGCAGGCCCTGAGGCCCGAGCAGATCCAATCGCTGACCAGCATCGCCGCGGCCAACCTCTCGGCCGTGCAGCTGGGCGCGATGTCGGCCGACCAGATCGCCGCACTGGGCGCGGCCAATGTGGCTGCGCTGCCGCTGGCGCAGATGGCCGTGCTGAGCCCGAGCACGCTGGCGGCGTTCAACGAGACCGAGCTGGCGGCCCTGACCGCCAGCCAGTTCGGCCGCCTCAGCCCGAGCGCCGTGGCGGCCCTGGGCACCGACCAGGTGGCCGCGCTGACCGGCCGGCAGACCAACGGCATGACCGCGCAGCAGATGCAGGCGCTGTCGGCCGAGCAGTTGGCCGCGCTCAGCCCCTCCGCCATCGCGGGGCTGTCCAACGCCCTCGTCAGCAGCCTGACCGGCTCGCAGCTGTCGGCGCTCACGAGCGCACAGCTGCAGGCCTTCACGGCGTCCCAGCTGCATGCGCTGGGCGACGGCGCGCTGCAAGGCCTGCGCGACGACCAGCTCGCGGCCTTCAGCGGCACGCAGGTCAACAACCTCGGCACCCACCAGATGCAGGCCCTGCTGCCCGAGCAGATCGCCGCCCTGAGCACATCGGCGCTTCAGTCGCTGTCCGCCGTCAACGCGGCCGCGCTCACGCCGACCCAGGTCTCGCAGCTCAGCGTCGACCAGCTCCAGGCCATGGGGACGCAGGCCGTGCATGTGCTGACCTCGGCCCAGCTGCAGGCGCTGAGCAGCGATGCCTTCACCTCGCTCAGCGCCGCCGCCATCTCCACCCTCAGCTCGGCCCAGTTCAACAGCCTCACCCCCGACGAGCTGCACAGCCTCACCGCCACCCAGCTCGCCGGCATGACCTCGGCCCAGGTGCGGGGCCTGGGAACGGCCGGCCTGGCCAGCCTGACCAACATGCAATGGTCGGAGCTCGGCAGCCGCCAGGCGCCCGGCCTGAGCACCACCCAGGTCATGGCGCTGACGACGGACCAGGTCGGCAGCCTCGACCCCGGCTTCATCGCCGCGATGACCACCCAGCAATGGACGGCACTGGGCGCGGCCCAGCTGCAGGCGCTCGGCACGGCCGACATGCGCGCGCTCACGCGGGCCGAGATCACCTCGACGACGGTGGCCCAGTTGGCGGCCCTGTCGACGACCCAGGTCGCCACCTGGAATGGCACCCAGCTCGCCGGCCTGAGCAGCACGCAGCTGCATGCGCTCAGCCTGTCCCAGGTCGCCGCGCTGGCCTCCGGCGCAATGTCGGTGCTGACCAGCACGCAGATCAATGGCCTGGGCGCCGACCAGCTGGCCGCCCTGGGCACCGCGCAGCTGGCCAACCTCAGCGCCGGGGCGCTGCAAGGGCTGGGCAGCACGCAGATGCATGCCTTCAGCGACACCCAGCTGAAGGCGCTGCCGCTGGGTGCGCTGCAAAGCCTGGGGTCGGCACAGCTGCTGGAGTTCAGCACCGACCAGTTCCAGGCCTTCACGAGCCACCAGCTCTCCGCCATCACCGCGACGCAATGGCCGGCGCTCAGCGCCGTCATTCCCGCGCTCGGCACGGGACAGGTCGCCGGGCTGACGGCCAGCCAGCTGCAGCAGTTCACCAGCGCTGACCTGCATGCGCTCTCCAGCGACCAGATCGGCGCACTCAGCTCCGCCGCCGTGGCGGCCATGAGCGTCTTGCAGCTCGAACAGCTCGGCACGGCCCAGCTGGCCGGCCTGGTCAGCGCGCAGGTGCAGGGGCTCAGCGGCACCCAGCTCAACGGGCTGACCAACGACCAGCTGCAAAGCCTCAGCACCGCCCAGTTGAACGCACTGTCGGGCACCGCCGTTGCGGCATTGACGACCGACCAGCTCAGCCTGCTGGGCACCGCGGGGGCAACCGCGTTCAACAGCGGCGTCTTCGCGGCACTGAGCAGCGATGCCCTGGCGATGCTGACGGCCACGCCGCTGCCCAACCTGGGCACGGACCAGATCGCAGCGCTCACGGCCGCCCAGGCGCCGGGCCTGAGCACGGCCGAGCTGGCCGCGATGACGCTGACCCAGGTCGGCTCGCTGTCCGCGGCCGCCGTGCACGCCCTGACGACGACGCAGTTCCAGGCGTTGCATGACACCCAGTTCTCCGCCCTGGGCACCGCCCAGATCGCCACGCTGCCGGCGGCCGACCTGAAGCTGATGACCACCGATGCGCTGGCCGCCCTGTCGGCGACGCAGGTGCACGCCCTGGACAGCAGCCAGACCGTGCTGCTGAGCACCCAGCAGCTGCAGGCCCTGCTGCCCGACAGCCTGGCCGGCATGTCCACCGCGGCCCTGCATGCCATCGCGTACACCAGCTTCCAGGCCTTCACGTCGGGCCAGGTCGCCGCGCTGACCGACGCACAGATCTCGATGCTGGACCCCACGCAAGTTCAGGCGCTGACGCCGCAGGCGCTGCGCGCGCTGAACGCCGACCAGATCGCGCACATGACCAGCGCCCAGCTGCAGGCGCTCACCGGGGCCCAACTGGCCGTGCTCCAGCCCCAGCAGCTGGCGGCCTTCAGCGACCAGGCCATGGGCAGCCTCAACGGCGCGCAGCTCGCGGCGCTGAGCCCGGACCAGTTCGCCAGCCTGAGCCCCGACCAGGTCGCCGCCATCACGCCCTACCACCTCAGCGGCCTGAGCACCGCCGTCATCGCCGCACTCAACGGTGACCAGCTCTACGGCCTCACGGTGGCGCAGCTGCTGTCGCTGACGCCGGCCCAGCTCGCGGCCGTGCAGCCCGCGGCCATCGACGGCATCAACCCGACCGCCCTGCACGGGATGTCGGTGGACCAGTTCAGCCAGCTCCGCCCCGACCAGGTCGCCGCGCTGAGCCCCTCGCAGATCAGCGCCCTCACCGCCGCCGAGGTGGCCACGCTGCAGACCCAGCACATCGCCGCGCTGCAGCCGCAGCAGATCCAGGCGCTGACGACCGCCCAGGTCTCCGGGCTGACGGTGACCCAGGTGGCGGCCCTGTCACCCGCCCACTTCGGCCAGCTCAGCGGGCAGCAGATCGCCGCCCTCAGCCCGGCGGTGGTGGCCTCGCTCAGCGGCGACCAGCTCAACGCCTCGCCGCTGGCCAACATCTCGGCGCTGACGCAGCAGCAGATCAGCGCCATGAGCCCCACGGAGCTCGCCCTCATCGACGTGGCCCACATGCCCGGGCTGACCGGCACGCAGCTGGTGGTCATGAGCAACGACCAGCTGCAGGCCCTGAGCCCCGACCAGTTCGCCAGCCTCAGCGCCAGCCAGCTCGGCGCGATCACGCCCGCCCATCTGAGCCTGCTGTCCACCAGCGTGATCGCGGCGCTGAGCAGCGATCAGCTCAGCGGCTTGACGGTCCCGCAGTTTCTGTCGCTGTCTCCCGCACAGGTCGGCGCGCTGTCCGCCTCGGCCATTCCCGGCATCGGCACCAACGTGCTGCATGCGATGTCTGCAAGTCAGTTTGCTGAGTTGCGCCCCGACCAGGTCGCCGAGCTCACCGCCACGCAGGTCGGCAGCCTCACGTTGCCGGAGGTCGCGGCGCTGGGCACCCAGCACATGGCGGCGCTGAGTGCCGACCAGCTGGGTGGCCTGAGCGTGTCGCAAGTGCTGTCGCTGTCGGCCGATCAGCTGGGTGCCGTCTCGGCCGCCGCCGTGTCGGGCCTCAATCCGGGCGCGCTGCACGTCATGACGACGACCCAGTTCAGCGAGTTCACGGCCGAGCAGGTGGCGGCATTCAGCACCGCCCAGATCAGCAGCCTGAGCGGCGCCGAGATCGCCGCGCTCGGCACCGCCCACGTCGCCGCGCTGCAGGCGCTGCAGCTCCAGGCCATGACGCCCTCACAGGTGGCGGCCCTCAGCGCCAGCCAGATCGAGGCGCTGTCGCCCACGCAGTTCAGCCAGCTCGACCCGCAGCAGATCGGCGCCATCGCCACGCCGGCGGTGGCGGCGCTCACCGGCGACCAGCTGAACGCCTCGCCGCTGACCAACATCGCCGCGCTCACGGCGGCCCAGATCGCCGCGATGAGCCCGACAGAGCTGTCGACCATCGACATGAACCACGTTGCCGGCTTCACCGGCACCCAGCTCGAAGGCATGACGCCGGCGCAGCGCTCGGCGCTGACCGCGGCCTCCCCGCTGGTGCTGGACCTGACCGGCCTGGGCGTGCACACGGTGGATGCGGCCCATGGCCTGAACTTCGACATCAACGCCACCGGCCAGGCGAGCCAGATCGGCTGGGCCGGCGCCGGCACCGGCGTGCTGGCGCTGGACCGCAACGGCAACGGCCGCATCGACGACGGCAGCGAACTCTTCGGCACCGCCACCAAGCTGTCCAACGGCCATCTGGCCAGCAACGGCTTCCAGGCGCTGGCCGACCTCGACAGCAACCACGACGGCAAGCTCACCGCCGCGGACACCGAGTTCAGCCACCTCAAGGTCTGGGTGGACGCCACCAACGGCTCGGGCGGGCAACTGCTCAGCCTGGCCCAGTTGGGCATCGTCGAGCTGGACCTGAGCGCCACCAGCAGCTCGACCACGCAGAACGGCAACCTCATCGGCCTGCAGGCCGGCTACACCCGCAGCGACGGCAGCCGCAGCGAGCTGGACGACGTCTGGTTCGGCCATGCAGCATCAACCGCCGCGACGACCGCCACCACCAGCCATGCTGACCTACCCAGCCTCGGCGACCTGCTTCAGCCCGCGTCCACGCCACTGCTGGCCGAGCCCGCGACCATCCTGCCGGCGGCGGCCTCGCATGAGCTGCTCATGCCCGGGAACTCGCTGCAGCACCACCTGTTGCAGCAGGAGCAGGAACAGCGCAACGCGGCCAACCGCTGGTTCTGAACCACTGCCCATGGGCGGCCGGCCCGGCATCGCGGGCCGGGTCTGTTGGCCGCGTCAGAGCGCGTCCGGCCCCTGCACCGCGTGCAGCGTGACCTCGGGCTCGCCGTCGCGCTGGCGCCAGCGCAGCCACCAGACCGCGCCCTTCTTGACGGCCCATTCCTGATCCACGCCCGCCAGCAGATGCGCCGCCAGCAGGCCCAGCGTCGGCTGGTGACCGCAGATCAGCACCGGCTCGCTGGACTTGGGCCAGCGCGAGGCCTCGACGAGCGCCGTGATCGGCGCGTCCGGCGCCAGCGTCGGCGCGATGCGCATCTCGCGTCCCAGCGCGTCGGCCGTCTGGCGGCAGCGCAGAGCGGGGCTGACGAGCACGCGCGTCGTCGCGGCCAGCCGGTGGTTCAGCCACGCCGCCATGCGCCGCGCCTGGCGCTCGCCCTTGGGCGTCAGCGCGCGCTGCAGGTCATCCTGGCCGGGGGCGATGACCTCGGCTTCGGCGTGGCGCCACAGGATCAGATCCATCGCGTCAGTCTCCTCCACCGTCGCTGTAGCGGCGCATCAGCGCCTGCTGTGCGCTGATGCCGCTGTCGCTGATGCGCACGGAGCGGCCGTCCGGGCCCAGCTGCCAGGCGTCCAGCGTGTCGTGCAGATAGGGCAGCAGCGCCTCGTCGATGACGCGCTGGCGCAGCCTGGCGTCGATCACCGGCCAAGCGACCTCGATGCGGCGGAACATGTTGCGGCTCATCCAGTCGGCGCTGGACAGGAACAGCGCCTCGCCGTCATCACCCTCGGCCCAGCGGAAGTAGCAAATGCGCGAATGCTCCAGGAAGCGGCCGACGACCGAGCGCACGACGATGTTCTCGCTGACGCCCGGCAGGCCCGGCGGCAGCATGCAGGCGCCGCGCACGATGAGGTCCACCTTGGCGCCGGCCTGCGCCGCGCGCAGCAGGCCGTGGATGAGTTCGGCGTCGGTCAGCGCGTTGATCTTCACGACGATACGGGCGGCCTTGTAGCCGGCGCGGGCCGCAGCCTCCACCTGGCCCAGCAGCTCGATCATGCGGCTGTGCATGTTGAACGGCGCCAGCAGCATGCGCCGCGGCGCCTTGAACTTGCCCAGCGACGCGAGCTGGCGGAACACCGAGTCCGCGTCGGCGGTCAGGTCGCCGTCGGCGGTCAGCAGGCCGAGGTCGGTGTACAGCCGCGCCGTCTTGGGGTTGTAGTTGCCGGTCGAGATGTGGGCGTAGCGGCGCAGCTTGGTGCCCTCGCGGCGCGTGATCAGCAGCAGCTTGGCGTGCGTCTTGTAGCCGACGATGCCGTACACCACCTGCGCGCCGACAGCCTCCAGCCGCTCGGCCCAGTTGATGTTGGCCTCCTCGTCGAAGCGCGCCTTCAGCTCCACGACGGCCATGACCTCCTTGCCGCGCCGGGCCGCCTCGATGAGCAGGTCCATCAGCTCCGACTTGGCGCCGGTGCGGTAGATGGTCTGCTTGATGGCCAGCACGTCGGGGTCGGCGACGGCCTCGCGCAGCATCTGCACGACCGGGTCGAAGCTCTCGAAGGGGTGGTGCAGCAGCACATCGCTCTTCTTCAGCTTGTCGAAGATGGACTTGTGCCGCGGCAGCCGCCCGGTTGGCCAGGCCGGCTCGAAGGGTTTGAAGCGCAGGCCCGGCGCGTCGGTCTGGTCGATGAGCTCGTTCAGGCGCACGAGGTTGACCGGGCCGTTGACGCGGTACAGCGCCGCGTTGGGCAGGCCGAACTGCTCCAGCAGAAACTCCGACAGTTCGGCCGGGCAGGTGTTGACCACCTCCAGCCGCACCGCGCGGCCGAAATGGCGCGTCGTCAGCCCCGAGCGCAGCGCGTGGCGCAGGTTGGCGATCTCCTCCTCGTCCACTTCCAGGTCGGAGTCGCGCGTGACGCGGAACTGCGAGAACGCCTCGACCTTGCGGCCGGGGAAGAGTTCTTCCAGGTGCGCGCGGATGACGCTGGTCAGCAGCACGAAGGCCTGGCGGCCGTCGCTGAGGTTGGCCGGCAGCTTGATGACGCGCGGCAGCACGCGCGGCACCTTGACGATGGCGATGCGGTTGTCGCGGCCGAAGGCGTCCTTGCCCGACAGCCGCGCGATGAAGTGCAGCGACTTGTTGGCCACCTGCGGGAACGGGTGCGCCGGGTCCAGGCCCACGGGCACCAGCAGCGGCTTGACCTCGCGCTCGAAGAACTTGCCCACCCAGGCGCGCTGCGGCTCGTCGCGGTCGGCGTGGTTGAGGATGACGATGCGCTGCTTGTGCAGCAGCGGCGTCAGCTGTTCGTTGAAGACGTGGTACTGCTCGTCGATCAGCGTGTGCGCGGCACGGCCGACGCGGTCCACGTCCTGGCCGGTCACGGTGCTGAGCGGATCGCGCGCGGCCTCCAGCATGTCGGCGAAGCGCACTTCGAAGAACTCGTCGAGGTTGCTCGACACGATGCAGACGTAGCGCAGCCGCTCCAGCAGCGGCACGTCCTCGCGCTGGGCCTGGGCCAGCACGCGGCGGTTGAACTCGAGGATGGCCTGTTCGCGGTTGAGCAGTTTCAGCGGAGTCGGCGGAAAGGGGGCGGTCATGATGAAAAGTGTATGAACGCTTTATGACAGCCATATGGAAGGTCTAGGGAGGGCCTCACAGAGGCGCCTTCCCGGGGTTCCGATAATCCGCCCCCATGCACCTGATGATTCCCCATGCCAGCGCGCTGGACGAGGCCGCTCGGCATGCCTTTGCCAGCCTGGCCCTGCCCAACCTGAGCGCGCAACTGGCCCGCCTCAGCCCCGCCGAGACCTGGGGCAGCGACGAGTTCTCGCCCCAGCCACCGCACCATCTGGCGCTGGCCGCGCTGCGCGGCCAGGCCGAGCCCAGCGCCGCAGCCTGGGCTGTGGACGCCGGGCCTGAGTTGAGCTGGGCATTGATGACGCCGGTGCATCTGGCCGTCGGCACCGACGGCGTCGACGTGCTGCCGCCGGCGGCGCTCAACCTTTCTGAATCCGACGCGGCCCGCTTCGCCGCGCTGCTGCACGAACTGTGGCCCGAGTCCGAAGGCTGGCAGTGGCGGCTGCTTGACGCGACGCGCTGGGCCATCGGCCACGCGACGGCACTGGACGGGCTGCAGGCCGCCAGCTTCGAGCGCGCCGCCGGCCGGCCCATCGAACCCTGGCTGCCCGAAGCCAGGACGCTGCGCCGCTGGCAGAACGAGGCGCAGATGCTGATGCACGGCCACGCCTTGAACGTGGAGCGCGAGGCCCGCGGCGAGCATGCGATCAACTCGGTGTGGATCGGCGACATCGGCCGCAGCAACGGCGGCAAGTCCGACGTGACCATCGACGCCCGCCTGACCGAGCCGCTGCTGAACGGCGACCTCGCCGCCTGGGCCGAAGCCTGGCAACGGCTGGACGCCGGCCCGCTGGCCAGGGAGCTGACCAGCCTGACGCTGGCCGGCGAACGCTTCGCGCGCCGGTTCACGGCGCAGCCGCTGTCGCTGGTCGAGAAGCTCAAGCGCCGATTTAGGGCGCCGGAGGCGACGGCCGTGCTGGAGGCGCTATGAACTCCCCACGGTTGATAGAACGCGAAGTGAACCCGCGCACCGCCTGGGCGCTGGAGCAGGCCGGCGTCGCCCCACTGCTGGCCCGCCTGCTGGCCGCGCGCGGCGTGCGCGAGGCGGCGGAGCTGGACGAGAACCTGAACCAGCTGCTGCCACCCGCCGGCCTCAAGGGCATGGCCGACGCGTCGCGGCTGCTGGCCGATGCGTTGCAGCACGGCGAGCGCATCGTCATCGTGGCCGACTACGACTGCGACGGTGCCACCGCCTGCGCCGTCATGCTGCGCGGGCTGGGCCTGCTGGGCGCCCGGCCCGGCCAGGTCGGCTACGTCGTGCCCGATCGCGCCGTGCACGGCTACGGCCTCACACCCACCATCGTCGACCTGGCGCTGGAGCAGCAACCCGACCTGCTCGTCACGGTGGACAACGGCATCGCCAGCCTCGCCGGCGTGGCCCACGCCCGCGCCCAGGGGCTCAAGGTGCTGGTGACGGACCACCACCTGCCCGCCCTGGTCGACGGCGCCCTCGTCGTCCCCGAGGCCTCGGCAATCGTCAACCCCAACCAGCCCGGCTGCACGTTCGCGAGCAAGTCGCTGGCCGGCGTCGGCGTGGCCTTCTACGTGCTGCTGGGCCTGCGCGCCGAGCTGCGTTCACGGGGCGCCCTGCCCCAGCCCGAACCGCGGCTGGACGGCCTGCTGGACCTCGTCGCGCTGGGCACGGTGGCCGACGTCGTCAAGCTGGACGCCAACAACCGCCGCCTCGTCGCGCAGGGCCTCAAGCGCATGCGTGCCGGCCGCGCGCAGCCGGGCGTCATGGCGCTCTTCAGCGCGGCCAAGCGTGACGCGAGCAAGGCCCAGGGCTTCGACCTCGGCTTCGCGCTTGGGCCCCGCATCAACGCGGCCGGTCGCCTGTCCGACATGACGCTGGGCATCGAGGCGCTGACGACCGACGACGCCGAGCGGGCGCTGGAACTCGCCACGCAGCTCGACACCATCAACCGCGAGCGCCGCGAGATCGAGAGCGGCATGCGCGAGATGGCCGAGGCCCGGCTGGACGGGCTCATCGACGCGCTGCAGGGCGCGCTGCCACCGGCCGTCGCGCTGTTCGACGCCGACTTCCATGAGGGCGTCGTCGGCATCGTCGCGTCGCGCATCAAGGACCGCGTGCACCGCCCCACCTTCGTCTTCGCCCGCGGTGCCGACGGCCACCTGAAGGGTTCGGGCCGCTCCATCCCGGGCTTTCACTTGCGCGACGCGCTGGACCTCGTCAGCAAGCGCGAGCCCGACCTGCTGGCCAAGTTCGGCGGCCACGCCATGGCAGCCGGCGCGACGCTGGCAGTCGACGACATCAACCGCTTCGCGCTGGCGCTCGCGCGCGTGGCCGAGGAATGGCTCAACGAGCAAGACCTGACCCGCACGCTGCGCCACGACGGCGCGCTGCCGGCCGACGCCGCCACGCCCGAGACGGCGCGGCTGCTGGACGCCCAGGTCTGGGGCCAGGGCTTCGAGGCGCCGGTGTTCTGCGACCGCTTCGAGCTGGTCTCGCAGCGGCTCGTCGGCGAGAAGCACCTCAAGCTGCGGCTGCGTCAGGCCGGCAAGCTCATCGACGGCATCTGGTTCAACCACATCGAGATGCTGCCCGAGCACGTCACGCTGGCCTACCGGCTCTCGCTGGACGAATGGCAAGGCCAGCAACGCGTGCAATACGTGATCGAGGCCAGTGCCTGAAGCCCCTCGTCCAAGGCGTACCTTGGACGGTCCCCACGGGGACACGGGCCGGCTAGGGGCTGCCCGTCGCTCCGCCCGGATGTGACGGAGTTGGCAAGCCCCCGCGCTCGCGGGGGCGGCGTCACCGGAATGTCACAAGGGGTTTCAAGAATGCCGCTCGCCAGCCAACCCGGATGTCTCGGGCGGGCTTGGCGACCCGGAGCCCCCCATGCGCGTTCCCGCGCCCGATCCCCTTGCCGAGGCTCTCGATCGACTGATCGAGCAGCTCAGTTTTGACATTCATTTCCAGCCCCTGGTCGCCATCGACCGCGCCGAGATCTACGGCTTCGAAGCCCTGACCCGTGCCCCCGCCGATGGTCCCCTGCATTCGCCCCTGGTCCTGTTCGAGACCGCCGCCCGCCTGGGCCGGCTCGTCGAGCTGGAACACCTGATCGTCCAGCGCGCCATCGAGCGCTTCAAGGCGCTGGGCCTGCCCGGCCAGCTGTTCCTCAACGTCACGGCCGACACGCTGATGGGCGCCCGCGAGCATGCAGGCCTGCTGGCCGCCGAACTGGCCGAACTGGGCCTGCCGACGTCGCGCGTCGTCATCGAGCTGACCGAGACCCGCCCGGTCGAGGACCTGGCCCAGCTGGACGACGCGCTGCAGGCGCTGCGCGAGCGGGGATTCCGCGTCGCGCTGGACGACCTCGGCGAAGGCTTCGCGTCCCTGCGCCGCTGGATGGAGATGCGGCCCGACTTCGTCAAGATCGACCGCCACTTCATCGACGGCATCGCGCAGGAGCCGCTGAAGCAGCAGTTCGTGCGCTCCATCGTCGAGATGGCCGCCACCAGCGGCTGCGAGGTCGTCGCCGAAGGCCTGGAGCAGGAGCCCGACCTGGACGTGCTGCGCCGTCTGGGCGTGACCATCTGCCAGGGCTACCTGTTCGCCCGCCCCAGCGCCACGCCGCGCACGAGCCTGAGCGCACAGTGGAGCGGTCGGCTGGCAGCCGACGCCCAGCCGCGGCTGCTGCAGAACGACCTCGCGCTGCCGGTCAGCCAGGGCACCATCACCAGCGCCGCACAGCTGGCACGCCGCGGCCTCACCGTCACGGCCGCCACCAACTGCCGCAGCATCGTGGACCTCTTCCACGGCGACGAGCAGCTGCTGGCCATCCCGGTGCTGGACGACCAGCAGCGCCCCATCGGCGTGCTGCGCTCGCTGCACGTGCTCAAGCGCAGCACCGAGCGCTACTTCATGGACATCTTCGACAAGCGCAGCTGCGTCGAGCTGATGGACAAGAGCCCGCTGGTGTTCGACGTCGCCACGCCGCTGCGCGCGATGAGCGATGCGATGTCCAACCTCGACGAGCGCCTGCTCATCGACGGCTTCATCGTCACGCGCGACGGTGCCTACTTCGGCGCCGGCCGCAGCTCCGACCTCCTCAAGGCCGTGTCCGACCTGCAGGTGCACGCCGCGCGCTACGCCAACCCGCTGACGCTGCTGCCCGGCAACGTGCCCATCGACAACCACCTGGACCGCCTCATCGAGGCCGGCGAGACCTTCGCCGCGGTCGTGTGGGACATCGACCACTTCAAACCCTTCAACGACGTCTACGGCTACCGCGTCGGCGACGACATCATCCGCCTCGCCGCCCGCGTGCTGACGCACGCCGCCGACCCTCAGGTGGACTTCGTCGGCCACATCGGCGGCGACGACTTCGTCATGGCGCTGACCAGCCCCGACTGGGAGGCGCGGCTGCAACGGATCTGCTCGGCGTTCGACACCGGCGTGCGCAGCTTTTTCTCGCCCGAGCACCTGGCCGCCGGCGGATACGTGACGCTGAATCGTCAGAACCAGCCCAGCTTCCATCCGCTGCCCACCTTCTCCGCCGGTGCCGTGCTGCACCTGCCGGGCAGCTTCGACGGCGCGCGCGCCCTCAGCGCGGCGCTGGCCGAGCCCAAGCGCGTGGCCAAGGGCCGCGCCGGCGGCAGCCGCTTCTTCGTCGACCGTCGCACGCCCCAGCGGGCCCTGCTGGCGGCCTGACCTCCATCCCGGGCGCCGCAACGTGGCGGTCGCCCTGCCCTTTGACGTGCCGCAACGACGCGGCCGCTCCCTACATCGCCATGAACTTCCTCAAAGCTACAGAACACTGGAGCCTGCGGACGCGGCTCGCCCTGGTCGCCTGCCTGTCCCTGATGCTCGGCGCGCTGCCCGGCGCGCTGCTGCTGCGCGGCTACGCCGGCCAGCTCGACACCGCCGCGCTGCAGCACCGCGCCCTGCCCGCCAACCGCGCCTGGCAGGCGGTCCTGGCGCGGTTGCAGGCGCAGCGCGGCCTCGCTGCGCAGGCGCTGTCCACCCAGCCCGACCGCAAGCCCCAGGCCGTCGCCGCCACCGAGGCCGTGCAGGCCGCGCTGAAGGCGCTGGACGGCACGCTCGGCGACGGCCTGCCGCCGGCCCTCGCCGCGACGCAGCGCGAGCGCGCCGCCGCGTTGCGCGGCCATGAGGCCGAGCTGGCCCGCGGCATCGCGCAGGGGCCGCTGGACGTGCCCCGCCTGCTCGACGCACAGGCCGCGCTGGCCAACGAAGCCTTCGAGGCGCTGGCCGAGCTGAACGCCGGCACGGGCCTGCTGCTGGATGCCGAGGCGGCGTCGCACTTCGCCATCGACGCCGGCCTGCAGGCCGCGCCGCGCGTGCAGGACGCACTGTCTGAACTCGCCGCGCTGGCCAGCGCCGCCGCGGTGGACGACCTGGCCCGCATCTCCGCCGCCCACACACGCTACGGCGAGCAGGTGGCGCTGATGCAGCAGCGCCTGCACCTGGCACTGCAGGCCCGCGACGCCGAACTGAACCAGCGGCTGGAACCGCTGCTGCAGAGCCTGACGGCCCAGCGCGAGCAGGTCGACAAGACGCTGGACGCTGCCGCCAAGGACGTGAACTACCCGCTGGACCAACTGGCGGCCCACCTCACGAAGGCCGGCGAGCTGCAGGCCCAGCTGAGCGCCCAGGTGATGGAGACGCTGGATGCCGGCCTGTCGGCCCGCGCCGAGCGCGCCGCCCACCGCCGCAACGCGCTGATGGCGCTGCTGCCGCTGGCCCTGGCCGCCATGCTGTGGGTGATGGTGCGCGCCATTCGCCAGTTGCTGCTGCCGGTACGCCAGATGGTGGAGGTGACCGAGCGCATCGCCGCAGGCGACCTCAGCCAGCCCGTGCCCCAGGGGCGGCACGACGAACTGGGCCGCGTGCTGGTGGCGCTGGGCCACATGCAGCAGCGGCTGCGCGGGCTGGTGGAACGCATCCATGCCGATGCCGGCGGCATCCGCAACGCGGCCGGCGAGATCGCCGCGGGCAACCACGACCTCGCTCTGCGCACCGAGCAGGCCGCCGCCCGCCTGGAGCAGACCGCCTCCCACGTGCAGCTGCTGACGGCCGCCGTGCACCACAGCAGCCAGGCTGCCGTCGACGCCGAGGGGATGGCCGGCTCCGCGGCCGACGTCGCCGCTCGCGGGGGCCACGTCGTCGACGAGGTCGTCGGCACCATGCAGGGCATCGCCGACGCCAGCCAGCGCATCGCCGACATCACCGGCCTCATCGACGGCATCGCCTTCCAGACCAACATCCTCGCGCTCAACGCCGCCGTCGAGGCCGCGCGGGCCGGCGACCAGGGCCGCGGCTTCGCCGTCGTCGCCGCCGAGGTGCGCAGCCTCGCTCAGCGCAGCGCCACGGCGGCGCGCGAGATCAAGACGCTGATCCAGCAGTCGGTGGAGCGCGTGGAAACCGGCACGGCCCAGGCGGCGCAGGCCGGCAATGCCGTGCGCGCCATCCACGGCAAGGTGCAGGAGATGGCCGGCCTCATCCACGCGATGGCCGAGCAGACCCGTGCTGAGGCCGCGCAAGCCACCGAGGTCGGCGAAGCCGTGCAGGCCATCGACGCGATGACACAGCAGAACGCCGCCCTCGTCGAGCAGGCCGCCGCGTCGGCCGCCAGCCTGCGCAGCCAGGCCGAGAACATGGACAGCACGGTGAACGCGTTCCGCCTGTAACCCTGGCGCCAGGGCCGGCTTGGCCGGCCTGCCAAAATCGGGGCTGTGAACCTCGATGCCGCCCTCAACGCCGACCTGCACTGCCATTCCGTCGTCTCGGACGGCACGCTGACGCCCGAAGCCCTGGCCGAGCGCGCCAAGGCCGGGGGGGTGCAGCTGTGGTCGCTGACCGACCATGACGAGATCGGTGGCCAGGCGCGCGCCATCGCGGCGGCCGCGGCCATCGGCCTGCCCTACCTCACCGGCACCGAGATCTCGGTCAGCTTCGCCGGGCGCGTGGTGCACATCGTGGGCCTGGGCTTCGATCATGAGGCGCAGGAGCTGATCGACGGGCTCAAGGCCACGCGCGGCGGCCGCGAGCCGCGCGCCCGCGAGATGGCCGCCAGCCTGGCCAAGGCCGGCATCCCCGGCGCCTTCGAGGGGGCGCTGCAGTACGTGGGCAACCCCGACCTGATCTCGCGCACCCACTTCGCCCGCTTCCTCGTCGACGCGGGCCACTGCGCCGACGTGCCGGAGGTGTTCCGCCGCTTCCTGACCGAGGGCAAGCCCGGCTTCGTGCCGCACAAGTGGGCGGCGCTGAAGGACGCGGTGGGCTGGATCACCCGCGCTGGCGGCATTGCCGTCATCGCCCACCCGGGCCGCTACGGCTTCACGCCGACCGAGGAATACGCCCTCATCACCGAGTTCATCGGCCACGGCGGGCGCGGCATCGAGGTCGTCACCGGCAGCCACACGGCGGCGGAATTCCAGCAGTACGCCGACACGGCCATCGAGTTCGGCCTGCTGGCGTCACGCGGGTCGGACTTCCACTGCCCCGAGGAAAGCCGCATCGACCTCGGCGCGCTGCCGCCGCTGGCCAACCGGCTCACGCCGGTCTGGCAGGCGCTGCAGGAACGCGTGCATCACGCCGGCGTCGCCGGCTGAGAACCGTTCAGCCCTGGCGGCGGCGCCGGGTGGCGGCCCAAAGGACAGCCAGTGCACCGCCGACAAGGACCAGCGAGCCCGGCTCCGGCACGTTGTTGACGGCCAGCAGTTGCGGGTAGAGGAACTGGCGCGTCCCGTACTCGTCGTTGCCCAGAGGCACGAGGTTGGTGAGCGGATTCTCCGCACTGATGCCCAGGCCGTTCGACTCCATCAGCAGGTTGACGTCCGGAAGCTGGGTCGTGCCGGCACCGATGTCGTAGCGATGCAGGCCGACCGAGCCGGAGGGATCGAGGGGGTTGACCAGCAGCGCCCACGAGTTGTTCAGCGTGCCGCCCGGGTCGGCGGCGCTGAAGTTGTCGTCGATGAAGTTGCCGGGTTCGATTTCCGCCTCGGCGTCGCCAACGCCGAGCGCGTGGCCGATCTCATGCGTCAGCAGGCGCCGGAACACGTCCAGTGTGTAGGCCGCCTCAGGGTTGCTGTTGATGTACATGTCGACGCCCGAAATGGCGCTCGAATTGGCGTAGTTCGCCACGCCCGATGTCAGCGTCACCGGCTGGCCGCTGGAACCGACATACGTCTCGGCCTGGTGGCGGCTGTTGCCCGGGTCCCAAAAGTAGGCGTCGTTCGTTGCGATCAGGTCGATATCGGCGCCGTTGGTGTCGAGCCCGCCGCCGGCCACACCCTGCACGGCCGTGCCCAGGTCGGCCACGAAACTCAGGGACGTACCCAGGTGAGTCACGGGGTCCACCGACGTCCATGCCGCGAACGCGTCCTGGACCGTCTGGGTGAAGGCCGCCACGCTCGGCAACGCGCCGGACCAGGTGAAGCTGTCGCGGAAAGCCTCGAAGGAGCCTCCCGACAACGAATAGCTCAGGCCGCCTTCCAGCGAGCGCTCGTTGCCATCAATGACGTGGGAGGCCGCGTCCCAGCGCAGGATGGAGCCGGTCAGGCCCGTGGGGTCTAGGCCGTAGACCACACCGGCCTGGGCCGAGGCCATCGGCAACATCAGAGCTGCGCAGGCTGCAGCCCGGGCACTCAGGACGAGCAGGAATTTCATGTCGACTCCCGGTTGATCACCACCGTCGCGACACGCAGGCAAGTTCCAGGCCATCAACGCCTCCCGCGGCGCTCCGTCATAGGAGGCAGATCGACTGCGACACCAAGGCGCCGCTTGCTAACGTTGCAACCATGTAAATTCCGTCGACACCAAGCCCGACGCGATCGCGCTGTAGCATTGCTGCGTGGCCCAGCTCTTCGAAGTCCACCCCGACAACCCCCAGCCGCGCTTCCTGCGCCAGGCCGCGCAGATGCTGCAGGCGGGCGGCGTCGGCGCGATCCCGACGGATTCCAGCTACGCCTTCGTCTGCCGGCTGGACGACAAGGCCGCGGCCGAGGCACTGCGCCGGGTGCGCGGCGTCGACGACAAGCACCACCTGACGCTGCTGTGCCGCGACCTGTCGGAGCTGGCCACCTACGCGATGGTCGACAACCGCCAGTACCGGCTGCTCAAGCTCGCCACACCGGGTGCCTACACCTTCATCCTGCCGGCGACGAAGGAAGTGCCGCGCCGGCTGTCCCACCCCAGCCGCCGCACCATCGGCCTGCGCGTGCCGGACCACCGCGTCACGCAGGACCTGCTGGCGCTATTCGGCGAGCCGCTGTTGTCGACGACGCTGATCCCGCCCGGCGAGACCGAGCCGATGAACGATGCCGCCGACGTCTGCGCGCGGCTGGACCGCCAGCTGCAGTTCGTGCTGGACGCCGGCGCCTGCCCGGCCCAGCCAACCACCGTGCTGGACCTGAGCCAGGGCGACGAGCCGGTGCTGGTGCGCCAGGGGCGCGGCGAGCTGGCGCGGCTGGGTTTGCAGCTGGACTGACGCGCCAAACCGTAGGCCGAGCGCCGGGCCGCTCCCAAGCCGGCCTGCGGGCGATGTGCTCGCGGCTCAATGCCGCGAGCATCGCCGTCCCCTCGGGGGACCGACTGGGCTTGCCGGCGTTCAGCCGGCGCAAGACTGGGCGAGGGGCTGGTTTCAATCCCACCAGAAGTACCAGACCGGCGCATCGAGCAGCGTCGCAGCCAACGCGGCCGTGCTGCCCACGCCCTGTTCGACGATGTCGGCGCAGTAGGCCTGCTGTTCGGCAGCCAGCGCCAGCGCGGCCTTGCGGTCATCCGGCGGCCGCGTCACGGCGAACTCGATGACGGCTTGGCCCACGGCCACCGGCTCGGCGCCGAAACGCTCACGCCAACGGCGCTGCAAGGCCACATGCACCTCGGGCGCGGGGCAGTCATTCCAGCCGCCGTAGCCCAGGCGGGCACACAGCTCGGCGGGGTTCTCCAGCTCAACGAGGCCAATGAACATCAGAGGCTTCAGCTGGCCGGAGAGCGTGTCGAACTGGGTCTGCACGACGCGCGACGGCTCGGCGTCGCCATCTCGCCAGCGCGGCGTCATCGGCGCGCGGTCACGCAGCCAGGCCTCGGCGTCCACGTCGCGCGACGCGGCGAGCGTGGCCAGGCCGCCGTCGGCGGGCGGCTCCAGGCTTTCCAGCAGCGATGCAACATCGTCGGCGTCACCGATCAGGAAGGGGTAGTTCCGGCTGCTGCCCTGCGCGAACGCTCGGCGCAGCGCCTCGACCTGCTTGAGGGCGTTCACGCCGCGCACGGTGACCGTGCGGAACACGCCGTGATCGGCCTCCACACCGGCCCGCTCAGACTCGGGTGATGGCGGGCGTGGCAACGCGGGCACCTGCTCATGGGCTGCCAGCAGCCCGGCAGCCTTCAGTTCGTCGACGAGCAGCGCGTTCTCCGGCGTCAGCAGCAGGGGCCTGATGGCCGAGAGCGCGGCCCGTGCGTCATCGGTGCGACCCGCCTGATGCAGCGCCAGCGCCCACCACCCGCCTCCGATGCCGAGGAAGGGCCAGACCGCGGGGCCTGCCGCCGCCTGCGTGACGCGACCGGCGACCCAGGGTGTCAACAGGTCGAGAGCCGCCGCCTGCCCGTCCCGCACGGCCAGGATGCCGCGCGCGAAGTCGACCCAGGGTGCCAGGGCGGGGCTGTCGAACTGCGCTGCATGCGTGGCGAGTAGTGCCGCGGCTGCAGGTGCCGAGCCGGCTCGGGCCTCGCGCAGCGCCAGGTCCAGCCATTGCATCGTGGCGCCCTGGCCGGCGTCGATCAGGCGCTTGCGCAGCTTCTCGGCCTCCTCGTACGCGCCTGCCTCCTGGCAGACCGCGATGGCCCGCATGTCGAACGTACCCGGGCCGATCGCCTCCGCGCTATCCCGCCAGGCTTCCAGCGCCGCCAGCGCCTCGTCCAGCCGCCCCTCGGCGGCCCAGGTCTTGGCTTCGCGCACCGCCAGGTCCCACAGCATCTTGCCGTCGCTGGCCGGCGACAGCAGCCCCCACAACCGGGTGATGCCTTCGCGCACGCCGGCCCGGTCCCCCAGCGCCTCGGCCGCCACGATGGCGGCGAACAGCCGGGGCCGGGCCATCGCGGCCAACGGACCGCGGCTCATCTCGGGCGGTGGCAGGTCCGGCACGACGAACGCGAGATCGGTCAGGCTGCGCACCAGCTTGCCGACCGCGTCCAGCGCCGCGGGAAGCTCCAGGGGCTGGGGCGGCGCCAGCAGCCGGCGGCGCAACTCGGCCAGCGAGGCCTGCCAGTCGGCCGCGCTGTCGCTGTCGTCCCACAGCGCCTTCAGCTCGGATTCGTCGCCGCCGATGCGCGCCAGCACGGCGAGCGCCCTTTGCACCAGCGGCCCGGGCGGCACCAGCCGGGTGCGCGCCATCCAGTCCTCGGCGACCTCGGGGCAGGTTTCTTCGCCAGGATGCCCGCGCAGTCGGGCCAGCAGCTCGATGGCGGCCAGGGCCTCGGTCGCCAGCGAGGCGTCCAGATCGCCCGCCGGTTCGTCGGCGACGGCGGCAAGCGCTGCTTCGATGAGCGACAGGTCGTCCGCGTCTTCCAGGCCCTGGGCCCAGTCGAGCGCGTCGTCGTTGCCGAAGGCTTCGTGGCTCCAGGCTCCCATGGCGGCATGCCGGCGCGAAGCCGGTGTAGTGGTGATAGCGCCGCAGTGTAGGAACGGCTCGGGCCCGGGCCGCGCGGGCTTATTCACGTCAGCCGGCGGAGGCCCGCGCCGTCGTTTCATCCGTCGCGCCTGCAGTTCATCCAGCGCGGCTCGCGCTTGATCGCAGGTGGCTGGAAGCGGCCGGCCGCGTTGCCGAAACTGACTCCATCGAACAAGCAATCACGCTTCTCGAAACCCACCGAACGGAGTCCATCATGAGCCTGCAAACCACCCTGTTTACCGCTGCTGCCGCCGTCGCCCTGGCCCTGTCCACCGTCGCCGCCCAGGCCGCCCCGCAGGAAGTCGTCAAGCTGGAGCGCGTCGTCATCACCGGCAAGGCCGTGCGCGAAGTCGCCGTGCTGCCCCGCGTCGTCGTCACTGGCACCGCCGTGCGCGAAGTGGCCCAGCTGCCGCGCGTGATCATCAACGGCCACAGCGAAGCCACGCTGCTGCGCCAGGCCACGCTCGCTGCCGCCAAGACGACGACCAAGCGCATCTGAGCGAAGGTGATCACTTCATGCGAATGACGCCTTTCCAGAACACCGCCGAGCCGAGTCGCCAGCGCTGCTGAGCCAGCGTTGCCGACTCGGCTCGGCCTATTTGAGAATTTCAAGCATCCGTGCCCGGTCGAAGCCGACCACGCGCTGGCCACGCACGACCAGCGTGGGCGTGCCCGCGGCACCCAGCGCCCGGTAGTCCGCCAGGCATTGCGTATCGCGCTCGATGAAGCATTCCTGGAAGGGAAGGCCTTGTTCGGCCATCCAGCGCCGCGCGGCCAGGCAGTAGGGGCAGGTCTCGGACGAGATCATGCGGATGTCGCCCGGCTTGACGAGCGCCGCCAGCGCCTTGCCGTCCTCGGACGCCACATGGCTGCGCCAGGCCGCCGAGGCCAGCCAGGTGCCTGCCACGACGAGGATCAGGGACAGCGGGGGCCGCTTCATGGCCCCATCCTAGGCGCCCCTCAGAACAGCTTCACGAACAGCCAGTAGAGCCCGCCCGACGGCCAGCATCGCCACGGCCGCGGCGGGCTGGGCGAGGGGTCAATAGACCTCCGGCACGACGATGTCGTCGGGCACGGGATGGCGGATGTAGTCCTCGCGGCGCTCGCGGGCCGGCAGCTCGATGTCGGCGTGCGGCACCTCCTCGTAGGGCATCTGGCTCAGCAGGTGGTGGATGCAGTTCAGCCGCGCGCGCTTCTTGTCGTCGGCCTTGACGACCCACCATGGCGACTCGGGGATGTGGGTGCGCTCCAGCATCACCTCCTTGGCCTTGGTGTATTCCTCCCAGCGGCGGCGCGACTCCAGGTCCATGGGGCTCAACTTCCACTGCTTCAGCGGGTCGTGGATGCGGCCCAGGAAGCGCACGCGCTGCTCGTCGTCGCTGATCGAGAACCAGTACTTGATGAGCTGGATGCCCGAGCGCACCAGCATGCGCTCGAACTCCGGCGCGGAGCGGAAGAACTCCTCGTACTGGTCGTCGGTGCAGAAGCCCATGACGCGCTCGACGCCGGCGCGGTTGTACCAACTGCGGTCGAACAGCACGATCTCGCCGGCCGCCGGCAGGTGCGACACATAGCGCTGGAAGTACCACTGCGTGCGCTCGCGGTCGTTGGGCGCCGGCAGCGCGGCCACGCGGCACACGCGCGGGTTCAGACGCTGCGTGATGCGCTTGATGACGCCGCCCTTGCCTGCCGCGTCGCGGCCCTCGAACAGGATGACGACCTTGTGGCCCGTGTGCTGCACCCAGTCCTGCAGCTTCACCAGCTCGCTCTGCAGCCGGAACAGCTCGCGGAAGTAGCGCTTGCGCTCGGTCGACGCGTCAGCAGGCTCGTCGCCGGCTGTCACGCCGTACTCGCGGTCTTCCAGTTCGAGCTCCAGCTCCTCGTCGAAATCGTCCTGCAGGTCACGGTGAATGCGCTTCACCAGTTCGTCTTCGATGTAGCTCACGGCGGCTCCCAACGCAAAACCGGGAAGCTAGGGCGACGTCATGGCAAGGCTGTGACAAGCCCTGTTGACAGCATCGTTTACATGCGTAATCATTCGCCATCGTTTACACACGTAATCATGAAAAAAACGCCTCCTCCCATCAGCGACGCCGAGGCCCAGGTCATGCGTGAACTCTGGGCGCGCTCCCCGCAGGGCGCGGACGAGATCGCCGCCACGCTGGGCCCGCGCCAGGGCTGGCAGCTCGCCACCGTGAAGACGCTGCTGAACCGCCTGCTGAAGAAAGGCGCCGTCACCGCCGAGCGCGACGGCCGCCGCTTCCTGTACGCGCCCGCCGTGCCCGAGGACGCCTGGGTGGCCGACACCGGCCTGTCTCTCATCGACCGCCTGTTCGGCGGGCACCTGGCGCCGCTGGTGGCGCAGTTCGCGTCGGAGCGCAAGCTCAAGCCCGAGGACGTCGAGGCGCTGAAGGCGCTGCTGAAGGAGCAGGGGCATGAGTGAGCGGCTGCTGGCGGTGCTGCTGCAGCAGGCGCTGCTGCTGAGCGTGGGCGTCGTGCTGGTGGCCACGCTGCGCCCGCTGCTGCTGAAGCGCCTGGGTGCCGGCAGCGTCTACGCGGCTTGGCTCATCGTGCCGGCGCTGCTGGCAACGCCGGCGCTGCCGCGGCCGGCGCAAGAGCCGCTGCGCGTGGTGCTGCAGGCATCGGGCACCGCGGAAACCGTGGCGGTGCCGTCGTTGCCCGCGCCGCCGCCTGACCGCGCAGTGGTCTGGCTGGCGCTGTGGCTGGCCGGCTCGGCGCTGGTTGCCGCGACCCAGGCCCGCCGACAACGGCGCCTGGCTCGCCTCGGTGCTCAGCTACCCGCCGGCAGCAGCCCCGCCCTCGTCGGCTTGCTGCGCCCGCGCGTCGCGCTGCCGGCGGACTTCGAGCAGCGCTTCTCGCCCACGGAACGCGAGCTGATCCTCGCCCACGAGCAGGTTCACCGCGACCGGCTGGACAACCTCTGGAACCTGCTCGCCTGCGTGCTGACGGCGCTGCATTGGTGGAACCCGCTGGCCTGGTGGGCGGCGTGCCGCCTGCGGGCCGACCAGGAGCTGGCCTGCGACGCCGCCGTGCTCGCCGCCCGGCCCGGCGCGCTGGCCGACTACACGCGTGCACTGCTTGCGGCCCATGACCTCACGCACCACGGCGCGCCACTGGCCAGCCGCTGGGGCACGACACACCCGCTCGTTGAAAGGATTGCCATGCTGAACCGCCCTCGTCCCTTGAACCGCCGCCGCGCGCTGCTGCTGGCCGCTGGCGTGACTGCGGTCTCCACGCTGGCCTACGCGGCGGAGAGCCCGCCGCCAGCTGCGGCCGGCGCCGGCTACATCGAAATGCAGCTGAAGGTAGAGCGCAGCCAGGGAAGTTCCAAGTCGACTATCGAGGCCCGCGTTGTCGGTCGCGATGGTGAACGCGTGACCGTCCTGCTAAAAGGTATCGGCCTGCCCGGCGACGAGCCCGACTGGACGAAGGAGCCTCTGTCAATCACGCTCTGGCCGAAAAAGGCCGGGGACTCGGCTGCGATCAGGACGCAGATCAGCCACGGAGAGCCCGCCATCGAACTGGGTCACCCCGGCTTCATGTCCGCCTGGGGCCAGAAAGCCCGCATCGAGATCACTCGCCCCGACTCGGACGAGAAGTTCGCGCTGGAGCTGACCCCGACGGCGCTGCCCGCCGATTTCCAGCCACCGAAGAACACCTTCTGACGCCGCCATGACCGACTCGCTGCTGGCCGCTCTGCAACGTCAGGCCCTGCTGCTGAGCCTGGGCACGCTGCTCCTGCTGGCCCTGCGGCCGCTGCTGCTGAAGCAACTCGGTGCCCGCGCGACCTACGCGGCCTGGCTGCTGCTGCCGGCGCTGCTCGTGACGCCGCTGCTGCCCAGTCTCGGCGCCAGGCCGCTGCCGGTACTCGTGACGGTCGCTGACCTGGCCCGCACGGCAGCGGCGCCACTACTGCCCGCACCCACGCCCGAAGCGATCTGGCCTCGACTGCTGCTGACCGCCTGGCTGGGCGGCGCGGCACTCGTGCTGACGTTGCAAGCAGCGCGGCAATGGCGGCTCGCCCGCCACGGCACGCGGCTGCCGGCCGGCACCAGCCCCGCACTCGTCGGCCTGTGGCGGCCGCGCGTGGCGCTGCCGGCCGACTTCGAGGCTCGCTTCACCGCCGACGAGCGCCAGCTGATCCTGGCCCACGAAGAAGTGCACCGCACCCGCCACGACAACGCCTGGAACCTGCTGGCCTGCACGCTCACCGCGCTGCACTGGTGGAACCCGCTGGCTTGGGCTGCCGCGCGCCGCATGCAGGCCGACCAGGAACTCGCCTGCGACGCGGTCGTGTTGGCGCGTCAACCGGATGCCCTCGCCACCTACACCCGCGCGCTGCTCGCGGCGCACGACCTCACGCACCACGGCGCGCCGCTGGCCAGTCGCTGAGGCAGCTCCCATCCGCTTGTCGAAAGGATTGCCATGTTGAACCGCCCTGCCCTGCTGCCACGGCGTCGCGCCGCTGCCCTCGGCCTCGCGCTGCTCGCCGTCGTGGGCCTGGCCTACGCCGCGCAGGACACCTCGCCCGACGCCGAGGGGCCGCAGGTGGAGCTGAAGCTGGACATCCGCCACGTCACAGGCCCCGAAAAGGCCCGCACGACGTTGACGAGCCAACCTACCGTCCGCACGGCTCTGGGCAAGCGGGCGCTAGTCATGTTCAACGGCACGCCCGACCACCCCACGCCGGACTCCCTGGCCATCGCCATCGAGGCCCGGGACCTGGGAGACGACAAGATCGACCTGCAGGCCGAAATCAGCAGGGGCGCGCCGCTGAACGTGGTTGCACGCCCCAGGCTGATCACACGAAACGGCATCAAGGCCACCATCGAACTCGGGAGCAACGACCCTGCGGCGATGGATTTGCTGTCAGTGGTCATCACGCCGACGCTGCAGGGCGCAGCCAAGCTGTGACGTCAGGCCGGCACTGGCCTGCCGCGAGCCTCAGCCCGGCACCCGGTAGTTCTCAGCCCCGAACAGGTCGACGCCGCACTCCAGCTGTTCGACCCAGTCGATGAACTCGTGCACGGCCGCGCCCACCATGGGCGAGCCGTGCTGGGGCGCGATCATCTGGATGTCCAGCTGACGCACCATCGCCGCCCACAGCCGCAGCACCTTGTTGCTGACCATGTAGCGGCGGTGGAAGCCTTCCATGCGCGGGATGTGCGCGGCCAGCGACGTCACCGACTGCTCGGGGTTGAGCCCGCCGCCCAGCGAGGCGCCGAGGTCGCCGGAGAACAGGATGCGGCTCACCGGGTCGTAGAACTGGAAGTTGCCCTCGGCATGCAGGAAGTGCGCGGGCAACGCCCACAGCTCGAAGCGGTCGTCGCCCGTGCCCAGCCGCAAACGCTGGCCGGCATCGGGCAGGCCCACGACGCGGCCCAGCGTCTTGCCGGGCTTGCAGAAATGCGGCGCAAACCGCTCCCACAGGCGCGAGATGTAGACCGGCGCCTCGGTCGCCGTCATCCAGCGGTCCAGCGACGCAATGATGTCCGGGTCGGCATGGGACGCCAGGATGGCGGCCAGCTTGTGCGGCGGAAAGAACGCCGACATGCCGAGGTACAGCTGGTGATAGGCGATGTTGCCGCCGGGGTCGAGGATGGCGCCGGTGTCGCCGTTGACCAGCAGGAACTGGTTGGACTGCACGGCGTCGCCGCCCTCGTCACCCAGTCTGGAGAACATGGCGCAGACATGCCGGCCCTGGCGGAACAACTCGATGGACATCCTGGCAACCCGGACAGTGGTGGTGGCTGCGCAGGCTAACTGCCCTGCGCGTGGCAGGTCTTGAGCGGGATCAAGCCGAGTCAAATACTGGATGCAATTACAGTCTGCGCTTTTCGTCTTTCGTCTTCGCTGATCCATGAGCCTTGCCGACGTCCGCGCGGCCCTGAGCGCCGAGCTGTCGGCCACGCCCGAGTACTACGACTTCAAGGTGCTGCACACCGAACGCGACGGCAGCCTGTGGCGCGTGACGCTGGAGCCGGGCTACGTGTTCGCCGAGGGCCAGCGGCCGGGCGCGGCATCGGCGCAGGCGCTGTTGGACGACAGCCTGGACGGCGCCTCCGCGTGGTGGGGCGCGCCGACCAAAGGCGGGGCGAGCGTGCTGGCCGTCGTCGCCGAAGACGACCAGCTCGTGCTGCAGAACGCCAGCAGCCCACCACCGCCGGCCGGGCACCTGATCCGCCTCTACCCGACGCGCTTCCTGAACGCCGTGGCCGACGCCTGGTACGACACGCCGTGGGCTGAGGCAGCGCTGGCGGGCCTGCCCGACCTGTCGAGCCCGCAGCCGCTGCGCGGCGGCATGGCGCTGACCGGCGAGCCCTTCCGCTGGCTGCGCCCGGCGCAGCGCGCGGCGCTCGGCTTGATCCATCACAGCAGCGGCTTCCTGTGGGGCCCGCCGGGCACCGGCAAGACGACGACGCTGGGCGTGCTGCTGGCCGAGTACCTGGACCGCCACCCACAGGCCCGGGTGCTGCTGCTGTCCACCACCAACCAGGCCGTGGATCAGGCGACGCTGGCTGTCGACAAGGCGCTGGAGAAAGGCCGCCGCGGGCACCTCCGCGCCGACGTGCAACGGCTGGGCACGCGCTTCGACGCCGCCGCCTACGAAGGCCGCGAGCATCTGATCCCGACGCAGGACCGCGACCTCATCGCCCGCCTTGCACGCGCCGAGGGCCAGCGGCCATCGGCCCGCGACGCGCTCGCGCTGAAGGCCTGGGCAGACCGCGTCGCCGCCCTGCGTGACGAGCTGCGCGCGTCGTCGCTGAAGGTGCTGCAACGCTGCCGCCTGGCCAGCATGACGACAACACGCGCCGCCTTCACGCTCAAGACGCTGCGCGAGATGTCGCCCGACGGCGAGCCGCCGTTCGACCTGCTGGTGTTCGACGAGGCCAGCCAGGTCAGCCTCGCGCACGCACTGGTGCTGATGCCGCTGAGCCGCGCACGGCTGTTCGCGGGCGACCCGCAGCAGCTGTCGCCGGTGCTGCGCAGCGACTCTCCGCCCGCGCGCCGCTGGCTGGGCCGCTCGGCGTTTGCCGAGATGCCGCGCGGCAGCAGCCCGGCCGTGGCGCTGCTGGACGAGCAGTCGCGCATGGCGCCGCCGATCGGCGAGCTGGTCAGCCAGCTGTTCTACGACGGCGCGCTTCGCGTGGCAGGCGACTCGGCAGCGTCGCCGGACTGGCAGGCAGCGCGGCAGCGCAAACTGGGCGGCATCGCCGCCGACACGCACGTCCACGTGCACCGCCTGAAGACCGACGGCGGCTGGGTGGCCGCCGAGCGCGGGCCGGTGCGGCGCGAGTCGGCCGAGGCGATCGCCGAGCTGCTGGCGCAGGCGCTGGCCAGCGGCGCGTGGCAGCCGCACGAGCTGATCGTGCTGACACCGTTCCGCGCCCAGCGTGCGCTGATCCGCCAGCGGCTGCGGGCACGCGGGCTGCCGGAGTCGCTGCGCGTCAGCACCGTGCACCGCGCCCAGGGCAGCGAGGCGCCGGTCGTGCTGTTCGACCCGGCCGACGGCGCCCAGCCCTTCCTGCACGGCGAGGAAGCGCAGCGGCTGCTCAACGTCGCGCTGAGCCGGGCGCAGGCCAAGCTGGTGCTGTTCGTGTCGCCCGCCGACGCGGCCAGCCCGCTGCTGGCGCCGCTGGTGCAACGGCTGCGGCTGGCCGGCGACACGCGGGCGGTGACGCCGCTGCTGGCGCTGGCGCGGCAACCCGGCTTTCCGGCCAACACGCTCGGCCAGCGCGTGAGCGCGGGGCGGCACGAGGGCGAGGTGGTGCGCGTCAGCCCGGACGGCCAGCAGTTCTGGCTCGTCAACGCCCGCACGGGCGCCGAGCAGCTCATCGACGCGGCGTTCTGGCGCGAGCGCGCGAAACGCGCCGGCTGAGCCCGGCTGAGCCCGGCTGAGCTCGGCTAAGGCCTCAGCCCGACGCCCAGACCTGCCAGCACCAGCGCAGCCAGACAGGCCCAGCCGGAGAACAGCCAGCGCCAGGCACGATGCCGCGGCACGTAGCCGACACCGCGCACGAAGCCCGCGCTCATGGCCCAGAACAGCAGGGTCGCCAGCCCGTGGTCAGCATGGCCGTTGGCGCGCGCGAACAGCAGCGGGTAGGCCGTGCCCACCAGCATCAGCGCCAGGCCGGTCAGCAGGCTGGGCCAGTGCAGGCCGGGTGACGTCGCCGTGCTCATGCTTCGTCGTCCTGTCGATGCGAGGCACGCCGGTCCTCGGCCATCTCGCCCCACATCGCGTTCATCACGGCCAGCAGCACGGCGAAGCCGACACCCAGAATCCAGGCGAAGTACCACATGGCAGGCCCTTTCAGTAGGCAGTGTGTTCGTTGGCGCGGATGTGCTCGACCGTGACCTTGCCGCGCATCACGCGGTAGGCCCAGCCGGTGTAGAGCACGATCAGCGGCATGAAGAGCACCGTGGCGCCGAGCATCAGTGCCAGCGTCATCGGGCTGGAGACGCTGTCCCAGACCGTCAGGCTCGCGCCGGGCATGCTGGACGACGGCATGATGAACGGGAACATGGCTGCGCCGGCCGTGCCGATGATGCCCAGCATCGCGAGCGATGACGCGACGAAGGCCGACAGCGTGCGCCGCGCACCGGCCAGCCCGGCGGCCAGCAGCGCACCGGCCACGCCCAGCGCGGGCAATGCCCACAGCGCCGGCAGGCGGCGGTAGTTGCTCCACCAGCCCTCGGCGCTGCGCACGACCACTTTGGCCAGCGGATCGGGCATGGCGTTGGGATCGGGCGCCTGGGTCATCGCGAACCCCTCGATGCCGCCGAAGCGCAGCCACAGCCCGGCCGCCACGAAGGCCAGCACCGTCACGACCGCCGCGCCGCGCGTGGCCGCAATGGCGCGCGCCTGGATGACGCCCTCGGTGCGGTGCGCGAGGTAGGTGCCGCCGTGCATCGTGATCATGGCGCTGCTGACGACGCCGGCGAGCAGCGCGAACGGGTTGAGCAGCTGCCAGAAGCTGCCGGTGTAGTTGCTGACGAGGTAGTCGTCGAACTGGAAGGGAACGCCCTGCAGCAGGTTGCCGAAGGCCACGCCAAAGATCAGCGGCGGCACGGCACCGCCGATGAACAGGCCCCAGTCCCAGGTGCTGCGCCAGCGGGCGTCGTGGAGCTTGCTGCGGTAGTCGAACCCGACGGGCCGGAAGAACAGCGCCCACAGCACCGCCAGCAGCGCCCAGTAGAAGCCGCTGAAGGCGGTGGCGTAGACCAGCGGCCAGGCGGCGAAGATGGCGCCGCCCGCCGTGATGAACCAGACTTGGTTGCCGTCCCAGTGCGGGCCGACGGTGTTGATGACGACGCGACGCTCCTCGTCGCTGCGGCCGGCGAAGGGCAGCAGCGTGCCGACGCCCATGTCATGGCCGTCCATGATGGCGAAGCCGACGAGCAGCACGCCCACCAGCAGCCACCAGATGATCTTCAGGGTTGCGTAGTCGATCATGGCGTTCTCCTCAGGCGTGTGCGGGTTCGTGGTCGTAGCGGCCGGTGCCCAGCGACCCCGGCCCCTGGCGCGCGAACTTCTGCATCAGGTAGACCTCGACGATGAGCAGCACCGTGTAGAAGCCCACGAAGCCGGCCAGCGAGCCGTAGAGGCTCTCGGCGCTGATGGTGGACACGCTCAGGTGCGTGGGCAGCACGCCGTAGATCGTCCAGGGCTGGCGGCCGTACTCGGCGACGAACCAGCCCAGCTCGCAGGCCAGCCACGGCGCCGGCAGCATCCACAGTGCCCACTTCAGCAGCCAGGGCCGGTAGGCGCAGGCGCCCTTCAGCGTGGTCCAGAACGACAGGCCGAACAGCGCCAGCATCAGCATGCCCAGGCCCACCATGAGGCGGAAGCTCCAGAACATCGGCGTGACGCGGGGCACGGTGTCGTTGACGGCGCGCTCGATGATCTCGGGCGTGGCCTGACGCACATCGGTGACGTACCTCTTCAGCAGCAGGCCGAAGCCGAGGTCGGCCTTGTGGCGTTCGAAGGCTTCCAGCGCCACCGGATCGTCCCGGTGCTTGCGCAGGGCTTCCAGGGCGATGACGGCCTGGATGCCGCGCTCGATGCGCTCCCGGTTCTTGACCTTGATGTCGCGGATGCCCGGGATCTCCTTGCTCAGGCTGCGCGTGCCGATGATGCCCATGACGTAAGGGATCTCGACGGCCCAGTCGTTCTTCTGCTCGGCCTCGTTGATGCCCGCGATCATGTTGAAGCTGGCCGGAGCGGGCTCGGTGTCCCACATCGCTTCGATGGCGGCCATCTTGGTCTGCTGGGCCTCGCCGACCGTGTAGCCGGACTCGTCACCCAGCACGATGACGCTGAGCACGCTGGCCAGGCCGAAGGCCGACGCCACGCGAAAGCTGCGCTTGGCGAACTCCACATCCCGGCCCTTGAGCAGGTACCAGCTGCTGACGGACAGCACGAACATGGCACCCGTCGCGTAGCCCGCCGACACGGTGTGCACGAACTTGGCCTGGGCGTCGGGGTTGAAGACGACGGCCCAGAAGTCGGTCATCTCCATGCGCATGGTCTGGTAGCTGAACTCGGCGCCCACGGGGTTCTGCATCCAGCCGTTGGCGATCAGTATCCACAGCGCCGACAGGTTGGTGCCGACGGCCATCAGCGTCGTCACCAGCAGGTGCTGCGGACGGCTCAGCCGATTCCAGCCGAAGAAGAACAGGCCAATGAAGGTGCTCTCCAGGAAGAAGGCCATCAGGCCCTCGATCGCGAGTGGCGCGCCGAAGATGTCGCCGACGTAGTGCGAGTAATAGGCCCAGTTCGTGCCGAACTGGAACTCCAGCGTGATGCCGGTCGTGACGCCCAGCGCGAAGTTGATGCCGAAGAGCTTGCCCCAGAAGCGGGTCATGTCCTTCCACACCGTCTTGCCCGTCATCACGTAGACCGTCTCCATGATGACGAGCAGCCACACCATGCCGAGCGTCAGTGGCACGAAGAGGAAGTGGTACATCGCCGTGGCTGCGAACTGCAGACGCGACAGGTCGACGACATGTTCCGAGATCACCGGGGTTCTCCTTGGTCGGGGGCGGGTGCTGCAAGGTGTCGGGCGGCCGCGGCGGCGTCGGTGCTGACATGCTGGTCGCGCACGAACATCCACCAGAGGCCGACGAGCGCCAGCAGCTTGATGACGACCACCCAGGCCAGGTGGCGGACGAGGCGGTGTTCATCGTGTGACATGACCGGTTCATCCCAAGATCCATGCCAGCCAGCACACCTTGACCGGCAAGTCGCCAAGTGGCTGTCACGACAACGATTTCGCCTCGTCATCAGGGGCTGCCAGGTCTGCCATCCGGCGGCAGCCGCGACTGCCACGCAGTCACTGGCAGTGGCGCATGGCAGTCACACCGCGTGGCGGTGCAGCGGTCTCTTTAAGTTTCGACGCCGCGCCCGATCTAGGGCGCATATCCACTGGAGCCCACCATGCTGCTCGCCTGCCCCCACTGCGGCACCCGCAACCGCGTCCCCGATGAACGTGTGGCCGACGATCCCACCTGCGGGCGTTGCGGCCAGCCCGTGGCGCCGCGCAAGCCGGTGGCGTTGGGAGACGCGGACCTGGGCCCCTACCTGCAGGGCACCGAGGCGCCGGTGCTGGTGGACTTCTGGGCCGCCTGGTGCGGCCCCTGCCGGTCCTATGCGCCGCAGTTCGAGCAACTGGCCGCCGCGCGGCCCGAGCTGCGCTTCGTAAAGGTGGACAGCGACGCCGCCCCCCGCAGCAGCGCGGCGCTGCAGATCCGCAGCATCCCGACGACGCTGCTGTTCGTTGGCGGCCGCGAGGTGGCGCGGCAGAGCGGCGCGATGTCGGCCGCGCAGCTCAGCGCATGGGTGGATGCGGCCCTGCGCTAACTCAAGCCCAGCGCCTTGAGCCGCCGATAGAACGTGCGCTCGCTCAGGCCCAGCTGCTCGGCCATCTCGCGCCGGCTCAGCCGCCCCTCGGCGACGAGGCGGCAAATCTCGGCGTCCGCCGCCGGTTCCGGCACGGCCGGCGATGCCGCCGTCGGCGCCAGCACCTGCCGGGGCGCGTGCAGCCACTCGGGCAGGTGCTCGGGCCGCACGATGCCGTCATCGGCGAACAGCCGCGCGCGCTCCAGCACGTTGCGCAGCTCGCGGATGTTGCCGGGCCAGTCGTGGGCCTGCAGCCGGGCCATCGCAGCCGGCTGGATGACCAGCCGCTGCGCCGCCTTGCCCCCGCGCTGCAGGAAGGAGTCCACCAGCAGCGGGATGTCGTCGGCCCGCTCGCGCAGTGGCGGCAGGAAGATGGGGAAGGCGGCGATGCGGTAGTAGAGATCCTGCCGGAAGCTGCCGTCCGCCACCATCTGCTGCAGCGGCTTGTGCGTGGCGGCGACGAGCCGGAAGTCGGCCTGCTGCGTCTCGGTGGCGCCGACGCGGCGGAACGTGCCCGACTCGATCAGCCGCAGCAGCTTGACCTGCATGCCCAGCGGTACGTCGCCGATCTCGTCGAGGAACAGCGTGCCGCCGGCAGCCGTCTCCACGAGGCCCGGCTTGCGGTGCTGTGCGCCGGTGAACGCGCCCTTCTCGTGACCGAACAGCTCGCTCTCGAACAAGGTCTCGGGCAGGCCCGAGCAGTCCACGACGACGAGCGGGCCCTCGCGCCGGTCGCTGGCCTCGTGCACCGCACGCGCGAACAGCTCCTTGCCCGTGCCCGACTCGCCCTGCAGCAGCACCGGCAGCTCCGATCGCGCCACGCGCTGCACCGCTTCCAGCGCGCTGTTGAAGGCCGGTGAGCGCCCTACCAGCCCGGCCTGGCTGGCGCGGGCGGAGGCGTGCCTGACGGTCGTCAGCCGCTCCACATAGGCCACCACCTGGCCATCGGCGCCGAGGATGGGGCGCAGCTCCACGTCCACGTGCTCGGGGCCGCGCGGCGTGTGGTGGATGTGCAGCACGCGGTCGGGGCCCTTGAGCTCGAACGCGCGCTTCATCGGGCAGTGCTCGCCGGCCTGGTCGCACGGCACGTCGTAGTGGTGGGACACGCGGTAGCACTTGTGGCCCAGGTAAGGCCGGTCCGCCGTACCGAACTGCCGCTGGTAGGCGGTGTTGGCGGCCAGGATGTTGTAGTCCGGGTCCATCACGATCATCGGCTGGGCTTCGTGCTCCAGGTAGGAGACGAGCGCCTGTACGGGCGGTGCGGCGTCGGCGTGTGCGGGCATGGTGGGGCGCATTGTGGGCGACGACTGCCAGGCGCTGCCAGTTCACTGCCAATCTGCCGGACATGGCGGCAGCCGGCGCAGGCCCGGCGATGCCGCGACAGCGCCGCCCGCGCGCGAATCCTGTGCTGCATCAATAACTTGCGACGCCAAACCCTGCAGCGACCAACGCTGGCACGGGTCTTGAAAAGAAGCGAGGGACGACCACCGCCCCTGCCAGGGCGGCGGCACAACCCGAAGGCTCTCGAGGAGACAGACATGAAGGCGAATGAAGGAACCGTGGATCGCGGCGTGCGCGTGGCGGCCGGGCTGGCACTGCTGGCGCTGGCGGCCACCGGCACCGTGGGGGTGTGGGGCTGGGTCGGCGTCGTGCCGCTGCTCACGGGTGCGCTGGGCTTCTGCCCGCTGTACGCCGTGCTGGGCATCACCACCTGCCGGCGCTGAGCCGCCGCCACGGGAGACCGACATGACCACTCCTTCCCGACTGCAGGTCGAAGGCTTCTTCGATCCGGGCACCTGGACCGTCAGCTACCTCGTGCTGGACCGCGAGACGATGCAATGCGCGCTGGTCGACAGCGTGCTGGACTACGACCCCAAGTCCGGCCGCACCGACACCGCCAGCGCCGACCGCCTCATCGCCCGCGTGCGTGACCTCGGCGCGCAGGTGCAGTGGATCCTGGAGACGCATGTGCATGCCGACCACCTGTCCGCCGCGCCCTACCTGCGCCGCGCGCTGGGAGGCCGGCTGGCCATCGGCAGCCACATCACCACCGTGCAGCAGGTGTTCGGCCAGCTGTTCAACGCCGGTCCGGACTTCGCCCGCGACGGCCGGCAGTTCGACCACCTCCTCCAGGACGACGAAGCCTTCGCCATCGGTGGCCTGCAAGCCCGCGCGCTGCACACGCCGGGGCACACGCCGGCCTGCATGACCTACGTCGTCACGGCCGGCGAGGGTGCCGACGCCGACATCGCCGCCTTCGTCGGCGACACGCTGTTCATGCCCGACTACGGCACCGCCCGCTGCGACTTCCCCGGCGGCAACGCCCGCACGCTGTACCGCTCCATCAACAAGGTGCTGAGCCTGCCGCCGCACACCCGGCTCTACATGTGCCACGACTACCAGCCCGGCGGCCGTGAAGTGCAGTTCATCAGCACCGTGGCCGACGAGCGCGCGAACAACGTGCACGTGCGCGACGGCATCAGCGAGGACGCCTTCGTCGCCATGCGCAACGCACGCGATGCGACGCTGGGCATGCCCACGCTGATCCTGCCGTCGGTGCAGGTCAACATGCGCGCCGGCGAACTGCCGCCCGCCGAGGACAACGGCGTGCGCTACCTCAAGATCCCGCTGAACGCGGTCTGAGTTCCGACAACACCCGCGAGGAGACAAGCATGGAACTCAAGACGCTGACACCGGACCTGGCCGTGGCCGCCCAGATCCACGCCGCCGACCTGGCGGAAATCTTCAACGCCGGCTTCCGGACGCTGATCTGCAACCGCCCCGACGGCGAAGGCAATGACCAGCCGGTGTTCGCCGAACTGGAGGCCGCGGCGCGCGGCCTGGGCATCACGATGCACTACCTGCCGGCCGAGTCCGGCAAGGTCACGGACAAGCAGGGCCGCCAGTTCGGTGAGCTGCTGGCCGGCAGTGCCAAACCGGTGCTGGCCTTCTGCCGCACCGGCATGCGCTCGACGACGATGTGGGCCTTGTCGCAGTCCGGCCAGCGGCCCCTGCCGGAGATCATCGAGCGCGCGGCCCGCGCCGGCTACGACCTCAAGGGCGTCGTGCGCCGACTCGTCAACGGCGGCAAGACGCCCGTGGAGGTGGCGGACGCGACGCACGAGGTGGTCATCGTCGGCGGTGGCGCAGCCGGCATCGCGGTGGCCAGCAGCCTGCTGGCGCGCCAGCCCGACCTGGACATCGCCATCATCGACCCGGCCGACGTGCACTACTACCAGCCCGGCTGGACGCTGGTGGGCGGCGGCGTGTTCGACGCGGCCACCACCGCGCGCACGCTGGCCTCGGTGCTGCCGCGCGGCGTGCACTGGCTGAAGGCCGCCGTGGCCGCGTTCGAGCCCGAGCGCGACGCGGTCATCCTCGACGGCTGCCGCGTGGTCAAGTACCGGCAGCTCGTCGTCTGTCCGGGCCTGAAGCTGGACTGGCACGGCATCGACGGTCTGGTGGACACACTGGGCCGCCATGGCGTCACCTCCAACTACCGCTACGACCTCGCGCCCTACACCTGGCAACTGGTGCAGCAGCTGCGCGGCGGGCGCGCGGTGTTCACGCAGCCGCCCATGCCCATCAAGTGCGCAGGCGCGCCGCAGAAGGCGATGTACCTGTCGGCCGACCAGTGGCGCCGCGCCGGCGTGCTGCGCGACGTGGACATCCAGTTCTGCAACGCCGGCGCCGTGCTGTTCGGCGTGGCGGACTACGTGCCCGCACTGATGCAGTACGTGCAGGCCTACGGCATCCACCTGAACTTCGGCCAGACGCTGACCGCCATCGACGGCCCGGCCCGCACCGCCACCTTCAGCCAGGCCCACGCCGACGGCAGCAAGACCCAGGTGGTGCGCGAGTTCGACATGATCCACGTCGTGCCGCCGCAGAAGGCGCCGGACTTCATTCGCGTGAGCCCGCTGGCCGATGCCGCCGGCTGGGTGGACGTTGACCCGGCCACGCTGCGCCACAGGGCCCATGCCAACGTCTTCGCGCTGGGCGATGCCGCCAACACCCCCAACGCCAAGACAGCCGCCGCCGCACGCAAGCAGGCGCCCGTCGTCGCGCACAACGTGCTGGCCGCCCGCGGCGCCGCCCAGGGCGAGGCCCGCTACGACGGCTATGGCTCCTGCCCGCTGACCGTGGAGCGCGGCAAGATCGTGCTGGCCGAGTTCACCTACGGCGGCAAGGTGGCGCCCAGCTTCCCGAAGTGGCTCATCGACGGCACTCGGCCGTCGCGCCTGGCCTGGCTCCTGAAAGAGCGAATCCTGCCGCCGCTGTACTGGGAAGGCATGCTCAAGGGCCGCGAGTGGCTGGCCGAGCCCGAGATGGTGGGCTGACCCGTGGCGCCAGACGTCACCGGCCTGAGCCTGCTGATGGGCGCCGTCGTCGGCGTGGTGCTGGCACTCACGGGTGCAGGCGGGGGCATCCTGGCCGTGCCGCTGCTGGTGTTCGGCCTGCACCTGCAGATGGCGCAGGCCGCCCCGGTCGGGCTGCTGGCCGTGGGGCTGGCCGCGGCCTTGGGCGCCCTGCTGGGCCTGCGCGAGGGCATCGTCCGCTACCGAGCCGCACTGCTGATCGGGCTGACCGGCATGCTCATCGCACCGCTGGGCGTGGAGTTGTCGCACCGCCTGCCCAACGGCCCGGTGATGGCGCTGTTCGCCCTCGTGCTGGCCTGGGTCGCGTGGCGCCATCTGCGGCCGCGGGCGCCGGCAGCCGACAGCCAGCCCCGGCGCCGGCCTGCGTGCGCGATGAACCCGGCCACCGGCCGGCTGTCATGGCGCGCACCGTGCACGGCGCTGCTGGCGCTGACCGGGGCGCTGTCGGGCCTGCTGAGCGGCCTGCTGGGCGTGGGTGGCGGCTTCGTCATCGTGCCGATGCTCTCGGAGATCAGCAACGTGCCGTCGCGCGGCGTCGTGGCCACGTCGATGGCGGTCATCGCGCTGGTGTCGGTAGGGGGCGTGCTGGGCGCAGCCACGCAGGGTGCGATGGACTGGCAGGTCGCCGCGCCGTTCGCGGCCGGCGCCGTGCTGGCGCTGCTGGCGGGCCGCCGGCTCACCGCCCGGCTGAACGCTGCCCGGCTGCAGCAGGCCTTCGGCGTGCTGGCCGCCGTGGTGGCGATGGCGATGCTGGTGCGGGCCGCCGGGCACTGACGCAGCCACGCCGCAGGCCATCGCCTTCAGACGTAGGACAGCGGCAACGCCGTCGTGAATTTCAGCTCCTCCATCGCGAAGCTGGAGGACACGTCGGACAGCTGGGTGTCCCGGATGAGCCGCTTGTAGACCTGGTCGTAGGCGGCGATATCGGGCACCACGACGCGCAGCAGGTAGTCGACATCGCCGCTCATCCGGTAGAACTCGACGACCTCGGGGATGGCCTGCACGGCGGCGTGGAAGCGGTCGAACCAGTCCTGGCTGTGCGTGCTCGTGCGCACCGACACGAACACCGTCACGCCGACGTTGACCTGATGCCGGTCGACCAGCATCACGCTGGCGCGCAGCACGCCCGCGTCCTTGAGGCGCTGCACACGGCGCCAGCACGAGGTCTGCGACAGGCCCACCGCGTCGGCCAGCTCGGCGACCGGCGTCTCCGCGTTGTGCTGCAGCGCCTCGATGAGGCGCTTGTCGATGGAATCCAATTTCATCTTCAATCCAAAACTCGGAATATGCTTGCGATTTTTAGGCCAATTGAGAGAAATTCTGCAGGGCGTTTGCGCGCCGTTCTCTACAGAATTCCACGGCCATGGAAATCTATCTCGACGCCAACGCAACCACTCCCGTCCTGCCCGAGGCCCGCCTGGCCGCGCTGTCGGCGATGGAGGACGACTTCGGCAACCCCAGCAGCACCCACGGCAGCGGCCTGAAGGCCCGCGCCCTGATAGACGGCGTGCGCGCGAAGGCGCGGCGCGTGCTGGGCGCGCCGACGGGGCAGCTTCTCTTCATGAGCGGTGCCACCGAGGGCATCCAGACGGCCGTGCTGTCCGCACTGAACGCGCTGCGCCAGCGCCGCGAACAGGGTGACGGCCGGGCCGAGCTGCTGCTGTACGGCGCCACCGAGCACAAGGCCGTGCCCGAGGCGCTGCGGCACTGGAACGCGCTGCTGCGGCTGGACCTGCCTATCCTGGCTATCCCCGTCGGCACCGATGGCCGCCACGACCTGACCTGGCTGCAGCGCCATGCGCCGCGCGCCGGCCTGGTGTGCACGATGGCCGCCAACAACGAGACCGGCGTCGTCAGCGACCTGGACGGCATCCAGCACGCGCTCGCGGGCTCGCCGGCGCTGTGGCTGGTGGACAGCGTGCAGGCACTCGGCAAGCTCGCGCTGGACCTGTCGGCCCGGCCCATCGACTACGCGCCCTTCTCCGGCCACAAGCTGTACGCGCCCAAGGGCATCGGCCTGCTCTACGTGCGCGACGGCGCGCCGCTGACGCCGCTGATCACCGGCGGCGGCCAGGAAGGCGCCAAGCGCTCCGGCACCGAGAACATGCCCGGCATCGCCGCGCTGGGTGCCGTCTTCACGGCGCTGGAGGCGGGCCGCTTCCAGCCGCCCGACGTGATGCAGGCCTACCGCACACGCGTGTGCGCGGCGCTGCAGGAGGCCTTCCCTGGCGTCGTGTTCAATGCCGACCCGGCCACCAGCCTGCCGACGACGATCAACTTCTCGGTGCCGGGGCTGAGTTCCAAGCTGCTGCTGGACCTGTTCGACGCGGCGGCCATCCGCGTCAGCGGCGGGTCGGCCTGCGGTGCAGCCAAGTCCCAGCCCAGCGACGTGCTGCGAGCCATGGGGCTGGCGCCGTGGCGTTGCGCGTCGGCCGTGCGCCTGTCCTTCGGCCCGGCCACCACGGCCGACCTCGTCGACGAGACCTGCCGGCGCCTGCGGGACTGCGGCGCCGCGCTGCGCGAGAGCTGTCTGACACCCAGCATGACGCGCGACCATCGCACACCCGCCGCACCGGCGCCGCGCCTGACCCGGCATGTCGTCGACGGTGCCTGCTGCTACGTCGTCGCCGACGCCGCCACGCGACGCTGTGTCGTCATCGACCCACCGCCCGAGCTGACCGAGTCGCTGGCGCAGTGGCTGCGCTGCCAAGGCTATGCGCCGGCCGCCGTGCTGGACACGCACAGCCACGGCGACCACGCGTCCGCCGCCGCGGCGCTGTGGGCCGCCCTGCCCCCGGCACTGGCCGACGCACCGCCCGCCGATGCCCTCGGCTGGCCCCTGGGTGCCGACACCATCCAGCTGGGCACGCAGCGCCTCACGCGCCTGCCCACGCCGGGGCACACGAGCGATGCGGTGACCTACCTGTGGCGCGACGCCACCGGGCTGGTGGCCGCCTTCGTCGGCGACACGGTGATGCCTGGGGCGCTGGGCCGGAGCGACTTCCCGGTGAGCCAGCCGCTGGCGTTCGGCCCGACGCTGCGCGCCCTCGACGCCGCCGTGGGCCGCCACGCGCTGCTGCTGCCGGGCCACGACTACGACGAACGCCACGCCTGCACGCTGGGCACGGAGATCGCCCGCCAGCCGCTGCTGGCCTCGCTGCTGCTCGATGGCCTGGACGATGTCTCGTTCGCCCGCGCCAAGGCCGCGCTGGAACAAGACCTGCCGCCCACGGAGTACCAGACGATGGCCTGCGGCGCGCGGGTCGACAGTTGCAGCAACGCCGCCCGCGTCGTGCTGAGCCTCGACGACACCCTGGCGCTGCCGCAACCGGGCCGGCGACTGCTGGCCGTCGACGTGCGCGAGGCCTACGAGCAGCGCCTGGGCAGCCGCCCGGACCTGGGCCCCGGCTGGCATCACGAAGCCGTGCCGCTGTCCACGCTGGTCAACGCCCTGCCCGGCTGGCTGTCCGGCGGCGCCGACATCACGCTGCTGGTGTACTGCCGCAGCGGCAACCGCAGCGCAAAGGCCGCCCAGGCGCTGCGTCGGCTGGGGCTGCAACAGGCCTGGAGCCTGGACGGCGGCGTGGCGCTTTGCCACGGCATCCGCGAGGCTGTGGCCGCGTGATCGGGCGGCTAGCATGCCGCGCATGTCGAAGCCCCATTACCTCTTCCTGCTCGCGTCCACACGCGAGCCCGGCCACGAAGGCAACACCGAGAAGCTCGCCCGCCGCGCCGCGGCGCAGCTGCCGGCCAACACGACGCAGACCTGGCTGCGCCTGGCCGACTTCGAGCTGCTGCCCTTCGTGGACCTGCGCCACACGGCCGGCACCTATCCCGCGCCGACGGGCGACATGGCCCGGCTGCTGGATGCGACGCTGGCCTGCACGGACCTCGTGCTCGTCACGCCGACTTACTGGTTCAGCTTCCCGTCGAACCTGAAGACCTACCTGGACCACTGGAGCGCGTGGATGCGCGTGCCGGGTGTGGACTTCAAGGCCAGCATGGCCGCCAAGACGCTGCACGTCGTGACAACCAGCGGCGACCGCGCCAAGAGCCAGCCGATGCTGGACTCGGCCCGCCTGTGCGGCGACTTCCTCGGCATGCGTTTCGGCGGCGCCTTATGGGGCAAGGGCGGCCCGCCGGGCGCCATCGACGCCGACGTGGCCGCCCTTGCGCAGGCGGATTCGTTTTTCGCGGCTTAGACGGCGGCGGTCACGACGATCTCGATCTTCCACTCCGGGCGGGCCAGTGCGGCCTGCACGGTGGCGCGCGGCGGCGTGTGGCCGGCGGTGACCCACTTCTCCCACACGCCATTCATCGCGGCGAAGTCGGCCAGGTCGACGAGGAAGATCTGCGCACGCAGGATGCGCGACTTGTCGGTGCCGGCGCGGGCCAGCAGCTTGTCGATGGCGGCCAGCACCTGGGCCGTCTGGCCTTCGATGCCCTGGCTGCCGTCCTCGGCCACCTGCCCGGCCAGGTAGGCCACGCCGTTGTAGACGGCCATCTCGGACATGCGGGGGCCGACGTCGTAGCGGTCGATGCTGTTGCTCATGAGGTCACTTCTTTCGTGAGGGATGGTGATGCGAATGCCCGGCCGGCTTGGGGCCGGTGCCGTGCGGATGCTTCTTGCTGGTGCCGGGCGCCGGCGTCGCGCCCGCGGCCTTCTGGCCCAGCTTGCTTTCGGTGCCGGCCAGCAGCTTCTTGATGTTGGCCTGATGGCGCCACACCAGCAGCAGACCCATGATGATCAGGGCCAGCGCGGTCGGGCCGGCTTCCCAAATGAGCAACTGATACATCGGCGCGAACGCGGCCGACACGATGGCGGCCAGTGACGAGTAGCGGCTGAACGCGGCAATGATGATCCAGGTCGCCAGCGTCGCAACCCCTAGCAGCGGGTTGAGGCCGAAGATGACGCCGGCCGCCGTGGCCACGCCCTTGCCGCCTTCGAACCTGAAGAACACCGGCCACAGATGGCCCAGGAAGGCGCCCAGGCCGACCAGTGCCATCGTGCCCTCCTCCAGGCCGTAGGGCGCGCCCCAAAGCTTCACGGCCAGCACCGGGAGGTAGCCCTTCAGTGCATCGAACACCAGCGTCAGGATGGCCGCAGCCTTGTTGCCCGAACGCAGCACGTTGGTCGCGCCGGGGTTGCCGGAGCCATAGGAGCGCGGGTCGGACAGGCCCATCGCGCGACTGACGATGACGGCGAAGGACAGCGAGCCGATAAGGTAGCCGGCAAGCGCGGCCAGCAGGGAATAGGCGGTTTGCATGGGGCGGCATTGTCGTGCAGCCAGGCACGCGTCCACGCCGGACTTCCCTGAGTGCGGACCTTCGCCCGATGCCGGTTCAGGCTGTGTTCGCGCAGCTCACCGGCCGCGCTTGCAGCAGGTCGGTCAGCACCTGGGGCGTGATGCCGACGAGGTAACCACGCCGGCCGCCGTTGATGCAGATCTTCGGCAATTCAAGGATCGATGCCTCGACGAACACCGGCATCGCCTTGCGCACGCCGAACGGCGACGTGCCGCCGACCTGGTAGCCGCTGTGGCGCTGCGCCACCTCAGGCTTGCAGGGCTCGACCTTCTTGCACGGGATCTGGCGCGCCAGCTCCTTCAGGCTCACGGTGCGGTCGCCGTGCATCAGCACGATCAGCGGCTCTGCCTTCTCGTCCTGCATCACCAGCGTCTTCACGACGGCATGCTCGTCGACGCCCAGTTGCTTGGATGACTCCGCGGTGCCGCCGTGATCGACGTAGTCGTAGACGTGCTCGGTGAACTCGATGCCGGCGCGACGCAGCACCTGCGTCGCCGGGGTCTCGCTGACATGACTGTTCTTCTTGCTCATCCCTCCATTTTCGGGGTGAGACAAGATTCTGCAGCGCAGCAATGAATTATTGTTTTACAGTAAGTTTTCCTGTCGCCTCAGAGACCCCCATGCCCGACTCCATTTCCTCCGACGGCCTGCGGCGCATCCGCCGACTGGCCTGGGTCGTGAGGTTGCTGTGCCTGTTCGGCGTCGTGGTCATCGGCATCCTGCCGTTCTTCTTCTGGGCCCAGCCCGACTGGGTCGCCGAAGTGGCTGAGAAGACCTGGAACCTCTCGCTCGTGCAGCTGGACATGGGCGCACGGCTCGGTGGCCTGGCGGCCATGATGCTGCCCACTTCGGTGATCCTGTTCTCGCTGTGGCAGATGTGGTCGCTGTTCGGCTGCTTCGCCGAGGGCGAGCTGCTGTCGCCGCGCCCGGCCCTGCATCTGCGCCGCCTGGGACTGGGCGTCAGCAGCCTCGCGGCGGTCCAGCCGCTGGGCCACACGCTGGCCATCCTGGCGCTGACCTGGGGCAACCCCAAGGGCCAACGCCAACTGTGGTTCGGCCTGTCGTCCGACCACTACCTCGCGCTGCTGTTCGGCCTGCTGCTGCTGGCGCTGGCTCAAGTCCTTCACGAAGCGGTTCGCGTGGCCGACGAGAACGCTGGATTCATCTGATGCCCATCGTCGTCACGCTCGACGTCATGCTCGCCCGGCGCAAGATGCGCTCGCGCGAGCTGGCCGAGCGCGTGGGCATCACCGAGGCCAACCTGTCGCTGCTGAAGAGCGGCAAGGTGCGGGGCGTGCGCTTCGACACGCTGTCGCGCATCTGCGAGGCCCTGCAATGCCAGCCCGGCGACCTGCTCGCGTGGGAACCCGGCCCCGAACCCGAAGGCGACGGCGATGTGGGCTGAACGCATGCCGCAGCGGGCCCCGTCTGCGCCGGCCTGGCTGCTGATCCTCGCGCTGCACGCCGGCGTGCTGGCCTTGCTGAACACGCGCCCCCAGCCGGCCGGCAACGTGCCGCGCGACTGGAGCGAGCTGCGACTCATCCCCGTGAGGCCCGCGCCACCGACCGCGCCGATGCCGGTGATGCCGCCCGCCGCGCCGCAACCGCACCTCTCCGATGCGGTGCCGACCACCGAACCCGTACCAGCAGCCGCATCGCCCGACCTCATCGAGCCCAGCACCGCCGACGCACTCCCGGCCGCGCCGACACCACAGCCGTCCGCGCCGCTGCGGCTGACGTTGCCCGATCTGGCCGACGCCGCACGGCGCCAGCCGGCCCTGGACGACCCACGCGGCAACACGCCCGTCAGCCGCTTCGGCCAGCACATCGCCAACGACCTCGGTGGCGACGGGCGCTGGGCCGAGGAGCGCATGGATGCCGACACGGTGCGCCTGCGCCGCGGCAACACCTGCATCAACCTGCATCGCAACCGCACCGCTGGGCGCCAGCCCTTCGACGAAGCATCGGCACCCACGCCCTGGGGCGCCACGCCCGCCTACCGCTGCGAACGGCGCTGACCCCGCCCACCACCTCGACCCGCCATGCGCCTGCTCCTGCTGCCTGCCCTGCTGCTCGCCACCGCCACCGCCCACGCCGATGAACTCGAAGTCCTGCCGCCGGTGCGAACCGAGCTCAAGCGCGACGGCAGTGCCCTGCCCTACGCGCAGATCAACAGCGTCATCTCCAAGATGCGCCGCTACGGCGAAGGCGTGTACCGAATGGACTTCAAGGTCGACACCGAGAAGACCAAGCGCCCCGTGGCCGACATCCGCCTGGCCGTCGCCAGCGACGACGCCGACTACCCCATCAAGATCCACCCTGAAGGCGGGTTCGATCTGCCCGTGCTGTCCGATGCCGAGGCCAAGACGGCCGACCTCGCCACCAACGTGCCCAAGGGCCAGTTGGCCGTGCGCGGCACCATCGAGCTCAACGTGAAGCCCGAGGAGCTGACCATGGCCAAGGTGCGCCAGGCCATCCGCGTCGCGCGCACGCTGCGCGAGGAGCTGCTGCCCTTCTACCTGCGCTGGCTGTTCCCGCGCATCCAGGCCGTGCGCGTGTGCTCGGCCACGCCGACCTGGGAGCTGGAGTGGCGCGAGGGAGGCTCCCCCGACGGCCAACTGCTGGGCCTGCCCCTGCCGCCGGCCGCCGACGAGCGCGACCCCGACGCGAAGAAGGGCGAGAAGGGCCGCCCCTGCACGCTGCTGACGGGCCAGGAGAGCTGGCCCGACGCCGCCCGCCTCGTGCCGCCGGCCAACACCAAGCTGAGCATCAAGCTCTAGCGCGATGGACCACCGCTGGCCCGCCCGCGCCTTCGTCGTCGCACTGCATGCCGCGGCGCTGGTGGCGCTGTGGCTTCACCGCGCGCCACCCATGACGGACGCTGGCGAGCGCCGGGCCGTATCCATGCGCATCATCGTGCCGGTGCAGCCTCGCAAGCCGACGCGCGTCACCCCTGCGCCGACCGCGGCGGTGCGCCCATCCCTGCCGACACCACAGGCCGCCACGGCGCCTGCGGCGGCCACCGAACCGGCGCCGCCCGCCGTGATCCACGTCGTCCCGCCCGCCGAGGCCAGGCCCGCAGAACCGCCTCGCACCGCCCTGCGCCTGACCCTGCCGCCGGGCTACGCCGCGTCGTCCGCGGCCGCGCGCAACCCGGCGCTCAGCGACCCGCGCAGCAACACGCCCAAGCCGACGCTGGAGGATCGCATCGCCGATGCCACCGGCGGCGCCGGCGCGTGGGTCGAGGAGCCCGTCGAGAACCATGCGCAGAGCGTCGGCGCTCAAGGTGAATACCGCACCGTCATGCGCCGCGGCAGCACCTGCGTGGAGATCTTCCGCTCGCGCATCTCCGACAACAACGCCTTCAACAGCAGCGTCGCACCCAGCACCGTCTCGATGATCGGCAAGCCCTACAAGTGCAAGTGAGCAGCGCGCGCTACTTCCAGCGGAACGTCGCCGCCGACTGCGCCGGCATGCTGTACGAGAAGTTGCCGGCCGCGGCGTTGATGACGACGTTGGTGGCCGTCGCGTTGTTGTTGTAGGCCAGCAGCACGCTGGTGCCGTCCGGGTTCTGGAAGGCGACCGACAGCACATTGCCCGTGCCGCTGGTGGACGCGATGCGGCGCGCGCCCTTCTGCACGAAGCGGCTCAGGTGGCCCAGCGCGTAGAACTCGGCGTTCTTCGTCACGGCACCGGTCGTGCTGTCGACGGTGACGACACCGCGGCAGTTGTCGCAACCGCCCAGATGGGGGCCGTGGTTCTGGTCCAGCGCCAGGTTCCACATCACGACGCTCTGCGCCCAATTGCGCGTGGCGCCGATCATCAGCGTGCGGATGTTGTAGCCGAGCGTGTCGCCGAAGCCCGGCGACCAGTCGCCGCCCACGCACTCGGTGAAGAAGGTTCCCATGGTGGGGTAGGCGTCATGCACGGTGGACTGCGCGCTGACGTCGCCCGCATAGCAATGCCAGGCCACGCCGGTGATGAAGCCGGCCGCCTTGGTGTCGCCCAGCACGCTCAGTACCTGGCCACTCAGGTCCCAGTTGTGGTCCAGCTCCAGCAGCTTGGTCTGCAACCCCGCGGCCTTCAACGCCGGGCCCACGTAGTCGCCCACCAGCGTGATGCGCTGCTGGGCACTGAGCTTCATGCCGGGGTAGTTGGCGGGTTCGAAGTCGGGCTCGTTCTGGATGCTCAGGTAGTCCACCGTCACGCCCTCGGCACCGAAGGCCTGCACGGTCTTGGTCAGGTAGCGCGCGAAGGCGTCGTAGCTGTCGGTCTTCAGCGAGCCCTGGATGAGCGAGCCGGTCGTCTTCATCCAGCCCGGCGGGCTCCAGGGCGTGGCCATCACCGCGAGGTCGGGGTTCAACGCCTGCGCGGCGCGCACGGTGGGCAGCACGTCCTGGCGCGCGGGGGCGATGGAGAAGCCCGCCAGCGTCGGGTCCGTCTGGCCCGCGGGCATGTCGTCGTAGCTGTAGTGCGTGGACGAGAAGTCCGACGCACCCAGCGTCAGCCGCGTGAAGCCGAAGCGGTTGCCCTGCGGGCCGAACAGGTCGGCCAGCAAGGCGTCGCGCTGCGCGGCGCTCATGTCGTGCTGGAGCACGTAGGCCGACGCATCCGTGATGGCGGCACCGAAGCCCACCATCTGTTGGAACTTCTGCGTCGCGTCGACAGTGATGGTCGCGCCCGAGGCCGCGCCGGTGTAGAGCGGCAGTGCCGTCTGCGCGGCCAGCAGCGAGGCCTGGTCGGGCGTGGTGATCCAGAGCTCGGCCGTGGTACCGGTGGGAACCGGGGTGGGCGTGCTGGGTGTGGTGGGGGTGGTTGGGGTTGTCGGCGTCGTCGTTGCACCACCTCCACCACCGCCTCCGCCGCAGCCAGCCACCAGCGCTGCGGCCAGCAGCGCACCCCACCATGTGCCACGGGCGCCCACGGCTCCGCCGACGATGCTTCGTCCTGTCACGTTCTGTCTCCTGGGTTGAAATTGGAATCGGTTCCAATTCAGTGTCCGAGACAGGGCATGAACTTGTCAATAGAGAAGCATCACGAGGCGGTCAGCGTCGCCCGTGCTTTCACCTCAAACAATGGAACCGATTCCAAGCCGTGGCCGACAATGCCGGTCACAAGGGCAAGGCGGGAGCCTCTAGGCCGCGGCGGCGCGCGTCAGCTCCTGCAGCCGCAGCACGCGGCGCTGCACCTTGCCGGTGGTCGTCATCGGCAGTGCGGCGATGAACTCGACTTCCTTGGGGTACTCGTAGGGCGCCAGCCGCGCCTTCACGTGGGCTTGCAGCGCCTCGACCAGCGCTGCGTCGCCTGCATGACCGTCGGCCAGCACGACGTAGGCCTTGACCAGCGCGCCGCGTTCGGCGTCCGGCTTGGGCACGACGGCGGCGTTGGCGACGGCCGGGTGCTTGAGCAGGCAGTTCTCGATCTCGCCGGGGCCGATGCGGTAGCCCGCGCTCTTGAAGACGTCGTCCGCGCGGCCTTCGTACCAGAACGTGCCGTCGGCATCGCTGCGCGCGAGGTCGCCGGTGCGGCACCAGCTGTCCGCGGGGTCGCCGGTGAACTTGGCTTTGGTCGCGGCGTCGTTGTTCCAGTAGCCGAGGAAGAACACCGGGTCCGGCTCGCCGTGGCGGTCACGCGCATGCACGGCCACTTCACCGATCTCGCCCGGCGAGCATTCGCGGCCGTCGTCGTCGATGACGGCCACGCGGTGGCCCGGGTAGGCGCGGCCCATGCTGCCCGGCCTGGCCGGCCACAAGGCCTGGCAGTTGCCGACGACGTAGTTCATCTCCGTCTGGCCAAACATCTCGTTGACCGGCACGCCCAAAGCGTCGCGGCACCAGCCGAACACCACGTCGCCCACGGCCTCGCCGGCGCTCATCAGCGCGCGCAGCTTCAGGCCGTGGCGCCTGGGCCGGGGTTCGGCCTTCATCATGGCCTTCAACGCGGTGGGGAACAGGAAGGCGTGCGTGACACCGTAGGCCGCCATCAGCTCGAAGGCCTTGGCAGCAGAGAAGCGGCCCTGCCACGCGACGATGGGGCGGCCGAAGTACAGCGTCGGCAGCAGCGCGTCCATCAACCCGCCGGTCCACGCCCAGTCGGCCGGGCTCCAGAACACCGCATCGCTGGGCTTGCTGGCGTTGAAGGGGTCGAAGCCGAACCAATCCTGGCTGGCGACGAAGCCGGTCAGGTTGCCCACCAGCGCCCGCTGCGGGATCAGCGCGCCTTTCGGCGCTCCCGTCGTGCCGCTGGTGTAGATGAGGATGGCCGGGTCGCCGGCCTTGGTTGCCACCGGCTTGAAGCGCGCCTCCTCGGCCTGCAGCGCGTCCATCCACGGCAGCTCGTCGGCCTCCACGGTGCAATCACCGACGACCAGGATGCGCCGCAGCGCCTGGCAACGCGCCTTCACCTCGCGCAGCGCCGGCAGCGCCTCACAGGCGGCGATGGCCAGCACGGCCCCGCTGTCCTGCAGCCGGCACTCCAGCGCCTCGGCGCCGAACAGCAGCGACAGCGGCATCGCGATCGCGCCGATCTGCTGGATGGCGATGTGGGCAACGGCCGTCTCGAAGCGTTGCGGCAGCTGGATGGCCACGCGGTGGCCGCGGCGCACGCCCTGGTTCAGCAAGGCGTTGGACAGCCGGTTGGCGGCACGCTGCAGCTGCGCGTAGCTGTAGACGGCTCGGCAGCCGCTCTCGCTGTCGAAGTAGATCGCCGTCGCCTTGGGCGTCTCACGCGCCCAGCGGCCACAGCAGGCTTCGGCGATGTTGAAGTCGTCCGGCACCTGCCAACGGAAGGCGGCGTGCAGCTGCGCGTAACGGTCTTCCATCACCCACCCCGTTCTAGGGAGAAAAGGGGCGGAATGCTAGCCAGCGCTGTCAGCGCTGGCCTCATGGATTGCCCGGAGCTCCCCCCGGGCCGTCAGGTCACAGACCGAGCCAGCTCGACGGCGACCACATGCTCGGCCGGTCGCCGTCGCTGTAGCGCTCCAGCGCGTCGCCGGTCAGGCGGCAGATGCGCCAGTCGGGCAGCACCTCGGCGCCCAGCTTCTCGTAGAAGCGGATGGCGTCCTCGTTCCAGTCCAGCACGGTCCAGTCGAAGCGGCCGTAGCCGCGCTCGCAGGCCAACCGGGCCAGCTCGATGAGCAGTGCGCGGCCCAGACCGCTGCGGCGGTGGGCGGGGCGCACGTACAGGTCCTCCAGGTAGAGCCCGGGCTTGGACAGGAAGGTCGAGAAGTTCTTGTAAAAAAGTGCGAAGGCAACGACCTCGCCGTCGATCTCTCCCACCAGGCATTCCGCCGACGGCTCGTCGCCGAAAAGGTGCGGGTCCAGGCTGTCCGGCGTGACCTCCAACAGGTGCGTCAGGTTCTCGAACTCGGCAAGTTCGCTGATCAGTTGGACGATGGCTCTCAGGTCGCGCGGCTCGGCGGCGCGGATGTCGTGGCGGGGTGCGGGCATGGTGACGCCATTGTCCGCGGACTGCCGTGTCCTACAGTGCGGATATGCCCGATGTCTACGCCCCGCACCGTGTCCACCAAGACGAATTCCTGCACCTTCGCGGCCTGCGGCACCACATCCTTCGCTGGGGTCAGACCGTGCCAGGGCAGCCGCCGCTCATCATGGTGCACGGCTGGATGGACGTTGGTGCGTCGTTCCAGTTCGTCGTCGACGCGCTGAAGCAGGACCGCGAGGTCGTCGCGCTGGACTGGCGCGGCTTCGGCCTCAGCGAGATGTCCGGCAGCGACAGCTACTGGTTCCCCGACTACCTCGGCGACCTCGACGCCCTGCTCGACCGGCTGAGCCCCGACGCGCCGGTGGACCTGCTGGGCCACAGCATGGGCGGCAACGTCGTCATGAGCTACGCGGGCGTGCGGCCGCAGCGCATCCGCCGCCTGGTCAACCTCGAAGGCTTCGGCATGCCCGATGTCTCGCCCGCCGCCGCGCCCGAACGCCTGACCCGCTGGCTGGACGAGTTGAAGGACCCGCCCACCCTGCGCCCTTACGCGACGCTCGCCGACGTGGCCGAGCGCCTGCGCAAGAACAACCCGCGCCTGGCCGCCGACAAGGCTGCCTGGCTGGCGCAGCACTGGGCGCGCGAAACCCCCGAAGGCTTCCTGCTCAACGCCGACCCGGCCCACAAGCTGGCCAACCCGGTGCTCTACCGCAAGGCCGAGGTGCTGGCCTGCTGGCAACGCATTGCCGCGCCGACGCTGTGGATCGAAGGCAGCGACGACCAACTGACGCGCTTCTGGGGCACCCGCTACCCGCGTGACGACTTCGAGGCGCGACTGGCGCTGGTCCCGGGTCTTGAGCGCACTGTGTTGCAGGACGCCGGCCACATGCTGCACCACGACCAGCCCGAGGCGCTGGCCGCCAGACTGGAACTATTTCTCGATTGACCCCCGCCTGCCTCACGGCTTGACGCACCGCAGGTCATTTATGACGCTGCGTCGGCAGAATTCAGCCATGCCAGGACACGAGACCACGATCCGACAGCGCGGCGGCCGACGCCGCTGGCTGGCGCTGGCGGTGGCCATGCTGTGCGGCGGCGCGGCCGCCCAGGCCTCTTGCGATCGCCCGCTCAAGGTCGCCGTGTCGGACCTGGGGCTCGGCAGCTACCAGGAACAGGGGCAGATCCGCGGCCTCATCCCCGACCTCGTCAACGAGTTGCAGACCCGCACCGGCTGCCCGTTCCAGCTTGTCTTCCTGCCCCGCGCCCGGGCGCTGCTGGACTTCGACCGCGGTGCGGTCGACATCATCACGTCCATGCTGCGCACGCCGGAGCGTGACCGCGTCGGCGCCCACCTGCCCTACGGCTACACCAAGCACGACCTGCTGGTCGTGCCAGAGGCCGCCACCGGCCTGCGCGGCCTGGCCGACATCGTCCGCCGCCCGGAGCTGACGCTCGGCGTCGTGCGCGGCATCCGCACCAACAGCCGCATCGACGCCCACCTGGAGCAGCTGCTCGCCATCCGCCGCGCCGAATACTCGCCCGACTTCACCAACCTCGGCGCCAAGCTGGCCGCACGTCGCGTGCAGGTCGCGCTCATGCCCAACGCCGTGCACGTGAAGATGCGCCGCGACGGCACGCTGCCGGCAGACCTCGTCATCGTCGACGAGCCCGAAGCCCGGCCCCAGGTGCTGGGCCTGTACGTGAACCGCCAGGCCGTGCCGGTACGCACCATCGCACTGCTGGACCAGCGCCTGACCGAGATGGTGAAGACAGGCTGGGTGAGGCAGTGCTATGCGCAGCATTTCGGCGAGGCCGAGACGCGGCGCATGGACAACGCGCTCAAGGCCAACTGAGGACCCTGCCCGTCAGCGAGGCTCGCCGGGGCCGACCGACTCGTCCAGCCGGCGCATGCAGCGGGCGTAGACGATGACGATGGCGCAGAACCCCAGCAGCGCGCCCTGCGAAGCCAGCCAGAACGCCAGCGGCCACCCGAACACCTCGACGCTGAGCTCGCGCGCGAACAGCACCGGCACGAAGGCGACCACGCCCCAGGCCAGCAGCAGCCAGACCGTGAGCTGCCGCGTGCGGCGCCAGTAGTCGTCGGGGGGTGTTTCCTTCATGGCGCTGATTCTGGCCCATGAGAAAATCCGCGTTTTTCCCAGAAGACCGTCGCCCGTCATGGACATCGAACACATCAACCAAATCGGCAACACGCTCGCCGACCTCTCAGCGCGCACCGACGCGCTAAGGGGGTATCTTTGACTTCGATCGCAAAGCACTGCGACTGAACGAAGTCAACGCCGCGCTGGAGAACCCCAAGGTCTGGGACGAACCCAAGCGCGCGCAGGAACTGGGCAAGGAAAAGCGCACGCTGGAAGCCGTGGTCGACACGATCACGATGCTGACCGGCTCGCTGGCCGACAACACCGAGCTGTTCGAAATGAGCCGCGAGGAAGGCGATGAGGCCGGCATGCTGGCCATCGAGGAAGACGCCGCCAAGCTGCGCGAGAAGATCGAGGAACTCGAGTTCCGCCGCATGTTCAACAACCCGGCCGACCCGAGCAACTGCTTCATCGACATCCAGGCCGGCGCCGGCGGCACCGAGGCCTGCGACTGGGCCGGCATGCTGCTGCGCCAGTACCTGAAGTACGCCGAGCGCAAGGGCTTCAAGACGACGATGGAAGACGAGACGCCGGGCGACGTGGCCGGCATCAAGAGTGCGACCATCAAGGTGGAAGGCGAGTACGCCTTCGGCCTGCTGCGCACCGAGACCGGCGTTCACCGCCTCGTGCGCAAGAGCCCGTTCGACTCGTCCGGCGGCCGCCACACGTCGTTCGCGTCGCTGTTCGTCTACCCCGAGGTGGACGACTCGATCGAGATCGACATCAACCCGGCCGACGTGCGCACCGACACCTTCCGGGCCTCGGGCGCCGGTGGCCAGCACATCAACAAGACCGACTCGGCGGTGCGCCTGACGCACATCCCGACCGGCATCGTCGTGCAGTGCCAGGACGGCCGCAGCCAGCACAGCAACCGCGACGTCGCCTGGCGCCGCCTGCGCTCGCGCCTGTACGACCACGAGATGAAGAAGCGCATGGAAGAGCAGCAGAAGCTGGAAGACACCAAGACCGACGTCGGCTGGGGTCACCAGATCCGCTCCTACGTGCTGGACCAGAGCCGCATCAAGGATCTGCGCACCAACTACGAAACGTCGGCCACGCAGAAGGTGCTGGACGGCGACCTCGACCCCTTCATCACCGAGTCGTTGAAGCAAGGCGTCTGATGACCCGCGCCGCCGGCCTCGCATCCTGCCTGGCCGGCCTCTGGCGGCTGCCGTGATCCGGCGGCCGCCCTGACCTTTCCCTCCCCCAAGGAAGCCCACATGCGTGAAGGCACCGCTCCCCTGATCCAGCGGCTGGACTACCAGCAGCCGGCGTTCTGGATTCGCAAGGTCGACCTGACGTTCGACCTCGACCCGGCCAAGACCCTCGTCACGAGCAAGATGCAGGTCGAGCGCAACCGCTCGGTGCCGCATGGCCCGCTGCGCCTGCACGGCGAAGAGCTGAACCTGCTGCGTGTGCTGATCGACGGCAGCAGCGTGTCGTTCCGCCAGGAAGGCAATGAGCTGGTCATCGACAACGCTCCAGATGCCGACTTCGCGCTCGAGATCCGCAACACCACCTGCCCCGAGAAGAACACCGCGCTGTCGGGCCTCTACACCTCGGGCGGCAGCTTCTTCACGCAGTGCGAGGCCGAGGGCTTCCGCCGCATCACCTACTTCCTGGACCGGCCGGACGTGATGGCCGTCTACACGGTCACGCTGCGCGCCGACGCGACGAAGTATCCGGTGCTGCTGGCCAACGGCAACCTGGTGAGCAGCGGCACGCTGGAAGAACCTGGCAACAAGGGCCGCCACTTCGCCGTCTGGTCCGACCCCTTCCCCAAGCCCAGCTACCTGCTCGCCGTCGTCGCGGGCGACCTCGTCGCGCGCGAGCAGCGCGTGCGCACCCGCGCCGGCAAGGACCACCTGCTGCAGGTCTATGTGCGCCGCGGCGACCTGGAGAAGACCGAGCACGCGATGAACTCGCTGATCGCGTCCATGGTCTGGGACGAGGCCCGCTTCCAGCTGCCGCTGGACCTGGAGCGTTTCATGGTCGTCGGCGTGTCCGACTTCAACATGGGCGCGATGGAGAACAAGGGCCTCAACATCTTCAACACCAGCGCCCTGCTCGCCTCGCCGGCCACGGCGACGGATGCCGACTTCGCGCGCATCGAGTCCATCGTCGCGCATGAGTATTTCCACAACTGGACCGGCAACCGCGTGACCTGCCGCGACTGGTTCCAGCTGTCGCTGAAGGAAGGCCTGACCGTCTTCCGCGACCAGGAATTCAGCATGGACATGGCCGGCACGACGTCGGCGCGCGCGGTCTGCCGCATCCAGGACGTGCGTCAGTTGCGCGCCATGCAGTTCCCCGAGGACAGCGGCGCGATGGCCCACCCGGTGCGCCCGGACAGCTACAGCGAGATCAACAACTTCTACACGGCCACTGTCTACGAGAAGGGTGCCGAGGTCGTTCGGATGTACCAGACACTGGTCGGCCGCAAGGGCTTCGAGGCCGGCATGAAGCTGTACTTCGAGCGTCATGACGGCCAGGCCGTGACCTGCGACGACTTCGCCGCGGCAATAGCCGACGCCAACCCCGGATCGGCCCTCGCCACGCGCCTGGACGCCTTCAAGCGCTGGTACTCGCAGGCCGGCACGCCGCGCGTGACGGCCTTTGGCGAGCACGACGCCGCTGCCCGCACCTACACGCTGCGCTTCACGCAGCAGACGCCCGCCACACCCGGCCAGACCGACAAGCAGCCGCAAGTCGTCCCGGTGGTCATGGGCCTGCTGGACCGCCACGGCACCGCGCTCGCGCTGAACGCCAACGGCGACACCGAGCAGGTCCTCGTGCTCGACCAGGCCGAGCAGACCTTCGTGTTCGAGAACATCGACAGCGAGCCGGTGCCCTCGCTGCTGCGCGGCTTCTCGGCCCCGGTCGTTCTGCATGACGGCCTGTCCGACGCGGCCCTGCTGGTGCTGATGCGCCACGACAGCGACCCGTTCAACCGCTGGGAAGCCGGCCAGCGCCTGGCGCTGAACCGCATCCTGCACGCGCTGCGCGCCGGCCAGCCGCTGGTGCTGAGCCCCGTCTTCATCGACGCGATGCGCGGCGTGCTCAACCACCCGGAGCTGGACCCGGCCTTCAAGGAACTGGCGCTGACGCTGCCCGGCGAGGCCTACATCGCCGAGCAGCTGGACGTCGTCGACCCGCAGGCCATCCACGCCGCCGTCATCGCGGCACAGACACAGCTCGCCAGCGCACTGCGCGACGACTGGGCCGCCGCCTTCGAGGCGCACCAGATCCAGGGCGGCTACACGCCCGATCCGGTGTCCTCCGGCAAGCGCGCCCTGGCCAACCTCGCACTGTCCATGCTGGTGCTGGACGCCCAGGCTACCGGCGACACCGTCTGGCCCGGCAAGGCCTACCAGCGCTTCAAGGACGCGTCCAACATGACGGACCGCCTCGGCGCACTGGCTGCCCTCGTCAACGCGGGCGCCGAGCTGGCTGCGCCGGCGCTGGAGCGCTTCCACGCGCTGTTCAAGGACGACGCGCTGGTCATCGACAAGTGGTTCGCGCTGCAAGCCCGCGCGCCCGAGTCCGAAGGCCGCGTGTTCGCCCGCGTGAAGGCGCTGACCAAGCACGCCGACTTCACGCTGAAGAACCCCAACAGGGCACGCAGCCTGCTTGCATCCCTGTGCATGTTCAACCCGGCCGCCTTCCACCGCACCGACGCCGCGGGCTACGTGTTCTGGGCCGAGCAGGTGCTGGCCGTGGACGCCATCAACCCGCAGCTCGCTAGCCGCGTCGCCCGCGCGATGGACCGCTGGGCCCAGCTTGCCGAGCCCTACCGCAGCGCCGCCCGCGAAGCCATCGCCCGCGTGGCCGCCAAGTCCGACCTGTCCACCGACGTTCGCGAGATCGTCGAACGCGCCCTCGCCTCTGGAGCCTAAGCAGTATGTCCCGCCAGACCAGCCTCACCCAGTACCTCATCGAGCAGCAACGCGAACACGGCCACATCCCGCAGGAGTTGCGGCTGCTGATCGAGATCGTCGCGCGCGCCTGCAAGCGCATCGCCATCGCCGTCAACAAGGGCGCCCTCGGTGACGTGCTCGGCTCCGCCGGCAGCGAGAACGTGCAGGGCGAGGTGCAGAAGAAGCTCGACATCATCGCCAACGAGGTGCTGATCGAGGCCAACGAGTGGGGTGGTCATCTGGCTGCCATGGCCAGCGAGGAGATGGACGGCATCTACGTCGTGCCCAACCGCTACCCGCAAGGCGAATATCTGCTGCTGTTCGACCCCCTGGATGGCTCGTCCAACATCGACGTCAACGTCTCCATCGGCACCATCTTCAGCGTGCTGCGCAAGGTGGGCCATTCGCGCGGCGTCAGCGAAGACGACTTCCTGCAGCCCGGCAAGCAGCAGGCCGCCGCCGGCTACTGCGTCTACGGCCCGCAGAGCATGCTGGTGCTGACGGTGGGCGACGGCGTCGCCGTCTTCACGCTGGACCGCGAGACGGGTTCGTGGGTGCTGACGCAGGACCAGATCAGGATTCCCGAGGACACGAAGGAATTCGCGATCAACATGTCCAACATGCGCCACTGGGCGCCGCCGGTGAAGCGCTACATCGACGAATGCCTGGCCGGCTCCACCGGCCCTCGCGGCAAGGACTTCAACATGCGCTGGATCGCCAGCATGGTGGCCGACGTGCACCGCATCCTGACCCGCGGCGGCGTGTTCATGTACCCCTGGGACCAGCGCGAACCCGACAAGCCTGGCAAGCTGCGCCTGCTGTACGAAGCCAACCCGATGGCCTTCCTCGTCGAGCAGGCCGGCGGCGCCGCGACCAACGGTGTCGACCGCATCATGGACCTGAAGCCCGGCAAGCTCCACGAACGCGTCGCCGTGGCGCTGGGCTCCAAGAACGAAGTCGAGCGCATCACGGCCTATCACCGCGAAGCAAATTAAGCGCTATACTCTTGGGCTGACTTCAACGTCATTGCCGGCATAGCTCAGTTGGTAGAGCAGCGCATTCGTAATGCGAAGGTCGGGGGTTCGACTCCTCTTGCCGGCACCAGAACCTCGAGGGGCCCGATCGACAGATCGGGCCCTTTGTCTTTTCCGGCGGGCTACGCGCCGCGGCTCAGCGCCAGCGTCGACAGCCCGCGGTACAGCGGCGCGGCGATCCAGGGCGGATCGGCGTCGGCCAGACACAGCCCCGGCCAGCGGCGCACCAGCGCGCCGAGCGCGCACTCGGCCTCCATCAGCGTCAGCCCCGCGCCGATGCAGACATGCGGGCCGGTACCGAAGGACAGCGGCAGGCCCAGCGGCCGGTCCAGGTCCAGCCGCTCCGCGCCGTCGTAGCGCGCCGGGTCGCGGTTGGCCGCGCCGATCAGCGGCAGCACGAGGTCACCGCGCCGGATGGCCGCGCCGAACAGCTCGAAGTCGCAGTTCGCGCGCCGGCCGGTGTACTGCACCGGGCTGTCCCAACGCAGCAGCTCACGCACCGCCGAGCGTAGCCTCGCCGGGGCTTCGAGCGTGCGCCACCGATCCGGCTCGCGCAGCAGCCAATGGACGGCCGTGCCGAGCAGGTGGCGCGTCGTCTCATGCCCGGCAAACAGCAGCATGGCGCACTGCGCCAGCAGCTCGGTGCGTCCTTCGATGCGGCCCTGTGCCTCGGCGGCGGCGAGGTCGGCGATCAGGCCGTCGGGCTCGACGTCGCCATCCCGGATGCAGCGCTCGATCTCGTCTCCCATCGCGACCAGGCTGGCATGCGCGGCCAGCGTCTCACCGGCGGTCGGTGACACCGAGCCCAGGAAAGCCGCGAGGCTTTGCGACCAGCGCAGGAAGCGCGCCTCGTCCGTCTGCCGCAGCCCGAGGAAGCGCGCGATGACGCGGCTGGGCAGCGGCGTCGCGAACTGCTCGATGAAGTCGAAGGGCTCGCCGCCGGGCGCGCGCTGTTCGATGGTGTCGATCAGTTCTTCCACAAGACCACCGACCTGGCCGCGCAGCGCCTCGACGCGGGCGGGCCGGAAGGCCTGCTGCATGGCGGCGCGCAGGCGCGGGTGGGCGGGCTTGTCGACGAACAACATCGCGCGCGCGAACAGCCGCTGCATGTCCGTCAGGCGTCGGCGCTCGGGGCTGCCGCGCAAGGCCTGCCGCATGACCCAGCCGCCGGTCCGCTGCGCGGACAACCGCCCATCCTTCAGCGCGGCCTGCACGCCGTCGAAGGTTGTCAGCAGCCAGGCACCGCCGAACCAGTCTGGCGCCCAGTGGATGGGGCCGGCCAGGCGCAGCTCGCGGTATCGCTCGTAGGGATCGCCGTGGAAGGCGCCGGTAGCGGGCAGCGCCTCAAGGGGTCGCGCCGGGATGCCGGCGCCTGTCGTGGTGTCGTATCGAATCGTCGGTCTCTCATCGGCCCGGCCATCGCCTGCGCCGCAGCGGGCGGCGCAGTGTATTGGCCATCCCGCTGTCGCCAACGGTGCGGCACAAGGGCAGGAACTGCTTGCCCTGCCGACCGGCTCAGTGCCGCGACGGATCGCGCACCAGCTTCATCAGCAGCGCCGCGGTACGCTGCATCAGCGGCGTCGAGCGCTTCAGGGCCGGCGTGACAAGGCACAGCGTGGTCTTCACGTCGGTGGCCTGGAAGCGCGTGACGGTCAGGCGCTCGGGGTGTTCGAACGCGCGCAGCACGTCTTCGCCCAGTGCCGCATGGCCAAGGCCGGCGGCGACGAGGTCGAGGATGGTCGGCACGCTGGACACCTCCCAGACGACGCGCAGCTGCACGCCGGCCATCGCCGCAGCCTCCTCCATCCGCTTGCGGAACACATGGCCGCGCTGCGGCATGATCAGCGGCAGCCGCGACAGCTCGGCCAGCGTCAGCGGCCCGGCAGGCGCGGAGTCCGGCGGGCTCAGCAGCAGCAGCGACTCCTCGCGCAGCGGCAGGATCTCCAGCGCCGGCAACGGCTCGGGGTTGTAGACCAGCGCCAGGTCGGCCCGGCCCGACACCAGCCATTCGGTGAGGTGGGTCGAAAAGCCTTCCATGATGACCAGCCGCGCCCGCGGGCAGCTGGCGGCAAAGCCCTCGATCAGCGGCAGCGTGTGCATGCGCGCCTGCGTCGGCGGCATGGCCACGACGATCTGCCCCACAGGCTCATTGCGGCTGGCCCCCAGGTCCTCGCGCGCCTGCGCCACCAGGTGCAGGATGCCTTGCCCATGCTCCAGCAGCCGGCGGCCGGCCTCGGTCAGCGCCACGCCTCGGCCATTGCGCAGGAACAGCGTTTCGTGCAGCTCGGTCTCCAGCGCCCGCACCTGGCGGCTCAACGCGGGCTGAGCCACGCCCAGCACCAGCGCCGCCTTGCTGAAGCTGCCGTGCTCGGCGACCTGGATGAAATACTCGATCTGGTTCAGCGTCATGCCCGCATCTTGGCAGAGCCCATGCCGGATCGCTATAGCTGCTAGCCGCAGCCAGACCTAGCCTGGCAGGGCTGGGCTGCGAAGAATCGCCGGCCATGAACCCTGCCCCCACCGCCCTCACGCTGATCTCGTCGATGGCCACACGCCACCTGCTGACGGCGCTGGCCCAGGCCCACCTGCGGGCGGGCGGACCGGCCACGCACATCGAGTCGGTCGGCGGCGTGGATGCCGCGAAGCGCGTCCAGGGCGGCGAGACCTTCGACGTCGTCGTGCTGGCCGACGACGCCATCGCCCGGCTGGACGCCGCCGGCCGGCTGCTGCCCGGCAGCGTGCGGCCCATCGCCGACTCCAGCGTCGCCATCGCCGTGCGCACCGGCGCCGCCCTGCCCGACGTCGGCAGCGAGGCCGCGCTGCGCGCCGCCGTGCTGCAGGCCCGCGCCATCGGCTACTCGACCGGCCCCAGCGGCACGGCGCTGCTGCAGCTGTTCGAGCGCTGGGGCGTCATGGCCGCGCTGAAGGACCGCCTCGTACAGGCCCGCCCCGGCGTGCCGGTGGGCCGCCTGGTGGCCGACGGCGAGGTCGAGATCGGCTTCCAGCAGCTCAGCGAGCTGCTGGACCTGGACGGCATCACGCTGCTGGGCGGCATGCCGCCCGAGGTGGACATCGTCAGCCGCTTCAGCGGCGCGGTCGTGGCCGGTGCGGCCCAGCCTGCGGCGGGACTGGCGCTGCTGGATTTCATGGCCAGCCCGGTCAACGACGGGCTGAAGCGCCAGCACGGCATGCGCGCCGTGTCGCCGGCGCACTGAACAGACACCAAAACCAACGGAGACAACTGTGCAGACTGAACGGACCCCAACGCCCGGAAACCGCACCGTGGATGTGCAGCGCCTCATCGACGACCACCCCTTCTCCGCCTGGCAATGGGTGGTGTTCGCGCTGTGCTTCTTCGTCGTGCTGCTGGACGGCTTCGACACCGCCGCCATCGGCTACATCGCCCCGTCGCTGATCAAGGAATGGGGCGTCACCAAGCCCATGCTGGCACCCGTGCTGAGCGCCGCGCTGTTCGGCCTCGCGGCCGGCGCGCTGCTGTCGGGCCCCGTCGCCGACCGGCTGGGCCGCAAGCGCGTGCTGACGGCCACCGTGCTGATCTTCGGCGTCGCGACGCTCGCCTCCGCCTTCGCGACCGACATCGTGCAGCTCAGCGCGCTGCGCTTCGTCACCGGCCTGGGCCTGGGTGCGGCCATGCCCAGCGCCGTCACGCTGATGAGCGAGTACTGCCCCGGCTCGCGGCGCGCGACGCTGACCAACCTGATGTTCTGCGGCTTTCCGCTGGGCGCGGCCTTCGGCGGCTTCCTGGCCGCGTGGATGATCCCGCAGTGGGGCTGGCAGAGCGTGCTGGTGCTGGGCGGCGTCGTGCCGCTCGTGCTGACCTTGGCATTGCTGCTGTGGCTGCCGGAATCGGTGCGCTTCATGGTCACGCGCCGCCAGCCCGTCGAGCGCATCCGCGCCACGCTGGCGCGCATCGCCGGCGAACAGGTGCAAGGCATCGCCCGCTTCACGATGACCGAGACCCGCGTCGTCACCAACGAGCGCGGCGGCCTCGCGCAGGTGCTGGCGCGGCCCTACCGGCTGGGCACGCTGATGCTGTGGGCGGCCTACTTCATGGGCCTGGTGATCTTCTACGCGCTGATCAACTGGATGCCGCTGCTGTTCAAGGAAGCCGGCATCGAGCCGCGCACCGCGACGCTGATCTCGGCCCTGTTCCCGCTGGGCGGCGTGGGCGCCGTGTTCTTCGGCTGGCTGATGGACCGCGTGGAACCGAACCGCATCGTGGCCCTGGGCTTCGCGTTGACGGCGGTCGCCGTGTGGGCCATCGGCCAGCTGGTGGGCAACGTCGGCGCGCTGGTCGTCGGCGTGTTCCTGGCCGGCGTGCTGATGAACACCGCGCAGTCGTCGCTGCCCGCGCTGGCCGCGGGCTTCTACCCCACCAACGCGCGTGCCACCGGCGTGGCCTGGATGCTGGGCATCGGCCGCTTCGGCGGCATCCTCGGCTCGCTGCTGGTGGCACAACTGAGCGCCATGCACGCCGGCATCGGCACCGTGTTCGCCGTGCTGGCCGTACCCGCGCTCATCGCTGCGGTGGCGCTGTGGATCAAGCGCGACGCCGACCGCTTCGCCGATGACGGCGAAGCCAGCGCAGGCGGCGCCCTCGCGCACTGAACCGACCACCAGGAGTACTCCCCCCATGATCATCGACGTCCACGGCCACTACACGACCGCGCCGGCCGCCCTCGGCGCCTGGCGCGACCTGCAGATCGCCGGCCTCAAGGACCCCACCAAGGCGCCCAAGGCCAGCGAGCTGCGCATCAGCGACGACGAGCTGCGCGAGTCCATCGAGAGCAACCAGCTCAAGCTGATGAAGCAGCGCGGCTCGGACCTGACCATCTTCAGCCCGCGCGCCAGCTTCATGGCCCATCACATCGGCGACTTCAGCACCTCCGCCACCTGGGCCGCCATCTGCAACGAACTCTGCTACCGAGTCGCGCAACTGTTCCCCGACCACTTCGTACCCGCCGCGATGCTGCCGCAGTCGCCTGGCGTGGACCCGGCGACCTGCATCCCCGAACTGGTCAAGTGCGTGGAACAGTACGGCAACGTGGGCATCAACCTGAACCCCGACCCGTCCGGCGGACACTGGACCAGCCCGCCGCTGACCGATCGCCACTGGTACCCCATCTACGAAAAGATGGTCGAGTACGACATCCCCGCGATGATCCACGTCTCGACCAGCTGCAACGCCTGCTTCCACACGACGGGCGCGCACTACCTGAACGCCGACACGACGGCCTTCATGCAGTGCCTGACCGGTGACCTGTTCAAGGACTTCCCGACGCTGAAGTTCCTCATCCCGCACGGCGGCGGCGCCGTGCCCTACCACTGGGGCCGCTTCCGCGGCCTGGCCCAGGAGCTGAAGAAGCCGCTGCTGGACGAGCACCTGCTGAACAACATCTTCTTCGACACCTGCGTCTACCACCAGCCGGGCATCAACCTGCTGACCGACGTGATCCCGGTCAAGAACATCCTGTTCGCCAGCGAAATGATCGGTGCCGTGCGCGGCATCGACCCGCAGACCGGCCACTACTACGACGACACCAAGCGCTACGTCGAGGCCACGGCCAATCTCACGGACGAGGAACGCCAGCTGGTCTACGAAGGCAACGCCCGCCGCGTGTTCCCGCGCCTGGACGCGCAACTCAAGGCCAAGGGTCTTTGACCCCTCGCCCAGCCTGGCCCCGCTGAACGCGGGCCAGTCCGGTCGGTCCCCCGAGGGGGCGACGATGCTCGCGGCATCGAGCCGCAAGCACATCGTCAGAACGGGCCGGCTTGGGAGCGGCCCGGCGCTCGGCCCGCGAACCCACTGAATGGATTGGAAAACTGATATGTACGAACTCGGAGTCGTCTACCGCAACATCCAGCGTGCCGACCGCACCGCTGCGGACGGCCTGGCCGCGCTGGGCTCGGCCACCGTGCACGAGGCCATGGGCCGCGTGGGCCTGCTCAAGCCCTACATGCGGCCCATCTACCCGGGCGCGCAGGTGTCCGGCACCGCCGTCACGGTGCTGCTGCACCCCGGTGACAACTGGATGATGCATGTCGCGGCGGAACAGATCCAACCCGGCGACATCGTCGTCGCCGCCATCACGGCCGAGTGCACGGATGGCTACTTCGGCGACCTGCTCGCCACGTCCTTCCAGGCCCGCGGCGCGCGCGCGCTGGTCATCGACGCCGGCGTACGCGACGTGAAGACGCTGCAGGAGATGGGCTTCCCCGTCTGGAGCAAGTGCATCAGCAGCAAGGGCACGATCAAGGCGACCATCGGCTCGGTCAACATCCCGGTCGTCTGCGCCGGCATGCTGGTCACGCCGGGCGACGTCATCGTCGCGGATGACGACGGCGTCGTCTGCGTGCCGGCGGCCCGCGCCGTCGAGACGCTGGAAGCCGCCCGCAAGCGCGAGAGCTTCGAGGGCGAGAAGCGCGCCAAGCTCGCCTCCGGCGTGCTCGGCCTGGACATGTACAAGATGCGCGAGCCGCTGGAGAAGGCCGGGCTGCGCTACATCGACTGAGGATGCCCGACGTGGAATTCACCAAGACCCCCGGCTGGCTGGACTGGTACGCCAGCCCCAGCACGCCCAAGTTCAAGCTGCCGGCCGGCGCCGTCGACGCGCATTGCCATGTGTTCGGCCCCGGCGCCGAGTTTCCCTACGCGCCCGAGCGCAAGTACACGCCTTGCGACGCGAGCAAGCAGCAGCTGTTCGCGCTGCGCGACCACCTCGGTTTCTCTCGCAACGTCATCGTGCAGGCCACCTGTCACGGCGCCGACAACCGTGCGATGGTCGACGCCTGCAAGGCCTCGGGCGGCAGGGCGCGAGGCGTCGCAACGGTCCGGCGCAGCATCAGCGATGGCGAACTGCAGGCACTACACGAGGCCGGCGTGCGCGGCGTGCGCTTCAACTTCGTCAAGCGGCTGGTGGACTTCACGCCCAAGGACGAGCTGATGGAGATTGCCGGCCGCATCGCCAGGCTGGGCTGGCATGTCGTCATCTACTTCGAGGCCGTCGACCTCCCCGAGCTGTGGGACTTCTTCACCGCGCTGCCCACCACCGTCGTCGTCGACCACATGGGCCGCCCCGACGTGAGCAAGCCCATCGATGGCCCGGAGTTCGAGCTGTTCCTGAAGTTCATGCGCGAGCACGCGAACGTGTGGAGCAAGGTGAGCTGCCCGGAGCGGCTGTCCGTCACCGGCCCGCGCGCGCTGGACGGCGAGCAGGCGGCTGGAATGCCAAGTTATCGCGACGTCGTGCCGTTCGCCCGCCGCGTCGTCGAGGAGTTCCCCGATCGCGTGCTGTGGGGCACCGACTGGCCCCACCCCAACCTGAAGGACCACATGCCCGACGACGGCCTGCTGGTGGACTTCATCCCGCACATCGCGCCGACGCCCGAGCTGCAGCGCAAGCTGCTGGTCGACAACCCGATGCGCCTGTACTGGCCGGAGCTGTGAGCGAGCCCATCGCCCGGGGGCAAGCCGGCTAGGCCTCGCCCTCGGCCAGGTTGTCACGCAGCTTGGCCAGCAGCGCCAGCAGCTGCCTGCACTCGGCGTCGTCGAGCCCGCTGACGGCCTGCGCGGACACGCGCCGGGCCTGCTTGCGCACCTGCTGCTGCAGCGCCTTGCCCGCGGCACTGACCTGCAGCCGCACGCTGCGCTTGTCGCTCGCGTCCGCGCCTGCTTCCAGCAGGCCGCGCTCGCGCAGCCCGGCGATGAGCCGCGCCACCTGGCCTTTGTCACGCCCCGAGTGCTGCACCAGCTCGCTCTGCGTCGCGCCCGGCCGGGCCGCGAAGAAGCCCAGCGCCTTGGCCTCCATGTGGCTGAGGTCGTGCGCCGCCTCCTTCAGCGCCTGGAACTGCAGCGAGCGGAACCGGTGCATGACCGCGTGGACGCTTTCCACGACCTCCTCGGCCAGGTCGGAACTTTGGTTGACAACATCAACTTGTTTGCGCATGATGGATGACATTATCAACCATCAAGCACCGCCATGTCCGACCAAGACACCCTGCCCGTGCGCCGCATCCAGCGCATCCGCCACGAACTGCAGCGCCGTGACCTCGAAGTCACGCGCGTCGAACGCCTGAGCCCCGGCTTCGTCGCCGTCACGCTGCACGGCGACTCGCTCGCCACCTTCCGTTCCGATTCCTTCGACGACCACGTCAAGCTGTTCTTCGGCGACGACGCCAAGCGCGACTACACGCCGCGCAGCTTCGATACCGCGCGCCAGGAACTGACGCTGGAATTCGCGCTGCACGGCAGCGGTGCCGCGTCCGACTGGGCACGCCAGGTTAGCCCGGGCCAGCGCCTGCTGGTGGGCGGCCCGCGCGGCTCCATGGTCATCCCGATGGACTACGACTGGCATCTGCTCGTCGGCGACGACTCCGCGCTGCCGGCCGTGCGGCGCCGCCTGGAGGAACTGCCGGCCGATGCGCAGGTGCTGGTCGTGCTGCAGGCCGCCGTGGAGGACCGCGAACTCCCCGCCGGGCCGGCGCACACGCAAGTCCAATGGGTCGACACGCCCGAGGCACTGCAGGCCGCCGTCGCGGCGCTGGCCCTGCCCGCCGGCGAAGGCTTCGCCTGGGCGGCCGGCGAGGCGTCCGCGATGGCGGCGCTGCGCGCCGTGCTGGTGGGCAAGGGCCTGGCCAAGGAGCAGCTGAAGGTGGCGGCCTACTGGAAGGCCGGCGCCACGGCCTTCCACGAGACGCTGGAGGCCTGAAGCCTAGGGAGTCGTCCCGCGTCGAGGCGACAGGCCGCCGTGACCTGGTTCGGCAGGCGCAACGTGCGGCCACCAGAATCGACGTATGTCATTCCTCGACCGCCTCCTCGGCCGCCCTACCCTCGACGGCCTCATCCGCGACACCACACGCTGGCTGCAGGCCAACGGCTGCACCGACATCCAGGCGTCGCCCGAGCGCCAGGAGATACGGCTCAAGCGCGGTGGCGGCACCCATGTCATTTCGCTGGGCAACCTGCGCCGCGAGTACGAGAACGCACCGCGTGCGCAGCGCCAGGCCCTGCTGCAGAAGTTCCTCGCCAGCCTGATGGTCGACAACGCCATCCCCGAGGACTACGCCACCGCCCGCCCACGGCTGATGCCGGTCGTGCGCTCAGTCGGCGGCATGGGCCTCGTGCGGCTCGGCACGGCATCCGCCAAGGACGCACCACCCGGTTCCCAGGCCGCGCAGCGACCGCTGGCCGCTGACCTCGTGGTCGCGCTGGTCGTGGACCTGCCCGACTCCATGGTGTACGTGCAGGACCGCAACCTCGCCCAGTGGGGCGTGAGCCTTGAGCAGGCGCTGCAGGACGCCATCGACAACCTGCGCGGGCTGCCCGAGCACGGCGGCTGGGCGGAGATGGCGCCGGGCGTCTGGGCGGGTCAGTGGGGTGACGCTTACGAAAGCTCGCGCCTGCTGATCCCCGACCTCATCTACCGGCTGGGCATCGCCGACCCGGTCGCGATGGCGCCGTTCCGCCATGCGCTGCTGGTCACGTCGGCGGCCAACGCGGCCGGCATCCAGGCGCTGGTGCAGATCGCCCACAACGCGCTGGACGAGCAGGGTCGCTGGGTCTCGTTCGAGCTGCTGCGGTTGCAGGGCACGACGTGGACGCGCTTCGAGGCCTCGGGCGACGCCGCCGCGCAGCAGGCGCAGATGTTGGTGCGCAGCGCCGCCGACGACTACGAAGGCCAGCGCCAGGTGCTGGAAGGCCAGTTCGAGGCTGACAAGCTCGACATCTTCGTCGCCAGCTGCACGCTGATGCAGAAGGAAGGCGGCCCGCTGACGAGCTACTCGGTGTGGTCGGAGAACGTCGACACGCTGCTGCCGCAGTCCGAGAGCGTCGTGCTGCTGTACCGCGACGGCGAGAAGACCTGGCACACGCGGCTGCGCTGGAGCACGGTGCAGGAGCAGTTCGGCGCGCTGATGGAGCGCACCGACCATGTCCCCGCACGCTGGCGCGTGCGCCGCTTCCCCGAGCGCGACGTGCTGCACGCGCTGGCCGCCAAGGCTGCCCTGGATTGAAGCCTGCTCAGGCCGCGCGCCGGCCGAGGGCGCGCGGCAGCACCATCGCCGCGATGAGCAGCCCGCCGACGATCATCGACATGACGATGCCCGGCACGTTCAGCATCGCCAGCGCGAACGTGAATGCGCCCAGCAGCACGGCCGCCAGCGTGACGCCCACCAGGCTGCCCCGGCCGCCCTGGATGGCCACGCCGCCCAGCAGCGCGATAGTCACCGCGTCCAGCTCCCAGCCCGCAGCCAGATTGGGACGCGTGCTGCCGATGCGTCCCGTCAGCATCGCCGCCGCCACCGCCGCCGCGAGGCCGGCGAACACGAACAGCCCCAGCCGGTAGCGGTCTGCCGCCACGCCGCTGAAGCGCGCCGCCAGCGGGTTGGCGCCCACCGCGTAGACGCGCCGGCCATGCACCGTGCAGTGCATCCACACGGCCACGCCGACGGCGAACAGGACCGCCACGCAGAACTCCAGCGGCACGATGAGCCCGGGAAGCCCCAACACGTCGCCCAGCGTGCCATTGCCCAGCGTGACGAGGGCTTCCGGGTAGCCGGTGATGGCCTGGTCACCCAGCACCAGCAGCGCGATGCCGCGGTACAGCGACAGCGTGCCGATGGTCACGACGATGGATGGCAGGCCGCGCCGCGTGACCAGCCAGCCGTTCAGCCACCCGCAGGCCGCGCCGGTCGCCAGCCCGGCCGCGAGCATCGCCGGCAGTGGCGCGCCGGCCTGCATGGCCGTGCCCATGGCCAGCGACGACAACGCCATCGTCGCGGCGATGGAGAGGTCGATCTCGCCCGCGATGATCAGCATCGCCATGGCCAGCGCGATGATGGCGCGCTCCGAGATGTTGACCGTGCTGTCCGCCAGCGCAAAGGGCGACAGGAAGCCGTCGATGCCGGCGCCGAAACCCGCGTACAGCAGCAGGATGAGAGCCGCCAGCACGGTCTCCCAGGAACCGAAGGCCTTCATGACGACATGCGCTCCAGGATGGGCAGCCGCGCCTTCGCGCGCGCCCCCGCGTTGACGGCCACCGACAGCAGGATCACCGCGCCGGCGATGGCCTGCTGCCAGAACGGCGAGACCTGGATGACCGGCAGCGCCGCGTTGACGACGCCCAGGAACAGCACGCCCACCATCGCGCCGCCCACGTTGCCGATGCCGCCAGCGATGCTGACGCCGCCGATCACGCAGGCGGCGATGACCGTCAGCTCGTAGCCCGCTGCCAGCTCGGTGAAAGCGATGGCGTAGCGACCCACCCACAGCACGCCCACCAGGCCGGCCAGCGCGCCGGACAGCGCGTAGACCTGCAGCAGCCGCCTGCGCTGCGGGATGCCGGCGTAGACCGCCGCTTCGGGGTTGTTGCCCAACGCGATGACCTCGCGCCCGCCCGGCCCCCAGCGCAGCCACGCCGCCACGGCACCGACGGCCAGCGCGGCGATGACGATCAGCATCGGCACGCCCGCCAGCTCGGCGCGCGGCAATGCCTTGATGCCTGAGTGCACGTCCTGCTCGGACACCCAGGCACCGCCGGACGCGACGAACACCGCGCCGCGGTACAGCGACATCGTGCCCAGCGTGACGACGATGGGCGGCAGGCCGCAGCGCGCAACCAGCACGCCGTTCACGCTGCCCAGCAGTGCGCCCAGGCCCAACCCCAGCAGCAACAGCAGCGCGATCGGCGCCCCCGGAAACGCCTTGCCCACCAGCGCACACGCCATGCCGGTCAGCGCCAGGTTGGACGCCACCGACAGGTCCACACCGCGCGTCAGCAGCACAGCCACCTGCCCGGCCACGAGGATGGCCAGCAGCGCGGACTCGTTGGCCACGTCCAGCGCGTTGCGCAGCGTCAGGAAGACCGGCGCACGCCAGCCCACCGCCAGCACGATGACCGCGATGACGGCCAGCAGCACGTGATCGCGCCTCATGCCGCCACCTCCTCGGCCGGCGCCGCCACGCCCGACGCGGCCGCGACGATGGCCTCGGCCGGCGCGCCATGCTCGAACGCCGCGACGATGCGGCCGCGGCGCATGACGAGCACGCGGTCGGCCAGGTGCATCGCCTCGGGCAGCTCCGACGACACGAGGATGACCGCCAGCCCCTGGCGCACCATGTCCTCGATGAGGCCGTACACCGCTTGCTTGGCGCCGATATCGATGCCCTTGGTGGGCTCGTCCAGGATGACCACGCGCGGGTGCAGGCCCAGCCACTTGGCGATGACGACCTTCTGCTGGTTGCCGCCGGACAGGCTGCCGACGGCGACATCGTCCGACGCGGCCTTGATGCGCAGCCGGTCGATGAGGCCCTTGGCGAAACCGCGCTCCCGCCGGGCCGACAGCCACGGCCCGCGCGAGAGCTTGCCGTGCCAGCCGTGGCGCGGGCCGGCCAGCGCGGGCAGCGTCAAGTTCTCGCGCACGGAAAACCCCAGCAGCGCGCCCTGGCCGCGCCGGTCCTCGGGCACGTAGGCCAGGCCCGCGGCGATGGCCCGGGCCGGGTCACGCAGCTCGACCGCATGGCCACCGATCTCGACCTTCGCCGTCGCCTCGGGCTTCAAGCCCATCAGCGCCAGCATGGCCTCGGTGCGCCCGGCGCCGACGAGGCCGTAGAACGCCAGCACCTCGCCGCGCCGCACCTCGAAGGAAAGCTCGGCGAACTCCGTCGGATGGCTCAGGCCCGTCACGCGCAGCGCCACCTCACCCGGCGTGCGGTGCCGTGGCGGATAGATCTGCTCGACGGCGCGCCCCACCATCAGCCGCACCAGTTCGTCCTCGTCGGCCGAGGCCATGTCACCGGCACCGACCGACTCACCGTCGCGCAGCACGACGTAGCGGTCACACACGGCGAACAGCTCGTCGAACTTGTGGCTGATGAACAGCACCGACACGCCCTGCGACTTGAGCCGGAGCACGAGGCGGTAGATGTCGTCGATCTCGGCGCGGGACAGCGCGGCCGTGGGCTCGTCGAAGATCACCACGCGCGCCTGCATGGCCAGCGCCCGCGCGATCTCGATCTGGTGGCGCTGCGCGATGCTCAGCGCCCTGGCCGGCGTGCGGGCCGCAAAGGTGGCGCCGACGGCGTCCAGCCAGCCCTGTGCCTCGCGCTCCATGCGCCCCCAGTCCACGGCTCTCAGCCCGGCGACGCGCCGCGTCGGCGGCCGGCCGATGAAGATGTTCTCGGCGGCGGACAGCTCGTCGAACACCACGGTCTCCTGGTGCACGGCCGCGATGCCCGCCCCCTGCGCGTCCTGCGGGCGCGCGAAGCGGACGGGCCGGCCGTCGAGCAGGATCTCGCCCGCATCGGGCGCGTGCACGCCGGTCAGCGTCTTCACGAGCGTGCTCTTGCCGGCACCGTTCTCGCCAATGAGCGCCAACACCTCGCCGGGACGCAGATCGAGGTCGACGCCGCGCAGCGCCTGCGTCGGGCCGAAACGTTTGGCGATGCCACGCAGCTGCAGCATCAGAACAGCTTCGAAAACTTCTCGACGTTGCCGGCGTTGTAGGTGAACGGCTCGGCCATCGCGCCCTCGGAGTTCGCGTCCAGCGTCATCCTGCCGACGCGGCCCAGCGGCACGGTCTCGCCCGGCGTGCCCTTCACGGAGCCCTTCACCAGCGCGTTGGCGACCTGGATGACCGAATAGCCCAGGTCCACCGGGTTCCAGATCGCGAAGCTCTTCACCGCGCCGCTCTTCACATGGCCCACCATCTCCGACGGCAGGCCCAGGCCGGTGACGAACACCTTGCCGACCGCATGCTCGTCCTGCACCGCGCGCGCCGCAGCGGCCACGCCCACCGTCGTCGGCGCGACGATGACCTTCAGGTTCGGGTGGCTCTTCAGCAGACCCTGCGCCTCGCGGTAGCTCTTGTCCGTCTGGTCGTCGCCGTAGACAACACCCACCAGCTTCACGCTCGCGTAGGTCGGCGTGGCCAGCGCGGTTTTCATCTCGGCGATCCACGCGTTCTGGTTGGTCGCCTGCGCGGTGGCGGACAGCACGGCCACCTCGCCGCCACCCGGCTGGGCCTCCAGCGCCAACGCCGCCAGCTTGCGGCCGATCAACGGCGTGGACGACGGCGCCAGGTGCAGCTGGCGGCCGTCCTTGCGCACCATGGAGTCGAACGACATGACCTTGATGCCACGCTGCATCGCCTTCTTCAGCACGGGCACCAGCGCGTCGGGATCGTTGGCCGAGATCGCGATGGCCTTCACGTTCTGCGCGATGAGCGCATTGACGATCTCCACCTGGCCCTCGGCCGTCGGCCTGGCCGGGCCGGCGTAGATGACCTCCAGCCCGCCCAGCTCCTTGGCGGCCTCCTGCGCGCCCTGGCGGGCCGCGTCGAAGAAGCCGTTGCCCAGGCTCTTGACGACGAGCGCGATCTTGTCGGCGGCCAGGGCCGGCTGGGCCAGCGCCGCGAGCGCGGCGATGCAGAGGACGCGGAACCGATGCATGGAGTTCTCCGATGACAAATCGGCCGCGAGCATCCTCCGTCCCGCCCTGGCAAAGCAATCAAGACCGTGCGCGTTTCTCGAAAGCCGGCAACAGGCGGCAGCCTCACTTCATGCCGCTGCGCAGCCAGGCCTCACGCTCGACCCACTCCCCGCGAACATCTTGGACCACTTCCCTCAATCGAAGCCCGTCATCGGAAATATCCATGACACGGCCAAAGTTCCGCCCCACGAAGTCGCCTTTGAACACCCGGTGCAGATAGCCACCAGGATCGCGCACGACGCCGTAACGCACGCAGTCCAGCGTTTGCTGCCCGACCCATCTCAAACTATCGAGATCGAACGCCTCGAGCGCCTGACGCTCCCTGGTCGCGGACGCCGAAGCTGCCCACAGCCCCAACAGATGGACGAGAAGCAAACGTCGAGCAATCATGGAGCGAACCTCGGATGTAGCGCGACAACTGTAGTTGCCGCGACATGACGCCCGGCTCTGCCGGCAACGTCAACCCGACGCGCCCGGTTCCGACAGGAAGATCTCCACGCGCCGGTTGGCCGCGCGGCCCTGCTCGGTGTCGTTGCTGGCAACCGGCTCGTGCGAGCCGCGGCCCGAGACGCTGATGCGCGACGGCGCCACGCCGCGGGCGGACAGGTAGTCGCGCACCGCCGCCGCGCGCTCACGCGACAGCGGGTCGTTGATGGCGTCGCTGCCGGTGCTGTCGGTATGACCCACCACCGTCACGCGAACGTTGGCATCGAGGTTGCGGCCGACCTCATCGAGCACCGGGCGCATCTGCGGCCGGATGTCGGCCCGGCCGGTGTCGAAGGACACGTCGCTGGGCACGTTGAGCTTGAGCCGGTTGTCGGCCGTCTGCGTGACCTCCACGCCCGTGCCCTGGCTGGCCTGGGCGAGCGCCTTGCGCTTGTCTTCCATGTGCTTGGACCAGAGGTTGCCGGCCACCGCGCCGAGGGCACCGCCAATGACGGCGCTCTTGCCGGCGCTGCCGCCCGTGGCCGAGCCAATGATGGCCCCCGCCACCGCGCCGACGCCGGCGCCCTGGGCCGTGCCCTGCTGGCGCTCGCTCATCGACGAACAGCCGGCCACCAAGGCCAGCGAGGCGGCCAGCGCCAGCGTGCCGGCGCGATGGGGGGAAAGAAGGGAATTCATCGAGGATCTCCTGCGTGGGTCGTTCGTTGATTTGTACGTCGGCAAGCCGGCTTTTCAGGCAGCCTCAGGCCAGCCGTGACGGCTACGCCCCCGCCAGCGTCGAGGCCTGCCGGTGATTGCGGCCTGACAGGCGACGGCATGCCTGCACCGGGACTCAGCGCCGCTTGAGGGCTTGCTTCACGTCGCCCACTGCCTTCTGGACCTTGCCCTCGGCCTGGGTCAGTGCGCCCTTGACCTGCTGCTCGGTGCTGCCCAGGGCCTCACCCAGCTTGCGCTGCGTCTTGCCGGCAATGTCCTTCACGCTGCCCTTCAGTTGATCGCTGTTCATGCGGCACTCCTTGGTTGCATCGCCGTCGCGGCGGGGTGCCCGACCGGCTGACGCCAGCCTAGGGCGCGGCCCGGGCTGCCGGAGCCGGCGGGCGCGCCGTCGTGCGGTGGGGCCTGTCCTACGAGATCGCCGCGTGGCGCGGGTCACCGTCCTACACCAGCGCCCGGCCTCGTCCGCCTCGCGCCGAGGCGTGACCGGCCGATGCTCGGTTCACCGATCCCTGAACCCTCGCAGTCAAGGAGTCATGAGATGGCTTTTGAAGGTCCTCCCGCCGGGCTCAAGCGCGCCACGCACCAGCCCCGTTTCGAGCCGCTGCCGGTGGACGCCGCCCCGCCGCCCAGCGACGGCCACGCCACCGCTTCGGATGCCGCGCACCACCGCAACCCCGGCGGCAGCAGCGTGGGCCGGCTGATGCGCCGCAGCCGCACGCGCACGGCCGGTATTCGTTTCGAGTGGGCCATGCGCACCTGCGGGCCGGTGCTGCGCGTCGTCGCCACCTGGACCGACCATCAGGGTCAGCCGCACCACACGTCGTACTCGGTGCAGAGCAACGGCCTGGAAGGTGCTCTGGACCGTGCCATCGCCTCGCGGATTTCCTGCGGCGCGCCGCAACCCGACCGCGAGGACCTGCTGCGACGGCTGAAACAGGAATTCGCCACCGCGCCGCAGAGCGCCTCACCGGCCGCCGCTGCTGCAGTGGCGACCACAGCAAAGCCGTCGACCTGCATCCGGGGCACTGACTTGCAGCGCGGCTGAACGCGCTCTAACGGGCCCGCCCAACGGGCCGGCCGGTTTCACGGCTTGCCGCGAAGATACAGGGCGCAGCCCCAAGTCATCTCACAACCAGGCGATGAGCCGTTGAATCCAGCGGGGCAGCGGCTGGCTGGGCGTGTAGTTCTGGCGGTACTGGCTGTACATGGTGATGGCTTTGCGTTGAAAACTGTTTATTTATACAGTAATTCATCGCCGCTGGGCAAGCGTCTTCCCGGAGTCACGCGGAGATTGGTAGCGATATCATTTTCGCCTCTCTCCGCTGGAAGCTCCATGAAGAAGACCCTGCCCCGCTGGCCGCTCGGCCTGATCACCGCCCTCATCCTGGCCGGCTGCGGCCAGGTGCCGCGGCAGCCCGCCGACACCGGCTGGCTGGCGGCCTGGGGCAGCGCCCAGCTGGAGCAGGCCCCGGCCGCCGGCACCGCACCGCTGCGCGACGTCAGCCTGCGCCAGGTCGTGCGCACGACGGTGGCAGGCAGCACGCTGAGGGTCCGCGTCAGCAACCTGTTCGGGCGCGAGCCGCTGGTGCTCGACGCGGCCAGCGTGGCCCTGGTGCAGCCCGGTACGGAGGGCGGCAGGCCGCTGCTGCAGGCTGGCAGCCTGAAGCCGCTGAGCTTCCAGGGCCAGCGTGGCCTGAGCGTCGCGCCCGGCGCCGAGGTCTGGAGCGATCCGGTCACGCTGGCACTACCACGCGTGGCCGATGTGGCCGTGCAGATGCACGTCGTGTCGGCCCCCACGCAGGCGACGGCCCACCCCGGTTCGCGCATCAGCAGCTGGGCCCTGCCCGGCAACCGCGCGGACGCTACGGACTGGGCCGACGCGTCGGCCAGGGATGGCTGGTGGCATCTGTCGGCCGTGGACGTGGGCGGCGCGGCGCCGCAGCCGGTGCTGGTGGCCGCCGGCGACTCCATCACCGACGGCTACGGCGTGCCCGCGGGCAGCTACAAGCGCTGGACCGACGCCCTCGCCCGCCGCCTTGCGGCGCAGGGCAAGGCGGCAGCCGTCGTCAACACCGGCATCGGCGGCAACCGCATCCTGCAGGACGGCCTGGGCCCGCGGCTGCTGACGCGCTTCGACCGCGACGCACTGGCGCGCAGTGGCGTCACGCACGTGGTGCTGCTGGAAGGCGTCAACGACCTCGGCACCAGCCACCGCCAGCGCGCGACGACGCCGCAATCGCGCGCGGCGCTGCTGGCGGATCTGCAGCGGGGCCTGACGACGCTGGCCGGCCAGGCCCGCGAACGCGGCGTGTGCCTGTTCGTCGCGACCGTCATGCCCTACGGCGGCAGCGGCTACTACCAGCCGCAGCCGGAGAACGAGGCCGACCGCCAGGCGCTGAACACGTGGATTCGCGAGCCGGGCCGCTTCGACGGTGTCGTCGACTTTGACGCGCTGATGCGCGACCCGGCCCGCCCCTCGCACCTGAAGCACGAGTTCGACAACGACGGCCTGCATCCGTCGACCGCGGGCTACCAGACGATGGCGGATGCATTCCCGGTGGAGTGGCTGGACCTGCACTGCGGGCAGAAGCCCTGATCTCGCGTCGTCCCGACGCTGCGGTGCGGTTGGAGCCGCACCGACGGTGCTCGAACGGCGGTGCAGCTCGATGTCACTCGACAGGCAGGCGCACGAAAAAAAGGAGCGCATCAGCGCTCCTTTTTTGTCTCGGGTGACCCGAGGAATGCCTCGTCAGCCTTGACCAACCGGACATCCTCCACGAGCCATCACCCGACGCGCAGCGCCAGGCGCTGCGTACTGTCCAGGGTTAGAACTTCATCTGAGCGGTCAGCTGGTAGGTGCGACCCGGGTCCCAGTAGCTGCGCACGGCCAGCTCATCCTGGATGTAGGACTTCTGCGTGGCCTTGTTCAGGTTGGTAATGTCGAAGTTCAGCGACACGCCCTTCTTCCAGTTCACCCAGTCGCCGATTTCGAGGCGGGTCGAGAGGTCCGCCTGGAAGTAGGCCTTGTTGTACTTGAGCATGGTGCCTGCCGGGATGGAGTCCGTGTTCTTCGACTCGAACGGCGTGCGGGCCTGGTAGCTGTTGCTCAGGCGGATGGAGCCGCGGCTGTTCTCGAAGTAGACGGTCAGGTTGGCCGTGTACGGCGCGGCGCCGATCGGCACCTGGCCGCTGGTGCCCGCGTCCTGCTTGGTGCGGGTGTAGTTGGCGTAGAAGCCAAAGCCGTCGATCGGCAGGAAGCGGTCCAGCGACTGCGCCCAGCTCAGCTCCCAGCCGTTCAGCTTCAGCACGTCGGCGGTGTTGACGGGCTGCGACACCGGAATGTTGAAGTTGTCGGGGCCGCCGGCGGCAGTCACGGCCTGGTCGATCGCGCTACCCGCCGTGTACTGCAGCGAGTCGGAGCCGAACTGTTGGCGGATCTGCGTCAGCGTCATCTGGCGCACGACCGTGCGCGGGAAGTTCTTGATCTTCTTGTCGAAATAGGCCGCTGCGAGGTAGCTGCCCTTCTTGTCGGTGTACCACTCCCAGCCCAGGTCCATGTTCTTGGACTCGAAGGGCTTGAGCCCCGGGTTGGTGGCGGTGGCATTCGACAGGGCCACGTCGTTGGACGTCACCTTCAGCGGCTGCAGCGCCTTGGGGTCGGCGCGTGTGATGGCCTTGGATGCCGCCGCACGGATGATCATGTCCGAGGTCAGGTTGTAGGCCAACGTGCCGCTGGGCAGGGTGTTGTTGTAGGAGGTATTGCCCTGCGTCTCCGAGACCAGGTAGGGGTACAAGCCGCCGTTGCTCAGGCTTGCGTTGCGCGGATCGGCGACGTTGCCGGTGTAGGCGCCGACGGTCTGCATGGTGTGCGCGCGACGCACGCCCAGGTCATAGCGCAGCAGGCGGTCGAAGACGCGCGTCTCGCCGGCCACCTCGATGTAGCTGCCGAAGACGTTTTCGGCGAAGTCCTGGGGAGCGGCGCCGCTCAGGGCATTGCTGCCCGCGACCTGGACCATGTTGCCGACGATGTTGTCGTAGCCGACGGCGCCGGCGAAGCGGCTCCAGTCGATCAGCACGAAGCCGTTGGGGCCGGGTATCAGGTACTTGCTGATGTCCGGCACGGCCGAGCCCTGATAGGCCAGCGCGGGCCCGCCGGCCGTCGCGCCCTGGCCATAACCAGGATATTGGGTCGCCGGGTTGGCGGTCACGGCAGCCGACGAGCAGGTGTTCGGGTTGACGTTGTTGGGCGAGTACAGGCGGACGTTCAGGTTGCCGCCGCAGACGACGTTCTGCAGTCGGCCATCGTCGGTGAACGGCGTGATCAAGCGGTGATAGGTGTCGTACGCCATGCCACCCTTGACGGTCAGCTTGTCGTCACCCCAGGCCAGATTCCAGCGCGCGCCCCGCGTCTGGATCGAGCGGTCTTCGCGGTTGATGCTGATCTGCGCGCCGGTCGGGTTGCTGTGGTGGTCCCAGGTGTAGTTGGCCGGGCTGTTGGGGTCGAAGCCATTGGGCGTGTAGACCGGGAACGTGCCGTTGGAGCCGATGTTCACCGTGAACGGCTTGGCCGCGTCGGTCGGGACCAGCAGCGTGGGTGCGAGACGGCTGAACCGGCTGCTGGCCTGATTGGCCTGGGCGTCCAGCGTCCACTTGTCGGAGATGCGCCACTCGAAGCCCGGGTTCACCGACGTGAAGCTGCTTCTCTCGTCCATCCGGCGGTATTCAAGGAAGCCGGTGCCGTTGAGGAGGGTGCCGCCCGTCACGAAGCAGTAGACCGAGCAGTCGCTGCGGTCGTAGGTCATGGCCGACGGGATGACGGCGCTGTTTCGGATGTTGATGTCGAAGTCGGCACGCTCCTGCTTGGCTTTCTTGCCGCCGATCAGCAAGTCCAGATAGGAGTTGAAGTCCGCGGTGGGCCGGAACTCGAAGCTCAGCAGACCGTTGGTGCGGTCGCGCTCACCCGAGAAGTTCACCGGGCGCGGCAGGCGCGGCATGTAGCCGTTGTCGATCTGCTGGATGGTGGCCTTGGGGTTCAGTTGCTGCAGCAGAGCCATGTTGACCGCCTGGCCGGCCGTCAACGTCGTCGACCCATAAGTACCGGCAGCCGCGGCAGGCACGGTCGTCGGAACGCCCCAGGCACCGTTGGTGGTCGAGGTTCCCGCGCCGGTCTGCAACGGGTTGGTCAGACGGGGCGTGACCCAGTCCGTGCCGTCCTCGAAGCCGCGCGTGGTGATCTTGTTGCGTGCGAAGGAAACACCGGCCAGCACGCCAAACGTGTCGCCGAAGGTCGTGCTCACGATCGCCGTGCCGCGCGTGCTGGGATCGGGGGCGGGGTCGTTCTTGGCCAGTTGCAGCTTGACGGTGCCGCGCGTGCCGGGCTTGTCGAACGGGCGGGCATTGCGCATGTTCACGACGCCCGCGACACCGCCTTCCAGCATGCTCGCCAGGGGGCTCTTGGACACGGTGATGCGCGAGAACAGGTCACCCGGCATGAAGTCCAGGTCGACTTCGCGGTTGGCGCTGCCAGCACTGGCGAAGCTGGTGGAGGCCGATGCCACGGGATTGCCGTTCATCAGGATGCGCGTGAAGTTGGCGCCCAGGCCACGCACCTGGATGTTCAGGCCTTCGCCCGTCACGTCGCGGTTCACCTGAACGCCAGGAATGCGGGAGATGGACTCGGCCAGGTTGTTGTCGGGGAACTTGCCGATGTCCTCGGCGTGGATCGAGTCCGACAGCCCGATGTTCTCGCGCTTCTCCAGCGCCGATGCCGCCAGCGAGCTGCGGATGCCGGTCACGACGACGGTGTCCAGCTTCTGCTCCGTCGCCGGTGCGGTCTGTGCGTAGGCCTGGCCGATCAGGCCCGCCAGCAGCGTGGTACCCAGGGCCAGCTGGCCGGGTCGGACGCGGCGGTTCGGCCGCGAATAAGTCGTGCTCATCGATGTCTCCTCAGTGGTTTTACGACCCATTCATGCGGGTCAGATATCTCAGCCGCCATCAAAATGTTAGCGCGCACATTTTCAATTTACGTCGACCACACATGGCGGTCAACAAGGGTGTGTACTAATGTATTAGTAGAGAATGGATGGTGCCCCACAAGTGGGAAGCACCACTTGGCAACAGAACCGGTAGCGCTCACAATCAAGCGAACCCTTCGCAGCTTCCGACGATGCAGGACAACAACGCTTTCACGCCGGCAGGCCTGCCGGTCGATGCCGCCAGCGCGGTGCTGGTGGGTCGTGCGTGGCGCCCGGACGCGGCCGGCCCCGCGCTGGTGACCGTGCGCGGCGACGACCTCGTCGACCTGTCCGCCCACGCCGCCACGCTGTCCGAACTGCTGGACCGCCCCGACCTGCTGAACGTCGCCCGCAACGCGCCCGGCCCGACGCTGGGCTCTGTACAGGTGGTGCTGGACAACGCTCTCGCCACCTCTCCCGACCCTGCCCTGCCCCGGCTGCTGGCACCCTGCGACCTGCAGGCCATCAAGGCCTGCGGTGTGACCTTCGCCGTCAGCCTGCTGGAGCGTGTCATCGAAGCCCAGGCCGGCGGCAGCGCCGCGCGAGCCCACGATCTGCGCCAGTCGCTGACCGCCACGCTGGGCACCGACCTGTCCAGCATCAAGCCCGGCTCGGACGTGGCGCGGCGGCTCAAGGCCGAGTTCGTCGCGCGTGGCGCCTGGTCGCCCTATCTGGAAGTGGGGCTGGGGCCGGACGCCGAGGTCTTCACGAAGGCGCAGCCGATGTCGGCCGTCGGCTTCGGCGACGCCGTCGGCCTGCACCCCGACTCGCAGTGGAACAACCCCGAGCCCGAGATCGTGCTGGCCGTGAACAGCCGCGCCGAGGTCGTCGGCGCCACGCTGGGCAACGACGTCAACCTGCGCGACATCGAAGGCCGCAGCGCCTTGCTGCTCGGCAAGGCCAAGGACAACAACGGCTCCTGCGCCATCGGCCCGTTCATCCGGTTGTTCGACGGGCAGTTCACGCTCGACACCGTGCGCGCCGCCGCCGTGAGCCTGCGCATCGAAGGCGCGGACGACGGCTTCGTGCTGGAAGGCGTGAGCCGCATGCAGGAGATCAGCCGCGACCCGCTGGAACTGGTGCGACACGCCTGCGGCCCGCACCACCAGTACCCCGATGGCTTCCTGCTGTTCCTGGGCACCATGTTCTCGCCCATCCAGGATCGCGGCGCGCCGGGTGCCGGCTTCACACACCACCTGGGTGACGTCGTCACCATCGCCAGCCCCGCGCTCGGGGCTCTCGTCAACACCGTGCAGCGCAGCGACACCATCCCGCCGTGGACCTACGGCGTCGGCGCGCTGCTCAGGCACTTGCGGCGGCAACGCCTTGAACCCTGATCTCTGGTCGGACGCCCGGGCTGGTGGGTGTCCTGTCTCTTGCGGCGGCCCGCCTCTCGCGGAGCCGCCGTTTTTTTGAGCAGCCCAGACAGCTCTAGGGCCCCGGCCGACACGACGCACGCCCCCATCGCGAGCGCCGGACGGTGAAGTTGCCGTAGGCATTAACGCTCTAGTGCATTAGGGCGCCAGTGAGAAAATTCGCTCCACACCACAAGATGAATTTCACGCGAGATCCCACCCGCCACGCCGCGCCACAGGTCCTCGAAGCCCTTCGGGCCGCCATCATCTCGATGGAGCTGGCCCCCGGCATCGCCCTCGACCGCGCCGAGCTGGCCCAGCGCTTCGGCGTCAGCCAGACCCCCGTCCGCGATGCCCTCATGCGGCTCAGCGAGGAAGGTCTGGTCGTCATCCGCGCGCAGTACACGACGCAGGTCAGCCGCATCGACGTGCCGGCTGCCCGCGAGGCGCATTACCTGCGCCGCGCCGTCGAGATCGAGATCGCACGGCAGCTGGCCATCGCCCACGACGATGCGGTGATCGCCGGCCTGCGCACGCAGCTGGCCCGGCAGACCGAGTTGGCCGAGAGGAAGGACTTCACCGGCTTCATCGCCGCGGACAAGGAATTCCATCGCCTGATGTACGAGGCGGCCAACCTGCCGCGGCTGTGGTCGGTCGTCGTGCGCATGTCGGGCCACGTGGACCGACTGCGGTTGCTGCACTCACCCTTCATCGGCAAGACCGAGTCCATCATGGACGGCCACCACGCCATCCTGGCAGCCATCGAGTCCGGCGATGTCGACGCGGCGCAACGGGCGGTGCGGGAACATCTGTCGGGGACGCTGGCCTCGGTGGAGGACATCCAGAAGCGGTATCCGGATTACCTGATCCTCTGACGGCGGCCGCAGCTAAGGTGCCCGGCGCTGACGTCGAGCCGCTGTGGATGGCTTCGGTGGGGGCATGGCACTCAGGATGGCAGCGCGACAGACGGCAAGGATCTCGTCCGCCAGCGGCGAGTCATCCGGGCAGGCCCTGGACATGACGATGGCCCCGACCGCGTGCGTCAGCACATCGAGGATCTTGGCCCGCGCCTGCTCAGGACCGGCTCCCGAGAAGCCGTCCTGCTGACTCAAGCCGACCACCAGGCTCTCGATGCCGTCGACGAAAGCGGTCCGGACGGAATCCGGCTGCCGCGCCGCATCACCGCCCAGCGCGGCCATCGTGCACCCATCGGCGCGGTTGTCCCGATGCGCCCTCGAGACGTACTGGTTGACGAACTCTGCGGGGTCCGCACCACCCGCCAAGGCAATCGTCTGCCCGATCCCGCACGCCGTCGCCTCGGCGATCAGGTCGGTCTTGGAACCGAACTGCTTGTAGAAGCCCCCGTGTGTGAAGCCGGCAGCCGCCATCAGGTCGGCCACGCCGACGCCGTCGAAACCGCGCTCACGGAAGAGATGCGAGGCCGTCTCGACCACGTGCGCCCGATTCGCCTGCGCCTGCGCCTTGGAGACTTTCATGCTTGCTGGAGAGGGACTTGATTGTTGTGCCGTCATCAATTCTATATTGATGACGATCATCATCAAATTATTGACAATGGATGATGATCATAATCATAATGACTGACCGCTTCACCAGAAGGTCATGTCATGTCCACGGGTCACTCAGTCCTCATCACCGGCGCTTCCACCGGCATCGGCGCCACCTACGCGGAGCGCTTTGCGCAACGCGGCCACGACCTCGTCATCGTTGCCCGCGACAAGGCGCGCCTGGAAAGCCTCGCCCAACGCCTGCGTGATGAACACAAGGTGGCTGTCGAGGTGCTGCCGGCCGACCTGACGAACCCGTCCGATCTGGCGGTCGTCGAAAGCCGGCTGCGCGAGGACATGCGCATCGGTGTCCTGATCAACAACGCGGGTGCAGCCCAGTCGGGCGGCATCCTGCAGCAGACCGCCGACAGCATCGAGCGCCTGATTGCGCTCAACACCACGTCGCTGACGCGGCTCGCAGCGGCCGTGGCGCCGCGATTCGCCAAGGCCGGCAGCGGCGCCATCGTCAACATCGGCTCGGTGGTCGGCCTGGCACCCGAGTTCGGCATGTCCATCTACGGGGCCACCAAGGCCTTTGTGCAGTTTTTGTCCCAGGGGCTGAGCGTCGAGCTGGCCCCCAAGGGCGTGTACGTGCAGGCGGTGCTGCCGGCCGGCACGCGCACGGAAATCTGGGAGCGCGCGGGCATCGACGCCAGCACGCTGAGTGACCTGATGGACGTCGGTGAACTGGTCGACGCCGCCCTGATCGGCTTCGACCGGCGCGAGCCCGTGACCATGCCGCCGCTGCATGACGTCGCGCGCTGGAGCGCCCTGGAAGCTGCACGACTGCGGTTGCTCTCAGACATCCAGCAGGCCCATGTGGCCAAGCGCTACCTGAGCGCGCCATAAGCAGCCACGGCCTCACACCACCCCTTCCGGCATCTCACCGTTCCAGGCATCACATGAACCCATCGAACCACCAGAAGCGCGTGGCACTCGTGACCGGCGCCTCGTCGGGCATCGGCGCTGCTGCGGCCATGCAGCTGATCGCCGCCGGTTTCACCGTCATGGCACCAGCCGGCGCGGCGGCAACGGCGCCCAGGGCGCCTATCCCTTGCTGGCGCTCGACGTCACCGACGACGCCTCCGTGCAGGCTGCAGCCTCCGAACTCATCAGCCGCGAAGGCCGGATCGACCTGCTGGTCAACAACGCCGGGATCGGCATCACCGGCGCGGCTGAAGAAAGCTCCATCGAGCAGGTCAAGGCACTCTTCGAGACCAACTTCCATGGCGTGGTTCGCGTGACGAACGCAGTCCTGCCGCTGATGCGCCAGCAACGAAGCGGCCGCATCCTCAACATCGGGTCCGGCCTGGGCTTCATTCCCTCGCCGTTCAGCGCCTATTACTCGGCCACCAAGCATGCGCTGGAGGGCTACTCGGAATCCCTGGACCACGAGGTGCGCGCCTTCGGCATTCGCGTGGCCGTGATCGAGCCCGGCGCCACCAAGACTTCGTTCGAGTCGAGCACCGCCACCGCTGACAAGCCGCTGAGCGCCTACGACGCGCTCCGCGCTGGCTACCTGGCCGCCTACGACCGCGTCATGGCCGTGGCAGACACCCCGGAAAGCGTCGCGCAGACCGTCGTGCTGGCCGCGCTCACGGAGCGCCCCCTGCTCCGCTACCCCTCCGGCAAGTCGGCTCGGCAAGGCGCATTCGCGCGACGCTTTCTTCCCCGCTCACTGTTCGACAAGGTGCTGCACAAGCAGTTCGGCATGGCCTAGCCACCGGGCGACGTCTGCCGGCACGTGGAAGGCCCCGCGCGGGCGGCCACGCCAGCCGCGAGCACAGACGAGCCGACACCGCCGAACTCAACTTGCCGCCCTGAGCCCTCCGGCAACCAGGAAGAACCTATGAAAGCCCTCACCTTCAAGCGCTACGGCAAATCGCCCGACATCGGGCTCGCCAACATCGACCGCCCCACGCTGCAACCTGACGAATTGCTGGTGCAGGTTCACGCGGCGGGCCTGAACCCCATCGACAACATGATCCCGGTAGGCACCTTCAAGCCCGTCATGCATTTCAAGTTGCCGGCGGTGCTGGGCAGCGACCTGGCCGGCGTGGTGGTCGACGTCGGCAGCCGCGTCACCCGCTTCAAGCCGGGCGACGAAGTCTTCGCGAGCATCTTCGACCTGGGCAAGGGCTCGCTCGCCGAGTTTGCCGCCGTGCCGGAGAGCGCCGCAGCGCTGAAGCCGGCCAACCTGGACTTCGTGCAGGCGGCCTCCATCCCCATGGTGGGCCTCACCTCCTGGCAGGCACTGAAGGAACGCATGAACCTGCGCCGCGGCCAGAAGGTGTTCATCCCGGCGGGCTCGGGCGGCATCGGCACCTTCGCCATCCAGCTGGCACATCAGCTCGGCGCCAAGGTGGGCACGACGGTGAGCACCGGCAACATCGAACTCGTGCGCAACCTGGGTGCCGACGAGATCGTCGACTACAAGAAGCAGGCCTTCGAGACGGTTCTGCGCGGCTACGACGGTGTGCTGGGCACGGTCAAGGGCGACACCCTCGAGAAGTCGCTGGACATCCTGAAGCCGGGCAGCCGCATCGTCTCGCTCATCGGCCCGCTGGACGCTGCCTTCGCCGAGGCGAAGAAGCTCAACTTCTTGCTGAAGTTCGTGTTCGGCCTGATGAGCCGCAAGCTGCTGAAGCTGTCGGGCAAGAAGGGCGTGGACTACGCCTTCCTGTTCGTGCGGCCCGACGGCCAGCAGCTCGCCGAGATCGGCGAGTTGCTCAAGGCCGAGCGCATCCGGCCAGTCATCGACAAGGTGTTCCCGTTCGACGAAGCCAAGCAGGCCCTGGACTACCTGGCGCTCGGGCGCGCGAAGGGCAAGGTCGTCGTCCGGATCAGGTGAGCTTGAAAAGCTCGGTGACGACGCGACGGTTCAACCGTCGGCGCGTCTGGGCACGGGGCGGCCATCGCAGCAAAGCTGCCGCCGGTCATCAACCTGCCTGTCCGTTACCGAACCGGTGCACCGTCGCCGAGCGGAACACCTCGCCCGGCCGAAGCACCGTGCTGGGCCAGTCGGGGCCAACGGGTCGGTTGGGCGAATCCGGGTTGTGCTGGGTCTCCAGGCAGACGCCCGCACCGCGCGTGTAGCGCTGGCCGTGCGGGCTCGTGAGCGAGCCGTCCATCCACGTGCCGGCATAGAACTGGATCGCCGGCTCGGTCGTCGAGATCTCCATCCAGCGGCCCGAGGCCGGGTCGGTCAGCCGCGCGGCCGGATGCAACGCGCCGTCCGGCGCGGCGTCCAGCAGCCAGTTGTGGTCATAGCCCACGTCCCGGCCAATGACGCGTTCGCGGCGGAAGTCGAACGGCGTGCCGTCGACCGTGGCGTGGCGCAGCGGGATGCTGTTCGCGCCGGGCACCGTGTAGCGGCTGGCGTGCAGCGTGAGGCGATGCGCCAGCGCCGAGCCGGACTCGGCGCCGGCCAGGTTGAAGTAGGCGTGCGAGGTCAGGTTGATGACCGTGGGCGTGTCGGTCGTGGCCTCGTAGTCGATACGCCAGCTCCCGTCCGCGCCAAGCGTGTAGCGCACGGCCACGTGCAGGTTGCCGGGGAAACCCATGTCGCCGTTGGGGCTGAAGTGCTCCAGCAACAGGCTGACGCTGCCGTCCGCGCCGGGCGGCTGCGGCGAGCCCTGCCACAACGACGCACCGAAGCCGGCCGGGCCGCCGTGCAGGCAGTTGGGGCCATCGTTGGTGACGAGCTGGTGGCGCACACCATCCAGCTCGAATGACCCGCCGGCAATGCGGTTGGCGTAGCGCCCGGCGATGACGCCCAGGTGCGAGCCGGCGCCAGCCAGGTAGGCGTCTAGGTCGCGCAGACCGAGGACAACGCTGTCGGCCAGGCCGGGCAGCCACAGGCCGGTGACGATGCCGCCCCAGTCCAGCGCCGTCAGCACGAGGCCATGGCCGTTGTCGAGGCGGTATTCGTGTACGGCGCGGCCGTCGGGCAGCCGGCCGTAGTCGCGCGCGGTGATGCGGGGTTCAGTACTCAACGGACGAATCCTCGGGCATTGACGTAGAGGGCATACAGCGAGTGGCTGCTGGCCATGAAGAGCCGGTTGCCCTTGGCGCCGCCGAAGCACAGGTTGGCGCAGCGCTCGGGCAGGTGGATGTGGGCCAGCGGCTTGCCTTCGCGGCTGTACACGCGCACGCCGTCCAGCTGCGCCGGGTCGGCGTCCGGCTGGCCGCCGCCGCCGAAGCCGCACCAGATGCGGCCCTGCGTGTCGAGCGCGATGCCGTCGAGGGCGCCATAGCCCGCAGCGTCGATCAGCAGCTGCTTGTCGCTGAGAACCGCGCCGTCGACGGCGTAGCTCCAGATCAGCCGGTGCGGCTGCGCGCGGCTCTCGACGACGAGCAGCCGCTTGCCGTCCGGCGTGAAGGCCAGGCCGTTGGGGCCGGCAAGGTCATCGAGCACACGCTGCAGCTCGCCCGTCTGCGGGTCGATGCGGTAGACGCCATGCGGCTGCTCGGGCGTTGCAGGTGCGCCTTCCCAGTCGCCGTGGATGCCGAAGTCGGGGTCGGTGAACCAGATGCCGCCATCGGGCGCGCAGGTGATGTCGTTGGGCGAGTTCAGCGGCTTGCCATCAAAGCGGTCGGCCAGCACGGTGATGCGGCCGTCCCACTCCGTGCGCGTGATGCGCCGGCCCAGGTGCTCGCAGCTGATGAGCCGGCCTTGCGCGTCACGGGCGTGGCCGTTGGCGTTGCCGCTGGGCTGGCGGAACACGCTGACCTGGCTGCTGCAGTCGTCCCAGCGCAGGATGCGGTCGTTGGGAATGTCGGACCACAGCAGGTAGCGCCCGTCACCGAACCACACCGGCCCCTCGGCCCACTGCAGGCCAGTGGCAAGCTGTTCGACGCAGGCCGAGAACAGCCGCAGCTCGCGGCCTTCGGGCGCGAGGATCTCGAAGGCCGCGTCGGGCAGGCGGGCGTTCGGCTGGAAGGGGATGCGCGGGCCTTTCTCGTGGTTCATGGGTGCTCCCTTCGGCCTGCGGCCTGTCCTGCCGAGCGGGAGTGAGCTTGCTTGGGGCGGCCCGTCGCTGCGCTCATGCTCACTCCTGCCCAGCGAACGGGAACGGGCCCAGCGTGACGAAGGCCCCGCCCTGGTAGCGGGCTTCGGGCTGCGTCGGGTCGATGTGCGGCTGCTTCGCCTCGACGGCGGCGCGCCAGGGTTCGGAGCTGTCCTGCGGGCGGTAGCCCACGTGCCGGCCCTGCGAGTTGTCCCACCACGTCGAGCGGTTCTCGCTGACGCCATAGACGATGCTGTGGCCGACGACCGGCGCGGTCAGCGCGGCAACGAGCAGGCGCTCCATGTCGTCGTGGCTGATCCAGCTCGACAGGTGGCGGCGGTCCTGCGGCTCGGGCACGCAGGAGCCGATGCGGATGCTGACGGTCTCCAGGCCGTGGCGCTCGAAGTAGAACTGCGCGAGGTTCTCGCCGAACGCCTTGGACAGGCCGTAGTAGCTGTCCGGGCGCGGCACGACGTGGGCGGGGATGGTCTCGCCCTGGCCGTAGAAGCCCGTCACATGGTTGGAGCTGGCGAAGACGATGCGCTTTGTGCCCCGGCGGCGTGCGGCCTCGTAGAGGTTGTAGGCGCCGACGATGTTGGCCGGCAGCACGGTGCTGAACGGCTTCTCGACGGACACGCCGCCGAAGTGAAGCACGGCGTCGACGCCGTCCAGCAGGTCGTACATCGCGGCCTCATCCTCAAGGGGCGCGACGACGACTTCCTCGCCCTCGCCGGCCGGGTCCATCGCCGAGAGGTCGGAGACGCGCAGCGTCTCGCAGTAGCGCTTCATGCGCGGGCGCAGCATGCGCCCCAGGGCACCGGCAGCGCCGGTCAACAAAAGGCGCTTGAAGCGCAGTCCAGTCAGTTCTTGCATGGGGAGGCGGCCCGCGTCGGGCCTCGAAAAAGAGAGGTCGCCGCGCGTCAGCTGGCTGCGCCCTTGCGCAGAGGCGGACGCAAACGGGGTGCGGCGTCGGACTGGCGTCGGACCAGTTCGAAATCCTTGAGCTCGTGCTCGCAGGGCAGAGGCTCGCCACTGCGGCGCGCACGGATGTGGCGCACCAGCAGGTCCACCGCGGCGCCGGCCATCTCCATGATGGGCTGGCGCACGGTCGTGAGTTCAGGCCAGATTGTCGTGGCCAGCGGTGCGTCGTCGAAGCCGACGACGGTCAGGTCACTGGGCACGTCCAGCCCCAGGCGGTGGGCAATGGCGACAGTGGCCGCGGCCATGTCGTCGTTGCTGGCGAAGATGGCCGTCGGGCGGCGCTCCTGCGTCAGCAGGCCCTCGGCCGCATCCAGGCCCGAGCGGTAGGTGAACATGCCCTGGGCGACGACCTCTTCTTCCTCGATGTTGAGGCCCGCGTCGCGCATCGCGCCGTGGAAGCCCGCCAGGCGGCGTGCGCTGCTGCTCTGGTAGGGGTCGCCGATGATGAAGCCCAGGCGGTGGTGGCCCAGGTTCAGCAGGTGGCGGGTCATCTCGTAGGCGGCCTGGTAGTCGTCGATGCCCACCGCGCAGACGTCGGCGGGCGGCTGGCCAGCGGAGACGACGACGGCCGGCGTGTCGGTATCGGCCACCAGCTTGAGCAGCGGTTGCGAGTCGCAGAACGGCGGCGGCAGGATGAGGCCGTCGATGCCGTTGGCGATCATCTCGGCCACCGGCGCCTCCTCGCCATCGCGGGCCGCATCGCAGCGCTGCACGACGAGCTGCACGTGGCGCAGGCTGGCCTTGTTCAGCAGGCCGATGAGGAACTCGTTGAGGTAGCCCGCGCTCGGGTCGATGTAGAGCATGCCGATGCGGATGGGCTCCGAGCCGGCCAGGCGGCGGGCCGCCTGGTTGGGCACGTAGTTCAGCGCCGTGATGGCCGCCTGCACCTTCTCGCGCGTGCCGGGCCGCACGTTCAACTCGCCGTTGACGACGCGTGACACCGTCATCGGCGACACGCCGGCCATCTGGGCCACATCGGCGATGGTGGCGACCTTGGTGCTACGCCCCTGGCGCGCGTTTGGCTTCAATCTGCACCTCGACTTTTCGTTGTTCTTCGACGGCCGGCGAGCGCTGCACGGCCCGAAGCGTGATTGTCCACCATGGTCACGACAGCGGCCCCCTGCCTCAACGCCCCGGTGCGAAACCGAAGCGCAAGGCCTGGTACGCCGCCAGGCTCTGCTCGGGCGGCCGCGTGCCGGCCGGCAACGGCAGGCCCGAGACCGACTGGAAATAGGCAATGCAAGCATCGCGCCACCAACGCGCCTCCCGGGCTTGCACAGCCAGATAGGCTGCGACCTCGGCGTGCCGCTGCGGGTCGATGTCCGGCTCCAGCGCGGCCCAGCGCCGGCGCATGTCGTCCACCGTCGCGACGCCGCGGTCATAGCGCGCCACCAGCTCGGCCCACAGCGTCCGGCCCGACGGCATCGCGTAGTCCCACGGCAGGTGGTGGAACCACAGCAGCAGCTCGGGCGGCGTGGTGCGCGGGTCGCTCCACAGCCGCGCCACCGACGGCGCGTACTGAGCGACCGCGTTGCTGCCCGTTGGCGAGCGGTCGAAGCCGATGCCGTCACGCCCCGCCTTGTGGAAGTAGGTCGGGTTCCAGTCGGCGCGCTCCAGGTTGTTGACCCAGGGGCCGGGGCCATAGTGGTGGCCGGTGTCCATCAGGTGGTGCAGACCCAGCGGCGTCATGTAGTCGACGACGGCCTCGCGCGAGGCCAGCATCATGTCGACGATCGCGTCACGCGCGGCGGGGCGGGTCGTGAAGGTCTGGGCCACCCAGTCGCGGGCGATTCGCCCGGCCTTCGTGTCCGGGTCCCAGGCCAGGCGACCGAAGGCGTACCAGTTGGCCTGGTCGAACTGCGAGCCGCTCCAGTTGCGGTCGGTACCGATGTTGGCGACGCCGGCGATGGCAGACAGCTTGTGCCCCTCCAGGCTGCCGTCGACGACGCGCGCGACCGTGCCGCCGTGGCCCGTGTCGGCCTGCAGCACCTCCTCGAACAGCGGTCCGAGGTGGACGAGGTGCGTCGAGAAGCCCAGGTACTCCTTCGTGATCTGCAGCTCCAGCGCCAGCGGCGTCTTCGGCATCGCGCCGAACAGCGGATGGAAGGGCTCGCGCGGCTGGAAGTCGATGGGCCCGTTCTTCACCTGCACGATGACGTTGGGCGCGAACCTGCCGTCCAGCGGCTGGAACTCGGCGTAAGCCTGCTTGGCACGGTCGCTCGCGTCGGCCGCGTAGACGAAGGCCCGCCACAGCACGACGCCGCCGTGCGGGGCCAACGCCTCGGCCAGCATGTTGGCGCCGTCGGCATGGTTGCGGCCGTAGTCCTGCGGGCCGGGCTGGCCCTCGGAGTTGGCCTTGACGAGGAAGCCGCCGAAGTCGGGGATCGCGCGGTAGACCTCGTCGGCCTTGGCCTTCCACCAGGCTCGCACGGCCGGGTCCAGCGGATCGGCCGTCTTCAGCCCGCCAAGTTCCACCGGCGCCGAGAACCGCGCCGACAAATAGACCTTGATGCCGTAAGGCCGGAACACGCCGGCCAGCGCTGCCGCCTTCGCCAGGTAAGGCGCGGTCAGCGAATCAGCCTTGGCGTTGACGTTGTTCAGCACCGTGCCGTTGATGCCCAGCGAGGCGTTGGCGCGGGCGTAGTCCGTGTAGCGTGGGTCGAGGATGTCCGGCAGCTTCCACCAGTCCCACAGCGACGCGCCGGCATAGCCGCGCTCGACGTGGCGGTCCAGGTTGTCCCAGTGGTTCAACATGCGCAGCGCCACCTTGGGTGCGGAGCGCTGATCCAGCTTCGAGAGATCCTCCCCCGTCTGCGCCGCGCGCAGCCAGGCGAAGCTGCCATAGAGCAGGCCCACGTCGCCGTTGGCAGCGATGACGGTCACGTCGGCGCCCTGCAGCGTCGCACGGCGCAGCGCGTAGCCCTCGCGGCCCAGCTCCTCCCAAGACAGGGCCAGGCCGGCCGGCGCCTGGGCGCGCGTGACGAGCAGCAGCGCACCCGGCGAAACGCGTGACGTGAGCTCCGGCTCACGCCCGGCGAGCCCTTGGATGCCGCGCCGCAGCTCGGTGACGGCGGCCTGTGTCGTCGGCGAGGTGGGCGCTGCCAGCACGAGGCTGCGCGCCCGGGCCTGCACTTGCGCCTGCGCCGCGCCGGCCAGCGGCCGGTAGCGCAGCCAGAGGTCGTAGCCGTCCTCGGCTGCCGCCCACGTGGGCGCCAGGGCCAGCCCCAGCAGCAGTCCCAGCCATCGAAATACGGTCGTCATCCTGTCTCCTGGCACTTGTGCTGCCTGTTTCACGAAATCCCGGCTTGCGCGAATGCAAATGGTAGCGCTACATTTCGTTCCCGCAAGCCGCCACAATCGCATCCAGCCATCGCTTTCCCGTCGGAGACAACGCCTTGAAACCAGCAGCATCCGGAATGACCCCAATGTCGCCTCTGCGACAGGGGTATACCCGGTGCGATATCGCTAGCGCTACCAAACCCGTCGGGCGGACCGCGTGACGACGGGTGGAGCGGGTACGGCCGTGGGCCGCCAGCGCTGGTGGATCTGCGCGCTGCTGTTCGCGGCGACGACGGTCAACTACCTCGACCGCAACGCGCTGTCGGTGCTGAAGACCAGCCTGCAGCAGCCCGTCGAGGCCGGCGGCCTCGCGCTGACCGATGCCGACTACGGCTGGATCACCTTTGCCTTCACAGCCGCCTACGCGGCCTTCCCGCCGCTGATCGGCACCGCCATCGACCGCTTCGGCGTCAAGCGCAGCCTGGGTGTGGCGCTGGTACTGTGGTCGCTGGCGTCGGCCGCGCACGGGCTGGTCGCGACGGTGCTGGGCCTGGTCGTCGTGCGCTTCCTGCTGGGCATGGCCGAGGCGGCGCACTTCCCGGCCGCGATCAAGACCGTGGCGATGTGGTTCCCGCAGCAGGAACGCGCGCTGGCCACGGGGCTGTTCAACGCCGGCACGGCCCTGGGCATCATCGCGTCGCCGGTCACCGTGTGGCTGGCGCTGACCTTCGGTTGGCAGTCCGCCTTCGTCGCCATCGGCTTCACCGGCCTCGTGTGGCTGGTGTTCTGGCAGCGCGGCTTCCAGCCGCCCGAGCAGCACGCCGGCGTGTCGGCCGCCGAGCTGGGCTACATCCGCGCCGGCCAGCCCGCGCCGACGCAGACCGTGGCCCTGCCGTGGACGGCACTGCTGCGCTACCGCGAGATCTGGCCCTTCCTGCTCGGCAAGATGTTGACCGACCCGGTCTGGTGGTTCTTCCTGTTCTGGCTGCCGTCCTACCTGGAGCGCGAGCGCGGCCAGAACCCGCTGGCCAGTGCCGGCCTCGTGGCCGTCATCTACCTCGGCTCCAGCGTCGGTTCCATCTTCGGCGGCTGGCTGTCGGGCCACCTCGCCAAGCGCGGCTGGCCGGTCGGCAAGGCGCGCATGGCAACGATGGGCATCTTCGCGGCCTGCATGCCGGGCAGCATCGCGGCCTACGGGGTCGACAGCTTCGCCGCCTGTGTGGCCCTGATCGCGCTGGCCACCGCCTGCCACCAGGCCTGGTCGGCCAACCTGCTGACGTCGGCAACCGACCTGTTCCCCACCAAGGTCTCCGGCGCCGTCATCGGCCTGGGTTCCACGGCCGGCGGCATCGGCGGCATGTTCATCGCGCTGCTGACGGCGCTGACCGTGCAGTGGACCGGTACGCAGCAGTGGGCCTTCGTCTACGCCGGCGTCATGCACCTGACCAGCCTCGCCATCTTCTGGCTGTGGTTCCGCGGCCGCTTCGAGCGCGTGGACATCGACGCCGGGCTGGACCTCGCCCGCGCCCACCGCCCGCTGCTGACGGCCGGCGGCCTCGTCACGCTGCTGGGCGTGGCGCTGACGTGGCTCATCACCTCGCACTGGGACGCCTGTGTCGCCGCTGCCAAGTTCTCGGGTGCCGCCCAGGCGCTCACCGCCGCCGGCGGCCTCGTGGTCATCGGCGCGCTGCTCCTGTACGCCGGCCGGTCGCACACCGGCCCGGCCTCCCTGCTTCCCACTTCCCCTGAGTCGCGCCCGCAACCGGGCGCCTGAACGCACCTCCTGACGATGATTGCCAATCCCATCCTGCCGGGCTTCCACGCCGACCCGTCCATCTGCCGCGTTCCGGGCAAAGACGGCGATGACTACTACATCGCCACGTCCACCTTCGAATGGTGGCCGGGCGTGCGCATCCACCACTCGCGCGACCTCGTCAACTGGCGCCACCACAGCTACGCCGTCACGCGCACCAGCCAGCTGGACCTGAACGGCCACCCCGACTCCGCCGGCGTCTGGGCCCCGTGCCTGAGCTATGCGGGCGGCCAGTTCTGGCTCATCTACACCGACGTGCGCTCCACGATCGGCGCGTTCAAGGACACGCACAACTACCTCATCACGGCGCCCAGCATCGACGGCCCGTGGAGCGAGCCCATCTACCTGAACAGCTCGGGCTTCGACCCCAGCCTGTTCCACGACGAAGACGGTCGCCACTGGCTCATCAACCAGCAGTGGACGCACTGGCCCGGCAAGCACCACTTCAACGGCATCCTGCTGCAGGAGTACGACCACGAGGCCAGGAAGCTCGTCGGCCCGATCAAGAACATCTACCGCGGCACCGAGCTGGGCGTCGTCGAAGGCCCGCACCTGTACGTGCGCAACGGCTGGTACTACCTGCTGACGGCCGAGGGCGGCACCTTCTACGAGCACGCCGTGACGCTGGCCCGTTCGCGCCAGCTGGACGGCCCCTACGAGACGCTGCCCGGCAACCCGCTGCTGACTGCCTGGCAGAAGAAGACCGACGGCCTGCAGCGCAGCGGCCACGCCAGCCTCGTCGAAACGGCCACCGGCGAATGGTTCATGGCCCACCTGTGCGGCCGCCCGCTGGAGTGGAGCGGCCCCAACGCCGCCAACAACAAGCCCGAGGAAGGCTACGCCGGCCTGCACTGCCCGCTGGGCCGCGAGACCGCGCTGCAGCGCATCCACTGGCGCGATGACGACTGGCCCGAGGTCGTCGGTGGCAATGGTCAGCAGCCCAGCACGAACGTCGAGCTGCCCGACCTGCCACCGCATCCGTTCCCGGCAGAAGCCGCCCGCGACGACTTCGACTCGACCACGTTCAACGGCCACCTGAACTCGCTGCGCAAGCCCTTCGACGAGAGCTGGGCGTCGCTGACCGCCCGCCCCGGCCACCTGCGCCTGACGGGCCGCGAGTCGCTGATGAGCCTGTTCGACCAGAGCCTGGTCGCGCGCCGCCAGCAGCACTTCAACTGCCGTGTCGAGACGCGCGTGGAGTTCGAGCCCGAGAACTTCCACCAGATGGCCGGCCTGGTCGCGTACTACAACACGCGCAACCACGCCTACCTGCACGTGACGCGGGACTTCGACAGCGAGCAGCGCGTCGTCTACCTGACCGTCAACCGCGACGGCCAGATCAGCGGCCCCGCCACGCCCGTTCCGCTGGCCGCCGGCCCGGTGGATCTGGCCGTCGAGTTCAGCCATGACACCTACCAGTTCCAGTTCCGCCAGGGCGGCGCTGCCTGGCAGGCCATCGGCCCGGCGCTGGACGCCGCGATGCTGAGCGACGAGTTCGCGACGCGCTTCCTCAACGGCTTCGCCAACAGCTTCGGATTCACCGGCAACTTCATCGGCATCGCCTGTCAGGACCTGGCCGGCACGCGCAAGACCGCCGACTTCGACTACCTCTCGTACGAAGCCAAGGCCTGATTCCAGACAGACCCTCGACGGGCGACGACCTCAAAAAGCACAAGAGGAGACAAATGAAAAGCCAGCCCTTGTCCTTCATCGAGAAGGCCGGATACAGCTGCGGCGATGCCGCGGCCAATCTGGTCTTCATGTCGATGATCCTGTTCCAGGTGAACTTCTACACGGACGTGTTCGGCCTGTCGGCCAGCACGGCCGCGGCCATCTTGCTGTGGCCCAAGCTGTGGGACGCCGTCTTCGACCCCGTCATGGGCGTGCTGGCCGACCGCACCAACACGCGCTGGGGCAAGTTCCGCCCCTGGGTGCTGTGGACGTCGGTGCCCTGGGCGGTCGTCATGGTGCTGGCCTACACGGCGCCCGACCCGGCGTGGGGATGGAGCACCGGCATGGTCATCGCGTACGCCGGCATCACCAACACGCTGCTGATGACGCTGTACTCGATGAACAACATGCCCTACTCGGCCATGAGCGGGGTCATGACGGCGGACCTGAACGAGCGCACCAAGCTCAACTCGTTCCGCTTCGTGTCGGTCAATGCCGCGCAGTTCATCGTCAGCGGCTTCACGCTGCCGCTGGTGGCCAAGTTCGCGCAAGGCCATGACCGCGCGCATGGCTGGCAGGTCACGATGTCCATCTGGGCCGTCGCCTGCCTGGTGCTGTTCCTCGTCACGTTCTTTACGACGAAGGAGCGCGTCAAGCCCATCCAGGAAACGAGCTCCTCGCCGAAGCAGGACTTCGCCGACCTGATGAAGAACGGGCCGTGGATCACGCTGGTGCTCTACACGCTGTTCCAGTTCGGCATGCTGTCGCTGCGCGGTGGGGCGCAATTCAACTACTACCACCACTACGCCGACAAGGGCGCGATGTTCGACTTCCTCGCCACCCTCGGGCTGACCACGCCGGAGCTGCAAAGCACCGGCAGCCTGGGCGACTGGCTGGGCTACATCGTCCACGGCACGCGCGACAACGTGGCCGGCTCCAACGCTGCCGACGTGTTCAACAGCATCGTCAACATGGCCGGAACGGCGACGACCATGATCGTCATCATGCTGTCGATGGGCCTGTCGGCACGCTACGGCAGGCGCGCCATCGGCATCGTCTGCTTCGGCCTGTGCACGCTGACCGCCTGCGCGCTGTACCTGCTCCCCCCCGACGCCGTCTGGGCGATGCTGGGCCTGCAAGTGCTGAGCGCTGTCGTCTACGCGCCGACGGTCGCCGTCATGTGGTCCATGTACGCCGACGCGGCTGACTACTCGGAGTGGCAGACCGGCCGCCGCTTCACCGGCATGGTGTTCGCCACCATCGGCTTCTCGCTGAAGGTGGGGCTCGCCCTCGGCGGTGCCGGTTTCCTGTGGATTCTGGCCGGCTTCTTCGGCTACGACACCCACCTGCCCTCGTCGCCCAACGCGATCGAGGGCTACCGCGTGGCGTCCAGCTTCGTCGTCGGCGCGCTGTTCGCCGCCTGCACGATCTGCCTGCTCTTCAACAAGCTGAACAAGCAGACCACGCTGCAGATGTCCGAAGAGCTCGCCCAGCGCCGTCTTCAGGCTGGCGCCTTGCCAGCCGCCGCCTAACCTTATCCATCCCACCCCTTTCCCGCAGTAAGGATCTCGCCATGAGCACCGTCTATTCCGACCTCCCCACCGTCAAGTACGAAGGCCCCTCCTCCACCAACCCGCTGGCCTACCGCTGGTACGACGCCAACCGCGTCGTCCTCGGCAAGACGCTGGCCGAACACCTGCGCCCGGCCGTCTGCTACTGGCACAACTTCTGCTGGAAGGGCGAGGACGTCTTCGGCCTGGGCAACACCGTGTTCCAGCGCCCCTGGTTCAACGAAGCCGACCCGGTCAAGGCCGCCTACATGAAGCTCGACGCCGCGTTCGACTTCTTCGGCAAGCTGGGCCTGCCGTACTGGTGCTTCCATGACCGCGACGTCGCCCCCGAAGGCGCCAACCTCGCCGAGTCCAACCGCATCCTCGACGGCCTGCTCGAAGCCGCCGCCAAGAAGATGCAGGACGGCAAGGTGCAGTTGCTGTGGGGCACGGCCAACCTGTTCTCCAACGGCCGCTTCATGAGCGGCGCCGCGACCAACCCCGACCCCGAGGTCTATGCCTACGCCGCTGCGCAGGTGAAGCATGTGTTGGAGTGGACCAACCGCCTGGGCGGCGCCAACTACGTGCTGTGGGGCGGCCGCGAAGGCTACGAGACCCTGCTGAACACCGACCTCAAGCGCGAGCTGGCCCAGTACGGCCGCTTCCTGTCGTCGGTCGTCGAGCACAAGCACAAGATCGGCTTCAAGGGCACCATCCTGATCGAGCCCAAGCCGCAGGAGCCCACCAAGCACCAGTACGACTACGACAGCGCCACGGTCTACGGTTTCCTGAAGACCTACGGCCTGGAGAACGAGGTCAAGGTCAACATCGAGGTCAACCACGCCACGCTGGCCGGCCACAGCTTCGAGCATGAAGTCGCCACGGCTTGCGCGCTGGGCATCTTCGGCTCGCTGGACGCCAACCGCGGCGACGAGCAGCTGGGCTGGGACACCGACCAGTTCCCCAACAACCACGTGCAACTCGTGCCGGCCATGCTGGAGATGATCCGCCACGGCGGCTACACCACCGGCGGCACCAACTTCGACGCCAAGGTGCGCCGCCAGTCCATCGACCCGATCGACCAGCTGGAAGGCCACATCGGCGGCATGGACACGATGGCCCGCGCCTTCCTGAGCGCTGCTGCGCTGTTCGAGAGCGGCCAGCTGGAGAAGACCGTGGCCGACCGCTACGCCGGCTGGAACGGCGAGCTGGGCAAGAAGATCACCGGCGGCGCATCGCTGGACGATCTGGCTTCGCTGGTCCACGCGCAAGGCATCTCGCCGCAGCCTCGCTCGGGCCGCCAGGAGCGCCTGGAAAACATCGTCAACAACTTCGTCTGATCGGGTTCCCGGCCATGTTCCTCGGCATCGACCTCGGCACCTCCGAGATCAAGCTGCTGCTGCTCGACGAGCAGCACCGCATCGTCGCCACCACCGGCGTGGCGCTCACTGTTCAACGGCCGCAACCGCTGTGGAGTGAGCAGAACCCCGCTGACTGGTGGGCCGCGCTCGATGCCGGCATGGCCAAACTCAAGCAAGACCACGCCGCCGCGCTCGCGCAGGTGCGCGGAATCGGCCTGTCGGGCCAGATGCATGGCGCCGTCACGCTGGACGCGGCCGACGCCGTGCTGCGGCCGGCCATCCTGTGGAACGACGGCCGCAGCGCCGCGCAGTGCGCCGAGATGATGGCCGCCTGCCCCGAGCTGCCGGCCATCACCGGCAACCTCGCGATGCCGGGCTTCACGGCGCCGAAGCTGGCATGGATGCGCCAGCACGAGCCGGCGCTGTTCGCCAAGGTGGCGAAGGTGCTGCTGCCCAAGGACTGGCTGCGCTTCCAGCTCAGCGGCTCCTTCGTCAGCGAGATGAGCGACGCCGCCGGCACGCTGTGGCTGGACGTCGCACGCCGCCGCTGGTCGCCCGAAGCGCTGGCACTGACCGGCCTGAACGAGGGCCACATGCCCCGCCTCGTCGAAGGCAGCGAGCCGAGCGCAGCGCTCAAGCGCGATCTGGCCGAGCGCTGGGGCCTCACGCCGGGCATTCCCATCGCAGGTGGTGGGGGCGACAACGCCGCCAGCGCCGTCGGCATGGGCGTCGTGAAGCCCGGCGACGGCTTCCTGTCGCTGGGTACGTCGGGCGTCATCTTCCTGTGCAACGAGGCGTTCAGCCCCAACCCCGCCCGCGCGGTGCATGCCTTCTGCCACGCGCTGCCGGACACCTGGCACCAGATGAGCGTCATCCTCAGCGCCGCCAGTGCGCTGCGCTGGGTCACGTTGATGCTGGGCATGCCCGGTGGCGAGGCCGACCTCATCGCCAAGGCCGCCGCGCTGAGCGACACGCAGCGCCAGCAGGCGCCCATCTTCCTGCCCTACCTCAGCGGCGAACGCACGCCGCACAACAACGCCAACGCGCAAGGCGTGTTCTTCGGCCTCACGCACGAACACGGCGCCGCCGAGATGGGCTATGCCGTCCTCGAAGGCGTCGGCTTTGCGCTGCTGGACGGCTGGCGCGCGCTGCAGGCCGGAGGCGGCCATGCCGAGCAGCTGTGGCTGGTCGGCGGCGGTGCGCGCAGCGAGTGGTGGGCCAGGCTGCTCGCGTCGCTCTTGAACGTGCGCCTCGTCAACGGCGTCGGCTCCGAGGCCGGCGGCGCTTTGGGCGCCGCGCGCCTGGCGTGGCTGGCCTGCGGCGGCACGGTGGACGAGGTCTGCCGCACGCCCGACGTCGCCCGCGTCGCCGAACCCGATCCCGCGCTCGCTGCCGCCCTGCAGCCCCGCTACGAGCGCTTCCAGCGCCTCTACACGGCGCTGCGCAGCGAGTTCAGCTAACTCCTTTCTCACCCCTCGGCCTGTGCTGCTTGACCGCGGCAGGGCCGCGCTTTGCCCGACATGAACAGCCTCGACCAGCTCCGCCAACACACCACCGTCGTCGCCGACACCGGCGACTTCGATCAGCTCGCACAGTTCCGCCCGCAGGACGCGACGACCAACCCCTCCCTCGTGCTGAAGGCCGTGCAGCAGCCCCGCTACCGCGCGCTGCTGGAGCAGGCCGTGGCCGCCCACCCGGGCGCGCCGGCAACCACGGTCACCGAGCATCTGCTGGTGGCCTTCGGCGTCGAGATCCTGAAGGTGGTGCCAGGCCGCGTCTCCACCGAGATCGATCCGCGCCTGTCGTACGACACGGCCGCGTCGGTCGCCACCGCCAGGCGCCTCATCGAGCTGTACGCCGCTGCCGGCGTGCCCAAGGCGCGCGTGCTCATCAAGCTCGCGTCCACGTGGGAAGGCATCCAGGCCGCCCGCGAGCTTGAGCAGCAAGGCATCCACACCAACCTGACGCTGCTGTTCTGCCTGGCCCAGGCCAAGGCCTGCGCCGACGCCGGCGTGAAGCTGATCTCGCCGTTCGTGGGCCGCATCTACGACTGGTTCAAGAAGACCGCCGGCAAGAGCTGGGACGAGGCCGCGATGGCCGGGCCCAACGACCCCGGCGTGCGCTCTGTCGTCGAGATCTACACACACTACAAGCGCCACGGCATCACCACCGAGGTGATGGCCGCGAGCTTCCGCAACAGCGGCCAGATCATTGCGCTGGCCGGCTGCGACCTGATGACCATCAGCCCCGCGCTGCTGGCCGAGTTGGATGCGGCGAACACGCCCGTCGAGCGCCGGCTGTTGCACACGGGGAGCGTCGAAGCCAAGCCGGCGCCGCTGACCGAGGCCGAATTCAACGCGGCACTCGCCGCCGACGCGATGGCCCACGACAAGCTCACCGACGGCATCAAGCAGTTCATCGCCGACACCGAAACGCTGGAGCAGTTGATCCGCTCCACCCAAGGTTGAGACCCATGACACAGAACCTCACCCTCGCCGCCAACGCGCTGCGCATGCTCGCGGTCGACGCCGTGCAGCAGGCCAACTCCGGCCACCCCGGCATGCCCATGGGCATGGCCGACATCGCTGCCGTGCTGTGGAGCCGCCACCTGCGCCACAACCCGGCCGACCCGCACTGGCCCGGCCGCGACCGATTCGTGCTGTCCAACGGCCACGGCTCCATGCTGCTGTACGGGCTGCTGCACCTGAGCGGCTACGACCTGCCCATCGAGGAGCTGAAGGCCTTCCGCCAGATGCACAGCAAGACGCCCGGCCACCCCGAGGTGGGCCTGACGCCCGGCGTCGAGACGACCACCGGCCCGCTGGGCCAGGGCCTGGCCAACGCCATCGGCATGGCACTGGCCGAGCAGTTGCTCGCAGCCGAGTTCAACACCACCGAACACACGCTCGTCGACCACCGCACCTTCGTCTTCGTCGGCGACGGCTGCCTGATGGAAGGCATCTCGCACGAGGCCTGCTCGCTGGCCGGCACCTGGGGTCTGGGCAAGCTGGTCGTCATCTACGACGACAACGGCATCTCCATCGACGGCGACGTGAAGGGCTGGTTCGGCGACGACACGCCGGCGCGCTTCGAGGCCTACGGCTGGCGCGTCATCCGCGATGTCGACGGCCATGACTTCGGTTCAATAGACGCCGCGCTGAACGCTGCCACCGACGACGTCGGCAAGCCCACGCTGATCTGCGCGAAGACGACCATCGGCAAGGGCTCGCCCAACAAGGCCGGCGGCCACGACGTGCACGGCGCGCCACTGGGCGCTGCCGAGGTGGCGGCCGTTCGCGAGGCGCTGGCCTGGCCGTACGCGCCCTTCGTCGTGCCGGCTGAAGCGCGCGCGCCACTGGATGCCCGTGAGCGCGGCGCCACCGCACAGCGCGAGTGGGAGGCAGTGCTCGCTGCCCACCCGCGAGCCGCCGAGTTCATGCGCCGCATGCGCGGTGAACTGCCGGCCGACTTCGACGCGCGCAGCGTTGCGCAGCTCGCCGAGGCGGTTGCCAAGGCCGAGACCATCGCGTCGCGCAAGGCCTCGCAGAACAGCATCAACCTTCTCGCGCCGGGCATGCCCGAGCTGCTGGGCGGCTCGGCCGACCTGGCACCGTCCAACCTGACGCAGTGGAAGGGCTGCCGCTCCGTCGAGCCGGGCGCGGCCGGCGGCAACTACCTGCACTACGGCGTGCGCGAGTTCGCGATGGTGGCCATCCAGACCGGCATCGCGCTGCACGGCGGCTGGCGCCCGTTCGGCGGCACCTTCCTGATGTTCTCGGAGTACGCGCGCAACGCCATCCGCATGGCCGCGCTGATGCGCACGAATCCGATCTACGTCTTCACGCACGACTCCATCGGTCTCGGCGAGGACGGCCCCACGCACCAGCCGGTCGAGCAGGTCGCGACGCTGCGCCTGGTGCCCAACCTGGACCTGTGGCGCCCGGGCGACGCGGTCGAGACGCTGGTGGCCTGGCAGAACGCCGTGCGCCACCGACACACGCCCACCGCGCTGATCCTGTCGCGCCAGAACCTGCAGCACCAGCCGCGCGACGCCGACACCCTTGATGCCATCCGCCGCGGCGGCTACGTGCTGGTGCGTGAGGCAGCCGACCGGCCGCTGCAACTCGTGCTCATCGCCACCGGCTCGGAGCTGGACCTGGCCGTCAAGGCGCTGGCGAAGCTGGCCGAGGCCGGCGTGAACGCCCGCGTCGTGTCCATGCCGTCGTGCTTCACCTTCGAGCAGCAGGACGCCGACTGGCGACGCACCGTGCTGCCCGACGGCGTGCCGCGCGTGGCGGTGGAGGCTGGCGTCACGCCGCCATGGCGGCAGTATGTGGGGCTGGACGGTGCGGTCGTCGGCATCGACACCTTCGGCGAATCCGCCCCGGCGGCGGCGCTGTACGCGCACTTCGGCGTGACGGTGCAGGCCGTCGTCGATGCCGCGTTGGGCTGCCTGGGGCGCTGACCGATGCGCGCCGCCGCTGCCGCCGTGCTCCTGGGTCTGCTGGCCACCGGCTGCGGCGGTGGTGGTGGCGGAGGCTCGGCCACCGCGACGCCCACCACGCCGCCCACCGCGTCACTCGCCACACCCGACATCAGCTGGCCCGACCCCGCCGCCATCGGCTGGGGCACCGCGCTCAGCGCGGCGCAGCTGAACGCGAAGTCCGGCGTGGCCGGCAGCTTTGCCTACTCGCCGGCGGCAGGCAGCAAGCCCGAGGTGGGCACGCAGACGCTGACCGTCACCTTCACGCCGCAGGACGGCAGCCGCTACGCCACCACGACGGCCACGCGCACGCTGCGCATCGACAAGGCGGCCCCCGCCGTGCGGTGGGACACGCCGGCCGCCGTGGCCCAGGGCGCCACGCTGACGCCCGCGCTGCTCGGCACGGCGCCGCGCGCGCTGTACGGTGTGCAGGGCACGGCCGATGCCGCGTCGTTCCAGACCGCCGACGGCCGCACGCTGGCCGCCGCCACGGCGAGCGCCGGCAGCGTCGTGCTGCAGGCCCGCTTCATGCCGCAGGACTCGGCGCACTACCAGCCGGCCTGGGTCAGCACACTGTTGACCGTGAAGCCCGCGGCTACGCCCGCCAGCATCGACTTCACGGCCACGCGGCAGGTCATCGACGGCTTCGGCGGCTCGGCGGCCTGGTACTACACGACGATGAGCCAGACCCGGCTCGACACGCTCTTCGGCACGCAGCTGCCCGACAGCCTGGGGCTCAGCATCCTGCGGCTGCGCATCGCGCCGGCCGCGTGGAACGCCACCACGCAGACGGCCGACACCAGCGCCTGGACAGCCGAACTCGCCAACGGCACCGCGGCCCAGGCGCGCGGCGCGCGGGTGTTCTCGTCCAGCTGGTCACCGCCGGCCAGCCTGAAGATCGTCAACGCCGACCGCACCGACCCGCTCTGGAGCGGCCGGCTGGACCCGGCCCAGTACGGCGCCTACGCGCAATACCTGAACGCCTACATCCGCTACGCGGCGACGCGTGGCGTGAACCTGGCAGCCATCTCACCGCAGAACGAGCCGGACTGGGACCCCACCAACTACGAGTCCTGCCTGTGGAACGCCGACGAGCTGAAGGCCTGGCTGGGCACCTACGGCGCAGCGGCGGTGGCCGGCACGTCGACGCGGCTGATCGCCCCCGAGTCGCTGAACTTCTCGCCGACGACGACCGAGGCGCTGCTGGCCGACGACAAGGCGGCGCAGAACATCGCCATCATCGGCGGCCACCTCTACGGCGGCGTGCCGCAGTTCAGCGCGGAAGCCGCCCGCCAGGGCAAGGCAGTCTGGATGACCGAGCACTTCCTGGACTCGGTCAACAAGTCCAGTACCGGCACGGCGTGGACCACCAGCATCGACGACGCGCTCGCCATCGCCCGCGAGATCCACGACGGCATGACGCTGGGCCAGTACAACGCCTACGTGCACTGGTGGCTGGTCAACTCCGACGACAACAAGCCCACCGGGCTCGTCGACAACGCCAACAAGCCCAACCATTTCGGCCTCGGGCTCAAGCACTTCGCCTACTTCGTGCGGCCCGGCTTCACGCGCGTGGACGCCACCGCGCAGCCGCTGGACGGCGTCAGCCTGTCGGCCTACGGCGGCACCGGCGGTCAGGCGGTCATCGTGCTCATCAACGACGGCAGCGTCGACCGCACGCTGTCCGTCGCCGTGGCCGGCCGCAGCCCTGCCGCCTGGACGCCCTATCGCACCTCCGCCACAGAGAGCTTCGCGAAGCTCACGAACCTTGCCGCCAGCGCCGGCAGCTTCAGCGTGACGCTGCCCGCGAAGAGCATCACGACGGTCGTCAACACGGACACCCCATGACGCGCCTGCTCCCGCCACTGACCGCGCTGGCCGCCTCACTGCTGCTGGGCAGCGCCCTTGCCGCCGGGCCGGCCCCGGGCAGCAACCCGCTGCTGCGCGACGTCTTCACCGCCGACCCGGCGCCGCTGGTGGACGGCGACACCGTCTACCTCTACGTGGGCCATGACGAAGCCAGGGGCAAGGACATGTTCCGCATGAACGAGTGGCTGGCCTACTCGTCGCGCGACATGAAGACCTGGACCGCACACGGCCCCATGCTCAGGCCCACCGACTTCAAGTGGGCCGTGGCCGATGCCTGGGCCGCCCAGGTCGTCAAGCGCAACGGCAAGTACTACTTCTATGTCACCGTCCAGCACGACGACAGCCACCCCGGCAAGGCCATCGGCGTCGCGGTCGGCGACCACCCGCTGGGCCCGTTCAGGGACGCCCGCGGCTCGGCGCTCATCACCGACGCCACGACGCCCGCGCCCTACGGCTGGAACGACATCGACCCCACGGTCTTCGTCGACGACGACGGCACCGCGTGGCTGGCCTGGGGCAACCCGGTGCTCTACCTCGCGCGGCTCAAGCCCAACATGATCGAGCTGGACGGCGCCATCGAGAAGATCGCGCTGCCCAACTACACGGAGGGCCCGTGGATCTCCAAGCGCCACGGGATCTACTACATGACCTACGCCGCGCTGGCGCACCAGGGCTTCAACGAGCACCTGGCCTACGCGACGGCGCCCAGCATGCGCGGCCCGTGGACCTACCGCGGCCTGCTGACCGGCCCGGCGAAGAACAGCTACACCATCCACCCCGGCATCGTGGACGACTTCAAGGGCGGCTCCTACCTCATCGCCCACAACGCCGCGCTGACGCTGCCCGACGGCCAGACCGGCGCCCTGGGCCGCCGCTCGGTGACCATCGAACACCTGCTCTACCGGCCCGACGGCAGCATGCAACCCGTCGTGCAGACCGAGGCCGGCATCAGCCAGCCACCGCCCGCGCTGACACCCGCGCCACCGCCCGTCGACCACGGCCGCAGCGACGAACGCCTGCGCGTCGTGCAGTTCGAGCAGGGCTATCCGCAGGCCTGGCCGGGCCGGCCGGCGCTCGCGTCCGTCACGTCCCCGTTCGACGAGGCGCCCGATCCCATCGGCTTCAACCACACCGGCGGCATCAGCCGCATCACACAGACCTTCACGCCAACGGCCGACCTCACGCTGGGCCGCATCAGCCTGTACGCCGGCGACGGCCAGGGCACGCAGCCGGGCCAGCCGCTGCGCCTGGCGCTGCTGGACCTGGGCACGAACGGCTCAGGCCCCGGCGCGAGCCTACTAGGCGGCGATGACGGCCTGGCCCTCGCGTACGAACCGCAGGGCCCGGGACTGCTGCACATCGACCTCGTCGGCGGCCCGCCGGTGCTGCTGAAGGCAGGCCGGCGCTACGCGCTGGAGCTGCGCGCCGCGAAGGGCGCCGCAGCGATCTACGCCCGCGTCAGCCGCCGCGACGTCTACGCCGGCGGCGAAGCGCTGGTGGACGGCCGGCCACTGCTGGACAAGGCCGGCAAGCCGGTCGACCTGGGCTTCGCGCTGTACGCCCGCGAGCCTTGACGCGCGCTGGATGACGGCTACGACGCCGTCAACGGAGCCCGCGGCCGGCGGATTCAGCCGCACGCGACGCGCCTGGAATGCAAGGAGCGTCGCTGTTCAAAGTTCTCACCGAACAACCGTCAGCTCAACGTGTTTTATCGGTCATTGTGAGCCCGAAGACGTCGTGGTCAACAGCTGCATCGGAAGCAGTAGTAGTTCACGCCTAACGCCTCTTCCTCGCGGCCGGGACCTTGCGTGCAGACAAGAATCTTCAACACCGTTTCTCTCTAAGCCACTGGCTGCGCACTGCATGAGCGTTATTCGCTGGATCTGGAACGCGACCGTCGTGGTGCTGACCTTCGCACTCTTCCTTTTCGTGGGCCTGTTCGTCGCCAGCATCATCAGCATCGACTCGGTCTGGATGCCGCCCGCGGCGGCTGTCTTTGCGTTCCTGATGTGCCTGAAATGCTGCGTCAGCAAGCCGGCGCAGGCCCGGCGCTCCGCTGCGAGGCGGTCTGCCACCGGCACGGCGCATCGGAGCAATGGCACCGCCACGGACGATGGCCACGCCACCGGTATTGGTGCCTTCGGTGGCATGGCGGCCGGCGTCGGTGTCGGCGCGGCCGTGGCTAGCTTCTCGGCCTTTTCCGACGACACCGGCCTGTCCCCCCACGCAAGCTTCGGCGATCCCCTCGAGGGCTCAAGCGCCCCGTCGTTCACCTCGATCAATCCGGCCACCGGTCTGCCGATGATCGACGACAGCGGCGTGGGGTTCGACGTCGGCGGCAACCTTTACGGCACTTCCAGCGCCACCGACTCGTTCAGCAGCGACAGCTTCGGCAGCTCGATGGACTTCGGCTCGGCAAGCTACGACTCGGGCAGTTCCTCCGGCTCGTTCAGCTCCGATCCCTGGTAAGGGGTTCAAGTCGACATGAGGCACACGCCCTGTCGCGCCATCACGCACGATTGCGTTTCAAGAAGAAGGACCGCCCTTGACCACCTCCGCCGAGATCCTCGACCGAATCCGCAACATCAAGGCCGACACCGCTGGCGTGATGGAAGTGAGCCGCTGGGTTGAATGGGTACTGATGCACCGCTTCGACGCCCAGGGAACGGGCATCCATTCGCGCGTGACGAGCGTGGAGCATCGGCTTCCCGCCGATCTGTTGTCGGACCTGCGCTATCTCGGCTCGGTACGCAACGACTTCGCGCACAACCCGCTGGCCGAGGTTCGTTCGCCGGAGCGCTACACGCGCACGTCGCAGGCTGTGCTGCGCCGTCTGCTGGAAATGCCGCCGCACACCAACCAGTCGGCGACGACGCGCACGGCTGCAGCGGCCGAACCGGCAAGTGGACGCTCTCGCGGATTCGTCGCACTGGTGGCTGGCGCCTGCCTGCTCCTCTTCGTGGCGATCCAGTGGCCTCGGCTGATGGCCGCTGCCAGCGATGAGCTGAACCGGCTACCCGGCCCCCGCGAGGCTGCCGAAGCTCAGGATGCCCAACCCACTGCGCCCGTCGACGCGCCAAGCGTCCAGCCGCCGGCACCACCGACACGCCAAACCCATGCAACACGAATGCCCAAGCCCGCTGCCCAGGCCCGCGCCGAGACACGGGAACTGCCTGCATCCGCGCCGACCGTACAGGCGGAACCGGGCGACGCTGAAGTGACGCTTGAACAACTGCGCGCGCTGAAGAGCCGCCTGTAGGCCCCAAGGCCCTCATCCGTTCCCATCCCACCCACCACCTCGCACCTCTGCCATGACTATGCTGTCCCGCCGTCACATTGCCTGTGGCGTTATTGCCGCCGCCACGTTGCACGCCGCGGCCTTCGCCGCGCCCGCAGCCGTGCGACCGGATCGACTGACGCTTTTCGGTGTCGACATGGCCGACGCCACGGTCAGCCAGTTCCAGGCTGCGGCCAAAGCCGCCGGCGCGAAGAGCAAGGGCCGCAAGGGAACCGTCGAGACGTTCAACGTGTCTTCGCTCGGCATTCCGGCCGTGACCGAGATGACGGCCACCTACGTCGGTGATCGCGTCATGGCTGCGCAATATGACGTCGACTATCAGAACGAGCAACTGCGCAAGATGCTGCAGACAAAGTACGGCACGCCCGTCGTCACCCAGAGCCCGTTTGGCCACGGCGAGTTCACGGAGCAGTACATCTCCGACGGCACCTACAGCTGGAACTTTCCCGCCGGCATGCAGGTCGTCTTCAAGAAGCCTTTCTCCGGCTCAACGACGCTGACCTACCTGAACGCCGACCTGCTCAAGACCGTGGAGACCAACGTGAAGGGGCGAGCCGACCGCGAAGCGTCGGACAAGGCGAAGGAAAAGACCAACGTGTTCTGACGCGCAGCCTCGGCCATCCTGCCGCGTCAAAGCAGCAGCGAGACCTTCTCTGACGTCGTCATTGCTTGGTAGGCCACGCTCTTTGGCACATGCGCCCCTCCCCCTCCAACCATGGCGCTCGGCCGGCCACGTGCACGGTCTACCTACGGAGGAGGGTCTCAACCGCTTCAGCGTCGCTATCGGGATGACTCGCCCCGGAATCCTCAGACAGCTGCGCCGTCTCAGGCAGGCTGCCACGAGGTCACCATTTAAGGGGCCGATGGCGACTGGCCGCTAGCTTTCTGCAGCCACGGCTCGCACCGCAACCGCTCCACCCCAACGGCAGTCAATACAACCGCACCGCCGAGTCGAAATGCCAGGTCCGGCGGATCTCGACGACGTCGTAGTCGCGCAGCAGTGCCGGCGGGAAGGCCGGGTAGTTCTCCTGGCTCTGCACGACGCGGCGGATGGCGTCGTCCACGGCTGGCACGCCGCTGGAGCGCACGAAGGTGATGGTCTCGACCGAGCCGTTGCTGCGCACGGCCACGGTGACGATGGCGTCGGCGTGCGGCGGCTTCACGGCATCGCGCACGAGGTCGAACGCGGCCGGGTTCATCTCGATCTTGCGCGACCAGACTTCGCCGTAAGCCGCCAGCTCGGGGTTCGCGTCCGTGCGTCCGAACAGGCGGCCGCGGCGCGCAGGCGTCCAGTCCGGGCGCTGGCGGTCGGCGTCACGGGAGGCATCGCGCTGGGCGTCGCGCCGCGCAGCCTCTTCGTCGAGCTGGCGGCCGATGGCGCGCTTGCGGGCCTCGCGCTGCTCCTCCTCGGCACGGGCCTGCGCCTGGATGGCCGCGAGCCTGGCGGCCTCGATGCGGCCGGCCTCCAGCCGCGCGGCCTCCTTGCGAGACGCTTCCAGTCGACCGGCTTCCTGCCGTGCCGCTTCCTGGCGGGCTGCCTCCTGGCGCGCGGACTCCTGCCGCGCAGCTTCCTGCCTGGCGGCGGCCTGCCGGGCCGCCTCCTGACGCTCGGCGTCCACGCGCGCCGCTTCGAGTTGCCGGGCGCGCTGCTGCGCGTCCTGGCGGGCCGCGTCGAGCTGGGCCAGCTCGGTGGCCCGCGAGCCGTCCGTCGTCACGCGCAACGCATCGCTGGCACGGCGCAGCTGCTGCACGGCGTTGCTGGGCCTGCTGCCAAACGCGCCGACGACGGCGGCCGGCTTGGCGTCCAGCGGCGCCAGTTCGGCGACGGGCGTCCTGTCGGTGGCCGCGCGCACCACGTCGCTGCTGCGGCGCAGCCGCTCAACGGCTGGGCTCGACGCACCGCCGAAGGCACCGACGGCCGCGGCCGTCGTGCTGTCCAGCTGCGCCAGCTCGGCGACGGTGCCCTTGCCGGTCGCCACGCGCAGCGCCTCGCCGCCTCGGCTCAGCCGCTCCACGGCGGGGCCGGACGCGCCGCCGAAGGCACCGACGGCGGCTGCCGCCTTCGTGTCGATCTGCGTCAGCTCGGCGGCCCGCTCGCGGGCCTCGCGGTCACCGGTGGGACGCAGGCTGTCGGCGCTGCGGCGCAGCGTCTCCACGTCGGGCGCAGAGGCCGCGGACATCGCCGCAATGACGGCCGTCGGCACGGACGACGCCGCGGGCACGGCCCACGCGGCCGGCCTGTCGACGGCCAGCAAGGCCGCGCCGCTGACGGGCGGCGCCAGCTCGTCCAGCTTCTCAGCGGGCGGCAGCGTCTTCAGGTCGGCTTCGGCGGGCTGCGGATCGGCGGAAGCAGGCACCGGCCTGGGCGGCGGCGCCTCGGTGGCATCGGCCGGCGGCGGCTCCAGCACGACGCGCAGGTCGGGCGCCTCGGCGCCGCGCAGCGGCCATGGCACGCCGAAGCCCCCGAAGCCAAATGTCAGGCACAGCAGCAGCGTGTGGGCGAGCAGCGAGAACAGCAGCGCGCGGGTCAGGCGCGAGCGGGGTCTGGCGCGCACCGCACCGCCGGCGGCGCTCATGCGCACCGTGCGCCTCCCTGCTTCCCACCGACGTCCTCAACCCTCATCGGGCCATTGTCCCTGGAGGTGAAGCCTCAAACGGCAGCGACCGCCCACGCCTTCAAGGGGGCAGTCGCGCCGAGAAACGCGGTCAGGTCGAGCGATGTTCGGTGCTGGCGGCAGGCCCGTTCGTTGCCGGGCGACCTGCCATCGACCCCCGCTCGACGACGAACCCCAGCAGGATCAGCACCATGCCCACGACGAAGTAGGCGACGTAGAGCGGCATCGGCAGATCGGGCATCGTGATGTTGGAACCCGGCGTGGCCGAGATCGCCTTGATCGACGACTCGAAGACGTACAGGTAATGGCTGTAGCTCAGCAGTGGCGCCAGCACCGCGGCCAGGCCCGACACGATCAGCGCGAACGAGAATTTCAAGATCCGACTCCGGCTTCAGGAAGGCAGCGGCGCAATGTAGCCTTCGGGGCGGCGGCGCAAGCCGGTGCGGATTCACCAGGCCTTGAAGCGCCCCGTCACGTGCAGCATCGCCATGAACTGCAGCAGTCCGTCGTAGTAGCGCCACTGGCCGCCGGGCGGGTCCAGCTTCCAGAGATCGTTGACGAAGCGCTCCGCCAGCGGCTTCTCTACCAGCAACGCCGCGACGGCGTTGCTGGCCATCAGGCCCTTGCTGGGCTCGGCATTCAGCGGCTTGCCGTCCACCGTGTAGAGATGCGGGTAGGGCTGGGTCTTCTGGCCGGCGAAGAAGGTCAGCAGCTTGTTGCTGAGGCCGGCCGCGGCGGGGTTCTTGCCCCACCAGGCCTGGTCGACGCTCCAATTCACCGCCGTGCGGAAGGCGTCGTAGCGGAAGTCCTCGTGGCCCTCGAGCACCTTGGGCCGGCCGTCGAATTCGGCGTAGTCGGGCGTCAGGCCGGTCTTCGGGTGGGCGGCTTTGTTGAAGTAGGCGCGGCTGATGTCGGCGATCTCGCTCCAGCGGCGGCGGTCCTGCGGCGCGGCGGCGCGGCGCGCCCAGAGTTCATAGAAGGCCGGCAGGTGGTAGGACGGGTCGCTGAAGTCGGCGGCGTTGCCCACCGGTACGAAAACGACCTGGCCATGCTGGGGCGAGAAGATGGGCCGCGCGCCGTCCCGGCCGTCGACCGACGGCTTGTGCAGCATGGCCGTCAGCAGCGCCTGGGCCTGCGCGTTGTAGTCGTAGAGGCCCTGGCCGTTGCCCCAGCGTGATGCAGCCATCAGCAGGGCCGTGGCGAAATACTCCTCGCCGTCGGACGCGGGCACGGCGTCCTTGGCGCAGCCGGCGGGCTGGCACTGCCAGCGGAAGTAGCCGGCGCGCGGCCCGGTGGCGTAGCGCATGTGCGTGGCTGCCCAGTTCCAGATCGCGTCGAACTCGGCCTTGCGGCCCATCTGCACGGCCACCATCATCCCGTAGGACATGCCTTCGCTGCGCACGTCGGCGTTGCCCACGTCCAGCACGTAGCTGGCCGGGCCATCCGGCGTCGCGGCGGCGGGGAAGACGATGCGGTGATCGGCATCGCCCTCGAACAGCGAGCGCCAGTAGCCGGCGAGCCTGGCGTCGATGTCGGCCTCGGAGATGTCGGGGCGGATCTCGCGCAACAGGTTGCGGTAGGCCACCGGCATCGACGCCGCGGCGGCCGGCGGCGGCGGGGTGGCAGGGGCGTCCGCGGCCAGCGCACAGCCGCAGGCCAGCAGGAGGATCGACGGCAGGGCCGTCCAGCGACGAAGGTTCATGGCAGGTTGCTGCCCGGCTCAGCCGCCGGGTGTCAGGGTGAGGACGATGCGCCGGTAGCGGGACAGCGCCGGGCTGCCCTTGTCGGTGACGCGCAGGATGATGTGGGCCGTCTCGGTCTGGCTGACCGCCGGCACCTGGAAGCGGATGCGCGCCAGGTTCTCGGTGCCGAGCACGAGAGGGGTCCGGCCGCTGCCGGCTTCCGGGTAGTGGAACCACAGGAAGCTCAGGCTGTCGCCGTCGGGGTCGCTGCTGGCGCTGGCGTCCAGCGTGACCCAGCTGCCGCCCGGCACGGTAAGCCGGTCGGGCTGCGCGAGACGCACCTCGGGCGGGTGGTTGGCCTGCGCCACCGGCAGCGTGGTCCAGCCGATGCGCGCCGCGAAGTCGTTCTGGAAATCATCGCGCCAGCGCCAGAGCGTCACCTTGGCATCCTCGAAGACCTGCTCGGACGGCTTCACGGCACGGCCGAAATCGGCCGCGACGAACGGGCGGTAGCGGTCTTTCGCGTTGGTCCAGATCGGCCGGGTCTCGGCCTCCACGGGCACGCCGCCATTGAAGCCCTGCGGGTCGGTGTCTTCCAGGCGCGGCGTGTAGTTTTCATAGCGCCCGCCCCAACCGCCCCAGTCGGGGTGCTCGGGTGCGTTCAGGCCGTTGGGAATGAGGCCGAGGAAGCTGGGCGTGTCGCCCTCCATGCCGTAGGCGACATCCGGGTAGGCGGCGCCGAGCGGGCCGTGGCCCTGCTGGATGTTCTGAGCCAGCCAGGCGTTGCCGACGCGGTGGTTGTCGATGCCGGGCACCACCTGGTTGATCGCGCCCCAGACCGCATTGCCGTAGCCGCCCGGGCTGACGATGTAGAACAGCCCGGGGAAGCGGCGGCGCAGCCAGGCGCCGCTGTCGTCCTGGTCGGAAATGGTGTGGACACGCAGCGTGGCGACGGCGCGCGCGAGGGCCGCCGCATCGCCCTTCTCGGAAAGCCTCCACAGCGCCTGTGCCAGCGTGTTGGCACCGCCCCAGACGGCCACCCATAGCGGCCGCGGGTCGGGGCTGGCGAGCTGCTGCAGGATGAGGTCGGAGCCGGGCGTGTCATGCCCCTCACCCACCGCCGCCATGCCGTAGGCAGGCTGGCCGCCGCGCACGAGGGCGCGCAGCGCCGCCGCGTCGGGATAGGCCTTGTCGTGCTGGCGAAGCCGGGGCAGCACCTGGGCATAGCGGTCGATGACGCGCTCGATGGACGCCGGGTGGATGCTGTCCTTCATGTGCACCGACGTGGTGGCGACCAGGCCGCGCAGGTCGATGTCGTTGGCGTACAGCAGCAGCCGCACCAGGGACTGGGTGTCGTCCGGCTCGTTCTCGATGTCGGTCAGCACGACCAGGCGCACCCGCTCGCGGGCCGGCGCTTCGGCCGACCACGCGGGCGCCGCCCAACTCGCCATGCACATCAAAGCCAGCCAGGCCATCGCGCGGCCAAGGTTCATGATCCGGCGTCCTCAGTTCGGCTGCGCGGCACGCGGCGGCGCCACGGTGGCGGTGGTCACCGGCGCCACCACGAGCGCCTGCACCACGGCGTTGTCGTCGAGGCGCCAGAGCTTCACGACGTGGCGGCCGGGCTGGATGCCCGGGAAGCGCGCGTACAGCAGGAAGCGGTTGTCGATGACGGCACGCGCCCAGTCCTTCTCCTCGCGACGATTCTCGGCGCCGGCGGTGGGCTGCAGGTTCAGGCGCAACTCCTGGGGCGGCAGATCGTCCAGGCCGACGGCCAGGCGGATGCCGCCACCGTTGCGGGTGTCCAGCGCGGGCGTCATGACGACCGCGACGCTGGTCTCGCCGCCGCGCGACAGGTCCACGTCGTACTCCAGCCGCACGCCGTCGGCCAGCGTGGTGGCGGGACGGCCCTGGGGCAGCGCCGTCACGGCGCCCAGGCCTTGGCCCAGATGCGGAATCGACGCCCAGGTGAGCCCCGCGCCCGGGATCGCGCGGCTGAACTGCGGCGCCTCGAGCTTCACGACACCGTCGCCCGCGGGCGGCGTGCTGCGGTCGAGTTGCTGCAGCACCGCGGCGGCCTCGGGCGTCGCCCCCGGCACGCGCTGCACCTTGGGCATGACGTTCCTGTCCGGTTGCTGCCAGCTCGTGTAGCCGATGTGGGTCTGCAGCATCATGCCGGCCCACTTGCCGTTGGCGATGGCGTGGTACTGGTCGGCAATGGCCTGGTCACGCGCGAACGCGGCCTCGGCGCGGTCGGCGAAGACGTTGGCGCGCGGGTCGTTGGCGCGGGCCAGCTGGCGGTTCCACGCCACCGCCTCGTACAGGCGGTAGAGGTTGGCCAGCGCCAGCACCGGGTGCTCGACGAGCTGGAAGTAGGCGTCGAGCTGCTCGGGCCGCAGGCGGGCCTTGACCTGCGCGACGCGGGCCTCCAGCGCGTCCCACTCGGCCACCCGGCGGCCGAACTCACCGCCGGACAGGCGCTCCGCCGTGGCGGTGCCGAGCGCGAAGCTGCGTTCGTCCACCAGCTCCGGCTTGCGGCGCGCCGCGTACTGGCTGTAGCGCGTGACGATGTCGCCGATCTCGGCCGCCTGGTCCGCGCCGAAGGTCTGCGCCGCCCAGTCCTTCGGGTAGGCCGCCAGCGCCGCCGGCGTCATGCGCTCGGGCTGCCAGGCCATGTCGAGGAAGAAGCTGATCGGGAACTCCATCGGCTTGATGTCGCCGACGTTGACGATCCACAGCGCGTCGGCGCCGCGGCGGTGTGCAAGGTCCATCTGCTGCCAGGTCTTCTCGATCTGGTTGGTGTTGATCCACTTGTAGTTGCGCGGCCCGCCGACGTAGTCGAAGTGGTAGTAGATGCCGTAGCCGCCAGGGCGCTTGGCCCCCGGCTCGGGCAGGCGGCGGATCTGGCCCCAGTTGTCGTCGCAGAACAGCAGCAGCACGTCGTCGGGCACCTTCATGCCCTTGTCGTAGTAGTCCTGCACTTCCTTGTAGAGCGCCCACATCTGCGGCGTCTTCTCGGCAGGCTGCTTGGTCACATCGGCAATGATCTGGCGCTGGTCCTTGACGATGCCTTCCAGCAGCGCCGTGGCCGTGCCTTCGCTCATCGGCTCGTCGCCGTCGCCGCGCATGCCCACGGTGATGAGGGTGTCGAAGGCACTGCCGTCGGGCCGGCCCATGTTGCGCTGCATGCCGCCGCGCCAGAACTCGCGCAGCTTGTCGGCGTTCTTCGCGTAGTCCCACGCACCGCCCTTGAAGCGCGCCCACTCATCGTGCGCCCGCGTCATGGGCTCGTGGTGCGACGTGCCCATGACAATGCCCATCTCGTCGGCCAGCACCTTGGCCTTGGGGTCGTCGGCGTTGAAGGCGCGCGGCGGCCACATCGCCGGCCACAGGTAGTTGGCCTTCAGGCGCAGCAGCAGCTCGAAGACATGCTCGTACATGCCCGCATTGGCGCCGCCGAAATGGGCCTGCGCCCAGGTGCTGAGCGCCGGCGCCTCGTCGTTGATGAAGATGCCGCGGTACTTGACCACGGGCTGGTCGCCGCGTGCACCGGCGGTGACGAACACGTCTGACCGCTTCGCCACCGGCACGTCCGCCCACCAGTGCCAGGGGCTGACGCCGATGCGTGCCGACAGGTCGTAGGCGCCGAACACCGCGCCGCGCCGGTCCGAGCCGACGATGACCAGCGCACGGTCGACGTTGGCGAACGGCTGGTCGACGACGACCTGGCGGTAGGCCTCCCACTGCCCTGTCAGGTCGGCAGGCTTGAGCTTGCCGGCGGCCACGAGTTGATCGACCAGGGGGCTGCGGCCCAGCTCACCGATGACGACGACCTCGCGCGGCGCACCGGCCACGCTGGCCAACTGCGGCGCCGCGCGGCCGGCCACCCGGCCCAGATCGGACGCCAGGCTGCGGCCGACGTGCTTCAGCGCCGGGTCAGCCCCCGCCTCGACGATGACGGCGGCCGGCTGGCCGGCGCGCACAAGGCCGAAACTGCCGGCCGCGTCGCGCGCGCAGACGGAGGCCGGCGTGTCACAGGCCAGCGCACCCGCACTGACGAACGCCAACCCCAGGGCCAGCAGGTGGAACCGGGACAGCAACGGCCGCCCGCCGGCACAGGGAATCAAGGTCATGACATCAAAATGGTTGCGCGATCATTTTCAGTCTATCCATATATAGTCAGACGACTTCCCCTGGGAAACCACTAAGTTTGGTGTCCGAACCAATACTTATGATAGCGATACCAATTTGAATATCCATCCTCAAAGCAAGATGTCGCTGTCCCGCCGCTCCGTCGCGCGAGCGCTGGCCCTGGGGGCCGGCAGCACCCTGCTCGGCGGCTGCGCGACAGCGCCGGCCGGCGAGCCCACGCTGGATCAGTTGGCGCGGGCCAAGGGCCTGCGCTTCGGCAGCACGCTGGGCAGCCTGGGCCGCACGTCACGCTTCCACGACCTGCCGTACCGCGAGCTCACCGGCCGCGAGTGCAGCGTGCTCGTTCCCGAGAACGAGACCAAGTGGCAGCAGCTGCGGCCCGACCCGACGCAGCCCTACCACTTCGCACCGGCCGACGAGATGTTCACCTGGGCCGAGGCGCGCGGCATGGCGCTGCGCGGCCACTGCCTGTTGTGGCTGGAGCCCAAGTGGCTGCCGGCCTGGGTCAACGCGCTGAACTACGGCGCCGGCGACGGAGAAGCCGCGCGCCAGGTGCTGGCCGAGCACATCCGCACCACCTGCGGCCACTTCGGCGACCGCATCGAGAGCTGGGACGTCGTCAACGAGGCCGTCACGCCCGAGACCGGGGAGCTGCGCCGCAACGTCTTCAGCGCCCCTCTCGGCGGCGTGGAACAGATCGACCTCGCCTTTCGCCTCGCCCGCGAGGCCGCGCCCAAGGCCCAACTGGTCTACAACGACTACATGAGCTGGGGCGCCGGCGACGCCATGCACCGCGCCGGTGTGCTCAAGTTGCTGACCGAGTTGAAGCGCCGCGGCACGCCGGTGCAGGCGCTGGGCATCCAGGGCCATATCTCGACGTATAAAAAGCCCGGCACGCCGGAAGACGCGCCCGGCCAGCAAGCCGTCGGCTGGCGCCGCTTCCTCGACGACGTGATGGCGCTGGACCTGGACCTGCTCATCACCGAGTTCGACGTCAATGACAAAGGCATGCCCGACGATATCGCCCAGCGCGACGCCGCCGTGGCCGCCGCTGCGCGAGACTGGCTGGACGTGACACTGACCTCCCGGCGCCTGCACCGCTTCCTGTGCTGGGGCCTGGCGGATCAACACAGCTGGCTGCAACAGTTCGACCCGCGCCCGGACAAGGCCCTGAAGCGCGTGCTGCCCTACGACAACCACTTCAACCCAAAACCCCTGCGAACCGCCATCGCCGACGCCCTGCGCGCGATGCCCGCCCGCTGACCGACCGTTCCCGATGACCACCCTCACCGACAGTTCCCCCGAGCAGATCCGCGCCGCCTGCCAGGCCGCGGCCGATGCCGCGCCCGGCTGGGCCACGGCGCCCATCGCACGCCGCGTCACGCTGCTGAACGCGCTGGCCGACGCGCTGCAGTCCGCCCGCGACGGCCTCGTCACTTTGGCCGATGAAGAAACCCACCTCGGCACCGCACGCCTGAACGGCGAGCTGGACCGCACCGCCTTCCAGCTGCGCGGCTTCGCGCAGCAGCTCGAAGCCGGCCGCGCCCAGCCCATGCAGGACGACCCGGCCGTGGCCGGCGCGCCACCCGCCGGCCGCCCCCGCCTCACGCGCGTGGCCGTGCCCGTCGGCCCGGTCGCGATGTTCGCGGCCAGCAACTTTCCATTCGCGTTCAGCGTGCTGGGCGGCGACACCGCGTCGGCGCTAGCCGCCGGCTGCACCGTCGTCATCAAGGCCCACCCAGGCCACCCGCAGCTGTCGCGCGCCGTGTTCGAGCTGGCCGCAGCCTGCGTCGCCGCGCAGGGCCTGCCCGCCGGCGTGCTGCAGATGGTGGAAGGCGCGGGCATCCCCGTCGGCGTGGCGCTGGTGCGCGACCCGGCCATCGCCGCCGGCGCGTTCACCGGCAGCGTGCGCGGCGGCGTGGCGCTGTGGAAGGAAGCCAATGCCCGCCCACGGCCCATCCCGTTCTACGGCGAGCTGGGCTCCATCAACCCGGTCGTCGCGCTGCCCGAGGCGCTGGCCGCCAACGGCGCCGCACTGGCCACGCAGCTGGCCGGCAGCATCACGGTGGGCTGCGGCCAGTTCTGCACCAGCCCCGGCGTCGTCGTCGTGCGTGACGACGAGGCCAGCCGCGCCTTCGTCAAGCACCTGGCCGAGAGCCTGGCCGCAGCCAGTCCGCACGCGATGCTGAACGCAGGCATCCGTGCCGGCTTCAACGCGGGCGTGGCCCGCCTGCACGGCCGCACCGGCGTCAAGTCGCTGCTGGCGCTGCCCGCACGCGAGGCCGCACCGGGCGCCCATCTCTTCGTCACCGATGCGGCCAGCTTCCTGGCCGACGAGGTGCTGCGCGAGGAGGTGTTCGGTCCCAGCTGCGTTGTCGTCACCGTGCGTGACATGGATGAGACGCTGCAGGTGCTGCACGCCATCGAAGGCTGCCTGACCGCCACGCTGTGGGGCGCCAACGCCGACACGCCCGACAACCGCCGCCTCGTGCGCGCCGCCCAGGCCATCGCCGGCCGCGTGCTGTTCGCCGGCGTGCCGACCGGCGTGGCCGTCACGGCCGCCCAGCAGCACGGCGGCCCCTGGCCGTCGACGACGAACGCCCTCACCACCAGCGTCGGCTACGCCGCGATGGAGCGCTTCCTGCGCCCCGTCGCGTTGCAGGACGCGCCGGCCTGGCTGATCGACGCGCGGGGGCAGGCATGAAGAAAGCAGAAGACCTGCGCAGCGCGCGCTGGTTCGCCAAGGACGACTTCCGCTCCTTCGGCCACCGCAGCCGTGTTTTGCAGATGGGCTACGCCGCCGAGGACTTCATCGGCAAGCCGGTCATCGCCATCGTCAACACCTGGAGCGATGCCAACCAGTGCCACACCCACTTCAAGCAGCGCGTGGAGGACGTCAAGCGCGGCATCCTGCAGATGGGAGGTTGGCCGCTGGAGCTGCCAGCCATCTCGCTGTCCGAGAGCATGGTCAAGCCGACCTCCATGCTCTATCGCAACTTCCTCGCGATGGAGACCGAGGAGCTGCTGCGCAGCCATCCGGTCGACGGCGCGGTGCTGATGGGCGGCTGCGACAAGACCACGCCGGGCCTGCTGATGGGCGCCATCAGCATGGGCCTGCCGCTGATCTACCTGCCCGCCGGCCCGATGCTGCGCGGCAACTGGCGCGGCAATGTGCTGGGCTCGGGGTCGGACGCCTTCAAGTACTGGGACGAGCGCCGCGCCGGGCGGCTGTCTGACCAGGCCTGGGCCGAGATGGAAGCCGGCATCGCGCGCAGCCACGGCACCTGCATGACGATGGGCACGGCCGCCACGATGATGGGCATTGCCGAGGCTCTGGGCGTCACACTGCCGGGCGCTTCGAGCATTCCGGCGCCCGACGCCAACCACATCCGCATGTCCGCCGAGTGCGGCCGCCGCATCGTGCAGATGGTGTGGGACGACCTGACGCCGGCCAAGCTCTTCAGCAAGGGCAGCTTCCAGAACGCCATCAACGTCGCGATGGCCATGGGCTGCAGCACCAACGCCATCATCCACCTCGTCGCCATCAGCCGCCGCGCCAACCTCGCCGTCACGCTGGACGACTTCGACGCGGCCAGCCGCCACGTCGGCGTCATCGCCAACATCCGGCCCAGCGGCGACCACTACCTGATGGAAGACTTCTTCTACGCTGGCGGCCTGCCGGCGATGATGAACGTCATGCGCGACAAGCTCGACCTCACCGCGCTGACCGTCAACGGCAAGACGGTGGCCGAGAACATCGATGGCGCCGAGGTCTTCAACAGCGACGTCATCCGCCCGCTGGACAACCCGATCTACGCCGAAGGGGCCCTCGCCGTGCTGCGCGGCAACCTGGCGCCCGACGGCGTCGTCATCAAGCCCAGCGCCGTCGCGCCGCACCTGCTGAAGCACACCGGCCGCGCGCTGGTGTTCGACGACTACCCGAGCCTGAAGGCCGCCGTGGACGACCCGGACCTGGACGTCACCGGCGACGACATCCTCGTGCTGCGCAACGCCGGGCCCAAGGGCGCCGGCATGCCCGAGTGGGGCATGCTGCCCATCCCGACCAAGCTGCTGAAGCTTGGCGTGAAGGACATGCTGCGCCTGTCCGACGCGCGCATGAGCGGCACCAGCTACGGCGGTTGCCTGCTGCACTGCTCGCCTGAGGCCTTCGTCGGCGGCCCGCTGGCGCTGGTGAAGACCGGCGACCGCATCACCGTCGATGTGCCGGCCCGCAGCATCCACCTCGAAGTCAGCGACGAGGAGCTGGCCGCCCGCCGCACCGCCTGGACGCCGCCGCCCGCGCGCTACGAGCGCGGCTACGGCTGGATGTTCGGCCGCCACATCCTGCAGGCCCACGAAGGCTGCGACTTCGACTTCCTCGAAACCCAGTTCGGCGCCCCGGTGCCCGAACCCGTCATCTACTGACCATGAATCCAGTCACCCGACAAAAGCTGATGGGCGTCAGCACCGCCACGCTGTGCACGGCGCTGTTCAAGCGCGGCCTGAAGCACCAGTTCATCCAGGGCGTGCTGCCGCTGAACCCCGGCCTGCCCAACATGGTGGGCCCGGCCTACACGCTGCGCTACATGCCGGCGCGCGAGGACCTGAACGGCATCGAGGTCTTCAAGGACCGCACGCACCCGCAGCGCGTGGCCGTCGAGCAATGCCCCGAGGGCGCGGTGCTCGTCATCGACAGCCGCAAGGACGCCCGCGCGGCATCGGCTGGCGGCATCCTCGTCGCGAGGCTGATGGTGCGCGGCTGCGCCGGCGTCGTCACCGACGGGGGCTTTCGCGACAGCCCCGACATCGCAAAATACACGATGCCCGCCTACCACTCGCGCCCCAGCGCCCCCACCAACCTGACCCTGCACCAGGCCATCGCCATCAACGAGCCCATCGGCTGCGGCGACGCACCGGTGTTTCCGGGTGACGTGGTGGTCGGCGATGCCGAGGGCGTCATCGTCATCCCGGCCCACCTGGCCGACGAGATCGCCGAGGAGGCCGTGCAGATGACCGTGTTCGAGGACTACGTGCAGGAGAAGGTCATGACCGGCCGCAGCGTGCTGGGCCTGTACCCGCCGACCGACCCGGACGTCGCCGCCGACTTCGCCGTCTGGCGCGCCGGCAAGGGCCGTTGAGGGCACCATGTTGATGAAAGCCGAGAGCCCCAGCGGTCAGGCCCAACTCAAGCGCGCCAACCGCATGGCGTTGATCCGCCAACTGCGCGTGCAGCCGGGGCTGTCGCGCGTCGACCTGGCCGAAGCCATCGGGCTGACCAAGTCCACGGTCAGCGCGCTGGTGCGCGAACTCATCGACGAGGGCTGGCTGGTCGAGCGCGAGGTGATCGCCACCGGTGACCTCGGCCGCCGCCCGACGCCGCTGTTCATCGATCCCACGCGCCTGCTGCTGCTGGGCGCCCAGGTGGGTATCGGCCATGTGCGCGTCGTGCTGACTTCGCTGACGGGCGAGGTCCTGTCGGCCCGCAGCGCCACCTACGACGACACCCGGGAGGCCGAGGCCTGCATCCAGGTGCTGACCCGCACGCTGCTGGCCGCGACGGCCGAGTGCAGCGCCTCGCAGACCATCATCGGCATCGGCCTGGGCCTGCCCGGTGGCGTCGATCAGGCCCAGGACCAGCTCGTCTTCGCGCCCCACCTGCAGTGGCACCACGTGCCCTTCGGCACGTTGCTGCGCACGGCGCTGCGCGGCACACCGCTGTCGAACGCGCCCGTCTTCATGCAGAACGACGCCGACGTCGCCGCCTTGAGCGAGACCGAGTTCAACCCCTCGCCCGCGGCCGATCCGCTGCTGCTGGTGCTCGTCGGCGAAGGCGTCGGTGCCGGCCTCGTGGTGGGGGGCCGGCTGCTGACCGGCGCACGCGGCCTGGCCGGCGAGGTGGGGCACATGGTGCTGCAGGTCGGCGGCCCGCTGTGCTCCTGCGGCCGCCGCGGCTGTGCAGAGGCACTGATCGGCAACCGCACGCTGCTGCGGCAGGACCACCCGGCCGGCTCCGCGCAGGCCGCCACCGCGCTGGCCACGGCCGGCCAGTACCTGGGTGTGCTGCTGCAGAACCTGGCCGCTGCCTACGACCCGGCCTGCATCGTGCTGGCCGGCCCCGCGATGGCCCTGGGCGACGCACTGCTGGAGCCCGTGCGAGAGACGCTGCAGTCCTACGCCCAGGCTGCGGGGCTGCCCGAGCCCGCGCTGCGCGTGTCGCGCTTCGGCGATGACGTGATCGCCGTCGGCGCGGCCGCGCTGGCCGGCTACCGGCTGACGCAGCCGATGCTGGGCTGAAGCTGATAACCCGCAGCCCGGAGTTCACAGGTTGTGGTGTGCGCCTCGGCACGACCGGCGGTCGTCCGTTGCGGCGGACTGGCCTGCTGGCGTCCTATTCGAGCAGACCGTCCGTCAGAATAGAGTCGGGCTCCAGGCGTATCTGGCGGCTGCTTGGTCAGCTACGACTTTTGAGTCAAGGAGGGGCTGTGGACTGGACACTCAAATTCAAGTGGCAATACGACTTTGCCAAGAGCAAGCTGGGCAGCATCAGCGACTTTTCTGGCGACTGGGCTGGCATCGTGGCGGCGCTTCAAGGCTTGATGGGTGCGGATGGATTCGACGTTAGTAAGGCAGACAGTCTCACCGCACTGCGGACAAAGATGGTTCAGGCCAACGGCAAACGTGTGAGCGCCGACTTGGGCATCCTGGCTGCCGTTAAAGCCGACGCCCTCGGCGTGGCTTCGGTCCCTGACGATCCCAAGATGAGGGCATCGGTGCTGAAGTTTCTAGCCCACACCTATCTGGTCCACACATCAGGAAGTCGCACACTGTGGGTTCATTCCTCGCCGAAGGTCTTTCTGCACTGGCCCTCCATCCACCTGAATTCGTGGGCGTCGACCACGGGTGAAGTCAAAACGCTGCTCAAGGATGACCGCGAGCACTTCAGTGAAGAAGACAAGCGCAATCTGGGAGCTTCCGCTCAGCATGCTTTGGCGTGGTGTCAGAAAACCAACGCTGTGCTGTCACAGGCCCGAAGCAATGACGCCACCAAGAAGTCAGTCGCTATGTCTTTCGTAAAGCGCTGGTTTGCCGACCCGGGCACCACTGATGAGGAACTGAGCAAGTACGTTGCGACTTTGTCCCAAGGATTCAAGGACATCACCGCCATGTTGAACAAGGGCCGGCTGATCCTGACCGATTGGATGCCTTTGCGCAACGCGACGACCGATGAAGAAATCGAATACCTGAACTCCGAAGCTTTCACGTTTGCCAACAACGGTGAAGGACTCAGTGTTGTCTATATCGAGAGGTCGTTCTTCGTAAATCATCCAGGTAATGTGCTGAATGGCGTCAGGAATTGGTCACGCATCCTGGTGCACGAACTGACCCATCTGGTTTGCGGCACCACCGACGTGAAAAAAGGCGCGGTTCGTTATGCGTGGTACGGCATCGGCCCGCATGCGGGGTATCCGGGAAGCGACGCTATCCGTAATGCCGACAACTGGGCGTTCTTTTGTGCTGACTGCGCGCAAGTCCTGACAGAGGCTGAGTCAGTGAAAGCACGGAAAATCGTATGAACCGGGCCAGCCGTCCTAGCAGTGCTTCTTGGCTGACAGTGGCAGGCCTGTGGATCAACATGATGGTTTGTGCCTCGCCTAGCGCTGCAACGGAGAAACACACGATGAATACCTCCCCCCAAGCCAGCCGCGCTGCATCTGCAGACGTTGCGCCCGTTGAGATCAACGGCGTTCGCTATCAACAGGATATGAGCAGCTACAGCCATGGAGGCGACCAACCGGGTGGCTATCTGTGCGCCATCGACATCGCAACAGGACAACGTCTTTGGACGCTGAAGGTCTACGACGTTCAAGACCACGCGCCGTCAGGTGTGGACACGATAGGCCTCTACTTCAAGACCATGCAACAAGTGCCTGGGCGCGATGAACTGGAGATCGAGAACGAAAGCGGCAGCCGCTTTTTGATTGACGTGGTGAAGCGCACGTCCACGCCGCTTTCAAAGCCGCGTGCCAATCAGTTGCCGCCGATCAAAATTCCGCAGTAACCGCACAGCACTCAAGTCACCGGGGCCGGGTTGAACAGCACCAGCGCGTTGTGCAGCTTCCAGTGCTCGGCCCAGGTCTTCTTGCGGCCGCTGGCGACGTCCAGCAGCAGGCGGAACATTTCCCAGCCCGTCTCCTCGATGCTCGCCTCGCCGTCGGCGATGCGACCGGCGTTGATGTCCATCAGGTCGTGCCAGCGGCGCGCGAGGTCCGTGCGCGTGGCGACCTTCACCACCGGGCATTCGGCCAGGCCATAGGGCGTGCCGCGGCCGGTCGTGAAGATGTGCAGGTTCATGCCGGCGGCCAGTTGCAGCGTGCCGCAGATGAAATCGCTCGCTGGCGTGGCCGCGTAGACGAGGCCACGCTGGTCTTGCCGCAGCTTGTCGCCGGGCGCCAGCACGTGTGAGATCGCCGAGCTGCCGCTCTTGATGATGGAGCCCATCGCCTTCTCGGCGATGTTGGACAGGCCGCCGGCCTTGTTGCCGGGCGTCGTGTTGGCGGCGCGGTCGACGCGGCCGCGGTCCAGGTAGCGGTCGTACCAGCCCAGCTCCCGGATGATGGCGTCGGCCACCTCGGGCGTGGCCGCGCGGCTGGTGAGCTGCTCGACGGCGTCGCGCACCTCGGTGTTCTCGCTGAACATGATGGTGGCGCCGGCACGCACCAGCAGGTCGGCGCAGAAGCCCACGGCCGGGTTGGCCGTCACGCCGGAGAAGGCGTCGCTGCCACCGCACTGCACGCCGACGACCAGCTCGCTCGCCGGCACGGTCTCGCGCTTGCGGGCGTTCAGGCGAGCGAGATGCGGCTTCGCGGTCTGCAGGATGTCGTCCAGCATGGACATGAAGCCGACATGCGCATCGTCCTGCAGGCAGACGGTCTCGGGGCCGGCGTCCGCACCACGCTCGTCGACGATGGGGAAGCTGCCCGGCGGCAGCAGGCGGCTGGGCTGCAGCTTCTCGCAGCCCAGGCTCACCACCATGACCTCGCCGCCGAAGTTGGGGTTCAGCGAGATGTTCTTCAGCGTGCGGATGGGGATGACGGCGTCCGGCGCGTCGATGGCCACGCCGCAGCCGTAGCTGTGCTCCAGGCCGATGACGTCGTCGACGTTGGGATACAGCGGCAGCAGCTCGGCCTTGATGCGGGCCACCGCCTGCGCGACGACGCCGGCCACGCACTGCACCGTCGTCGTGATGGCCAGGATGTTGCGCGTGCCCACCGAGCCGTCGGCATTGCGGTAGCCCTCGAAGGTGTAGCCCTCCAGCGGCTCGGCGACCGGCGGCTTCACGGTGGCGATGGGCAGGCCTTCCAGCGCACGGGCCGACGGCATCTGCAGCAGGCGCTCGTGGACCCAGCTGCCGGCCGGGATGGCCTTGAGCGCGTAGCCGATGGGCACGCCGTAACGCAGCACGACGTCGCCCTCGGCGAGGTCCGTCAGCGCGACCTTGTGGCCTTGCGGCACCTTGTCCCGCAGCACCAGGCCGGCGCCGGGGATGCCGGCGGGCAGCAGCGTGCCCTCGGGCAGCCCGCCGTCGTTGGCGACGATGGCGACGTTGTCCTCGTCGCGCATGCGGATGGTCAGCGGGGGGCGGGGGGAAACGGCATTCATATCCGGCGTCGGAGTGGCTAAAGTGCGAACAGGTCTTGTTGTACGTCGTCTAGTTGTCGTACAACTTACGCCACTTTAGACGCCCTGCTCACTTCAAAACTCCGGGAAAACCCGCGAATGCACGCTCCTGTCACCCGCCGCCGGCCCCGCACGCTGGCCCTTGAACTGGTCGAGTCGCTGGGCAACCGCATCCGCGCCGGCCAGTTGCAGGCCGGGGACAAGCTGCCCACGGAGGCGGCCATCATGGAGGAGTTCGAGGTCAGCCGCACCGTCGTGCGCGAGGCCATCTCCAAGCTGCAGGCGGCCGGGCTGGTCGAGACGCGCCACGGCATCGGCACCTTCGTGCTGGGCCCCGGTGACGGGCCTTCGTTCAAGATCACGCCGGAGCAGTTCAGCACGCTGCAGGACGTCATCGCCGTGCTGGAACTGCGCATCGGCCTGGAGACCGAGGCCGCCGGCCTGGCCGCCCAGCGGCGCAGCGATGCCAACCTCGCCGCCTTGCGCAAGGCGCTGGATGCGGTGATCGCCGCCGTGGAGGCCGGCCAGGACTCGGTGGCCGCCGACTTCCAGTTCCACCTGGAGATCGCCCGCGCGACGCAGAACAGCCACTTCACCGAGCTGATGGCCACGCTCGGGGCCCAGATCATCCCGCGTGCGCGGCTGGAGACGACGGACATGAGCGCCGCACGGCCGCCCGAAGGCGCTCAGCTCCCGCCTGGCGGGACAGCGCGGAGCGCGACGGGTGCCGACATGTCCGCCGAGCGGCTGGCCTACATGCGGCGCGTGAACGCCGAGCACGAAAGCATCCTCGACGCGATCACGAGCCAGGATGCCGAGTCGGCCCGCGCGGCCATGCGCACCCACCTGAGCAACAGCCGCGAGCGCCGCCGCAAGGCGCAGGCCCAGGCCACCTGAATCGCGGCCATGTGCCCGGCGCGGCATGGGAGCGCCCGGGACACTCAGCCAGAAGGAAATCCAGAACCAAGGGTTATCCCCAGGATTTCTCGATTTGACCTAAGTTGTACGATGACATACAACATAAGCAGTCGACGCTACCTTCTGATCGTCGAACCTCATTCCACCCCACCCCACGGAGACCCGCCCATGTCGCCCCAAGAACTCAAAGCCGTCCTGCAAGCCGGCCTGCTGTCCTTCCCGCTGACCGACTTCGACGCCCAGCTGAACTTCGCGCCCAAGGCCTACGCCGACCGCCTGGAGTGGCTGCAGCCCTACGGCGCCTCGGCGCTGTTCGCGGCCGGCGGCACGGGTGAGTTCTTCTCGCTGGAGCCGGGCGAGTACACCGACATCATCAAGGTCGCGCTGGACACCTGCCGCGGCCGCACGCCCATCCTGGCCGGTGCCGGCGGCGGCACGCGCGTCGCCATCCAGTACGCTCAGGAAGCCGAGCGCCTGGGCGCGCAAGGCGTGCTGCTGCTGCCGCACTACCTGACCGAAGCCAGCCAGGAAGGCCTGATCGCCCACGTCGAGGCCGTCTGCAAGAGCGTCAAGTTCGGCGTCGTCGTCTACAACCGCGGCGCCTGCAAGCTGACGCCGGCCTCGCTGCAGGTCCTGGCCGACCGCTGCCCCAACCTGATCGGCTTCAAGGACGGCCTGGGTGACATCGAGAAGTTCGTCGCCATCCGCCAGACGCTGGGCGAGCGCTTCGCCTACCTGGGCGGCCTGCCGACGGCCGAGGTCTTCGCCGGCGCCTACAAGGCCATGGGCTGCCCGGTCTACTCGTCCGCCGTCTTCAACTTCATCCCCAAGACCGCGATGGAGTTCTACAACGCGCACGCCGCGAACGACACGGCCACGACCGACCGCCTGATCCGCGACTTCTTCCTGCCCTACATCGCCATCCGCAACAAGGCCGAGGGCTACGCCGTGTCCATCGTGAAGGCGGGCGCCACGCTGGTGGGCCACGGTGCCGGCCCGGTGCGCCCGCCGCTGTCCGACCTGCTGCCGACCGAGGTCGACCAGCTCGGCGCGCTGATCTCCAAGCTCGGCCCGCAGTAACGCTCCCTGGAGCGCGCTCGGGCTGCGAGACACGACCGGACCACGGAACCCGTCCATGACGACCACCCCGAACGCGTGCCGCCGGCAGTTGCTGGGCCTCGGCGCCCTCGCCCTGCTGGCCGGCTGCGCCACACCGGCACCACCACCAGCCACGGCGGACGACAGCCGCGCCGTGGCGGCCGCGGTCGACCGTTTGACCCAGCTCATGCTGAAGCCCGACGCGACGGGCCTGGGCTTGGTGCTGCATGACCACCTGACCTACGGCCACTCGGGTGGCAAGGTGGACAGCAAGGCCAGCCTGACCGACGCCCTGGTCAGCGGCCGTTCGGCCTTCGGCCGCATCGACCTGAGCGCGCAGACGGTGGACGTGGTGGGCGACGTGGCCAGCGTGCGCCATGTCTTCGACGCCGACAACCGCCCCGCCGGCAAGCCGCCGTCGAGGGTCCGCCTGCAGGTGCTGAGCGTGTGGCTGCGCGGCAATGACAGCCGCACGGGCTGGCAACTGCTGGCCCGCCAGGCCGTCGCCCTGCCCTGACCTGCGGCCCCAACCCTGGATCACCCCATGAACTCCACACCCGTCATCAAAGAGCTGCGTGTCATCCCGGTCGCCGGGCGTGACAGCATGCTGCTCAATCTCAGCGGCGCGCACGCGCCGTTCTTCACGCGCAACCTGCTGATCCTGACCGACAGCGCCGGCAACACCGGCGTCGGCGAGGTGCCTGGCGGCGAGAAGATCCGCCAGACGCTGGAGGACGCGCGCGCCCTCGTCGTCGGCCAGCCCATCGGTGCCCACCAGGGCCTGCTGCAGAAGGTGCAGAAGACCTTCGCCGACCGCGACAGCGGCGGCCGCGGCCTGCAGACCTTCGACCTGCGCACCACCATCCACGCCGTCACCGCCATCGAGTCGGCCATGCTGGATCTGCTGGGCCAGCACCTGGGCGTGCCGGTCGCCGCCCTGCTCGGCGAAGGCCAGCAGCGCGAATCGGTGGAGATGCTGGGCTATCTGTTCTATGTCGGCGACCGCACCAGGACCGACCTGCCCTACGACAGCAACCCCGGTGCCGACAACGACTGGTTCCGCCTGCGCCACGAGGCAGCCATGACGCCGGAGGCCATCGTGCGGCTCGCCGAGGCGGCCCGCGAACGCTACGGCTTCAACGACTTCAAGCTCAAGGGCGGCGCGCTGCGCGGCGACGAGGAGGTCGAAGCCATCCGCGCGCTGCACGAACGCTTCCCCGACGCCCGCGTGACGCTGGACCCCAACGGCGGCTGGCTGCTGAAGGACGCCATCCGGCTGGGCCAGCAGATGCGCGGCATCGTCGCCTACGCCGAAGACCCCTGCGGCGCCGAGGACGGCTTCTCAGGCCGCGAGGTGATGGCCGAGTTCCGCCGCGCCACCGGCTTGCCCACGGCCACCAACATGATCGCGACCGACTGGCGCCAGCTCACGCATGCGTTGTCGCTGCAGAGCGTGGACATCCCGCTGGCCGACCCGCACTTCTGGACCATGGCCGGCTCCGTGCGCGTCGCGCAGACCTGCCGCGACTGGGGCCTGACCTGGGGCAGCCACTCGAACAACCACTTCGACATCTCGCTGGCGATGTTCACGCACGTCGGCGCCGCCGCACCCGGCAAGGTCACGGCCATCGACACGCACTGGATCTGGCAGGACGGCCAGCGGCTCACGAAAGACCCGCTGCAGATCGTCGGCGGCCACGTGCAGGTGCCTAAGAAGCCGGGCCTCGGCGTCGAGCTGGACATGGCCGAGGTCGAGAAGGCGCACCAGCTCTACAAGCAGCATGGTCTTGGCGCCCGCGACGACGCCATCGCGATGCAATACCTGATCCCCGGCTGGACCTTCAACCCGAAGCGCCCCGCCCTCGACCGCTGAACTGAAAGCAAACCCCGATGTTCAAGAACCTCATCAATGGCGAGTGGCTGGACGGCCACGGCGTCTCGCGCAACATCAACCCGTCGGACACGCGTGACCTGATCGGCGAATACGCGCAGGCCGATGCGGCCCAGGCTGAACTGGCCATCACGGCCGCGGCGGCCGCCTTCCCGGCCTGGAGCCTGTCCACGCCGCAGCAGCGCTTCGACATCCTCGACGCCGTCGGCACCGAGATCCTGGCGCGCCGCGCCGAGCTGGGCGACCTGCTGGCCCGCGAGGAAGGCAAGACGCTGCCCGAGGCCATCGGCGAGGTCCAGCGCGCCGGCAACATCTTCAAGTTCTTCGCCGGCGAGGCGCTGCGCCCGGGCGGCGAGACCATGCCGTCCGTCCGCCCCGGCGTCGGCGTCGAGATCACGCGTGAAGCCGTCGGTGTCGTCGGCCTCATCACGCCATGGAACTTCCCGATCGCCATCCCCGCGTGGAAGATCGCGCCGGCGCTGGCCTGGGGCAACTGCGTCGTCTTCAAGCCGGCCGACCTGGTGCCGGGTTCAGCCTGGGCACTGGCCGAGATCCTGTCCCGTGCGGGCCTGCCGGCCGGCGTGTTCAACCTCGTCATGGGCCGCGGCTCGGTCGTCGGCGAGAAGCTGCTGAATGACCCGCGCGTCGCCGCCATCAGCTTCACCGGCTCGGTCGCCACGGGCCAGAAGGTGGCCGCGGCCGCCGTTGCGCGCATGGCCAAGTTCCAGCTGGAGATGGGTGGCAAGAACCCGATGATCGTGCTGGACGACGCCGACCTGGGCGTCGCGGTGAACGCGGCCGTCAACAGCGGCTTCTTCTCCACCGGCCAGCGCTGCACGGCATCGTCGCGCCTCATCGTCACCGACGGCATCCATGACCGCTTCATCGCGGCCATGGTCGAGAAGATGAAGGGCCTGAAGGTCGACGACGCCCGCAAGGCCGGCACCGACATCGGCCCCGTCGTCGACGCCAGCCAACTGGGCCAGGACACCGACTACATCGGCATTGCCAAGAGTGAAGGCGGCAAGCTGGCCCAGGGCGGCCAGCGCATCGAGCACAACGCCGACGGCGCGCCGGGCTTCTACCTGACGCCGGCCCTCATCACCGACACGACGCCGGAGATGCGCATCAACCGCGAGGAGGTGTTCGGCCCGGTGGTCAGCGTCATCCGCGCGCGCGACTACGAGCACGCGCTGGCGCTCTCCAACGACACGCCGTTCGGCCTGGCCGCCGGCATCGCGACGACGTCGCTGAAGCACGCCACGCACTTCAAGAGGCACTCGCAGGCCGGCATGGTCATGGTCAACCTGCCGACGGCGGGTGTGGACTATCACGTGCCGTTCGGCGGCCGCAAGGGTTCCAGCTACGGCCCGCGCGAGCAGGGCCGGTACGCCGCCGAGTTCTACACGACCGTGAAGACGGCCTATACCCAGGCCTGATTCGCCGAGCCTGATTCGCCAGGCCCGCCCACCATCCCGGCGGACCCGCCCGCAGAAGGCGGCGCCGCCGCATCGCCCCGGAGACACCCGATGAACACCACCACCGCCTCGCTGGCCCAATCCGCCAGCAGCAGCGCTGCCCGCACGAAGAAGCGCTACGTCATCCTCGCGATGCTCTTCATCGTGACGACGATCAACTACGCCGACCGCGCCACGCTGTCCATCGCCGGCCCGGCGCTGTCCAAGGAGCTGGGCATCGATGCCGTGACGATGGGCTACATCTTCTCGGCCTTCGGCTGGTCCTACGTCATCGCGCAGCTGCCCGGCGGCTGGCTGCTGGACCGCTTCGGCTCCAAGAGCGTCTACGCCGGCAGCATCCTGCTGTGGTCCGTCTTCACGCTGCTGCAGGGCGGCATCACCTTCCTGACGGCCACCGTCGGCACGGCGGTGGTGACGCTGTTCGCACTGCGCTTCCTCGTCGGCGCGGCGGAGGCGCCGTCCTTCCCGGCCAACGGCCGCATCGTCGCGAGCTGGTTCCCGGCCAACGAGCGCGGCACGGCCTCGGCCATCTTCAACTCGGCCCAGTACTTCGCCACCGTGCTGTTCGCGCCGCTGATGGGCTGGATCACGCACAGCTACGGCTGGCCGGCCGTCTTCGTCGTCATGGGCGCGCTGGGCGTGGCGTTCAGCATCGTGTGGCTGAAGACCGTCTTCACGCCGCGCACCCACCCCAGCGTCAACCAGGCCGAACTGGACTACCTCGCCGCCGGCGGCGCGCTGGTCAACATGGACGAGCCCGGCACGCAGAGCCGCAGCTTCGCGCCCAACGCACCGCGCCTGGGCTACATCAAGCAGCTGCTGTCCAACCGCATGCTGATGGGCGTCTACGTGGGCCAGTACTGCATCACGACGCTGACCTACTTCTTCCTGACCTGGTTCCCCGTCTACCTCGTCAAGGAACGCGGCATGTCCATCCTGAACGCCGGCTTCGTCGCGGCACTGCCGGCCATCTGCGGCTTCGCCGGCGGCGTGCTGGGCGGGCTGATCTCCGACGGCCTGCTGCGCCGCGGCAAGAGCCTGACCTTCGCGCGCAAGACGCCCATCGTCATCGGCATGCTGCTGTCCACCAGCATGATCCTGTGCAACTACGTCGACAGCGCCGCCGTCGTCGTGGCCATCATGTCGCTGGCCTTCTTCGGCAAGGGCCTGGGCGCTCTGGGCTGGGCCGTCGTGTCGGACACCTCACCCAAGGAGATCTCGGGCTTGTCCGGCGCGCTGTTCAACACCTTCGGCAACACGGCCGGCATCACGACGCCCATCGTCATCGGCTACCTGGTCAAGGGCACGGGCTCGTTCAACGCGGCGCTGGTGTTCGTCGCCGCGAACGCGCTGCTGGCCGTGTGCTGCTATCTCTTCGTCGTGGGCGACATCAAGCGCTTCGAGCTGCGAAAGTAGGCGCGGGGCGCGCACCACACCGCAAGGCTGGCGACAGCGCCCGTCACGGGGTTTTCATGCGGCGTTTCTAGCCTGCGAGGCTTTTTGAACACGGCACGCCGCCGCTTGAAAAGCCTCCCCATGAGCCAGCGCCCCAAGACTTCCCTCGCCCTCCTTCCCCTCAGCCACGGCCTCGCCCTTGCGGGCCTCGCGCTGTCGCTCGGCGCCCAGGCTGCCGACGAGGCCAAGCCGGGCGCCGACGTCGTCACGCTGGACCCGGTCACGGTGTCGGCCCAGTCCGGCGCCTACCGCAAGGAAAAGAACACCGCCTCGGCCGTGGCGCCCACGCAGGCCAGCCTGACGGCCACGCAGCCGCAGTCGGTCATCACGCGCGAGTTCATCGAGCAGTCGGTCGCGCCCACGGCCGAGTACAGCCGCATCGTCGCCATCGCCCCCAGCGTGTCGGGCGACTCAGCCAACGGCCCCGGCCTGTCGGAGACGAAGACGACGCTGCGCGGCTTCAGCGACGACCAGTACAACATCACCTTCGACGGCATTCCCTGGGGTGACACCAACAACCCCGCCCACCACTCCACGTCCTTCTTCCCCGGCGCCGTCATCGGTGGCGCGGTCGTCGAACGCGGCCCGGGCAATGCCAGCAACCTCGGCTTCGCCACCTTCGGCGGCTCGCTGAACCTGTTCTCCAAACAGGCGAACAAGGAAGCGGGCGGCAGCGTGTTCACCTCCTTCGGCACGTGGAACACGCGCCTCGTCGGCGTCTCGCTGGAGAGCGGCCAGCTGGCCCAGTTCAACAAGGCCACGGTGCAGCTCAATGTGCAGCGCCTGTCCTCCGACGGCTACCTGACCGGCAACCACATCGGCAGCAACAACGTGACGCTGAAGGTGGACCTGCCGCTGTCGGAGCGCCACACACTGACCGGCTTCGCGTCCATCAACCGCATCCGCTACGTGCAGCCCGACAACAGCAAGGGCCCGACGCTGGACCAGGTCGCGCAATACGGCAAGAACTACAGCCTCAACGACGACCCGACCAGCTTCAACTACACCGGCTTCAACCACACGGCCAAGGCGACGGATTTCGAGTACCTGCGCCTGCGCTCGCGCTGGTCGACCACCTTCTCGAGCGAAGCCCAGGTCTACACCTACAGCTACGACAACCAGACCATCTCGTCGACCGACCCGACCGGCGCCACCGCGCCCGGCACCAAGGCCGGCCCCAAGGGCAACACCGACATCCCCGGCATCGACAAGCAGAACAAGTACCGCGTCACCGGCGGCATCTTCCGCACCGAGACGCAGCTCGACGCCGGCCTGCTGCGCGCCGGCGCCTGGGTGGAGAGCTCGGACACCGACCGCCACCAGTACGACCTCGACCTGACACTGGGCGTGCGCGACCCGCGCGAGACCAAGCCCACGCCGGTGCAGAACCCCAGCGTGCTGTTCGACCAGCAGTCCAAGATCTCGTCCTTCCAGCCCTATGTCGAATTCGAGTGGGAGCCGCTGCAGGGCACCACCGTCACGCCGGGCTTCAAGCACGCGGACATCACGCGTTCGGTCAGCGCCCTCGTCAACCAGACGACGCGCGTGCCGCAGAACGCCAGCATGAACTACACGGCCAACCTGCCGTTCCTGACGCTGAACCAGCAGCTGGGCAGCGGGCTGGCCGCCTACGCGCAGGTCGCCAAGGGCTTCCAGATCCCCGACCTGAAGTCCTTCTACATCGCCGACCCGACCAAGAACAGCAGCGACCCGCAGAAGTCCACCAACTACCAGCTCGGCATCGTCGGCAAGAGCGCCGCGCTGACCTGGGACGCCGACCTCTACAAGATCGACTTCACGAACAAGTACGTCTCCAACGGCCTGGGCGGCACGGCGGCGGCCTACGTGAACATCGGCGGCGCGGTCTACAAGGGCGTGGAAGGCCAGGCGACCTGGCTGATCGGCAACGGCATCGCGGCCTACGTGAACGGCTCCATCAACAAGGCCACCGCCAACGACACGGGCAAGACCATCTCCGGCGCGCCCGACTCGACGGCGGCGCTGGGCGCCCTGTACAACAGCGGTCCCTGGGGCGCCTCGCTGATCTTCAAGCGCACCGGCCGCAGCTACCAGCAGGACTACGACGCGACCAACCCGGCCGCGTACGACACCTACCGCATCGCCGCGACGACCAACACCGACCTGAGCCTCTCCTACCGCTTCACCGGCCTGGGCTGGGGCGTGCGCGGGCTGAAGCTGCAGCTCAACGTCTTCAACCTGATGAACAAGCAGGACGTGACGTCGATCAGCCCCGCCAAGGTCGCCAAGTACGACCAGTACACCTTCCAGGCACCGCGCAGCTGGCAGCTGTCGGCCAAGGCGGAGTTCTGATCGCAGCCCGCCGGCCCGGGCGGTCAGGGATGCCTGGCCGCCCAGGCGTCGTAGGCCGCCAGCGTCTTCATCGGCCAGGTGCCCCACCAGGCATAGCCGTTGCGGCGCTCGGCGCTGAGGTCGTTGACGTCATCGTGCAGGCTCTTGTCGCGGTCGCCGAACACGGGCTTGAGCGTGGTCGCGTCGTAGTAGCGCGCCCACAGCGGGCCGGCACCCGGCTTGGCCACCAGCCGGCGCGCGTCGTCCACCCTGACGAAGGCGACGTCGCGCACGGCCAGCGACTTCAGCATCGCGATGCCGCCCTTCACCGCGTCCACCACGGCAGGCGACGGATTCGGCACACTCATCAGGTAGCCCAGCGCGCGGGCGCTCTCGCCGCTGCACAGCGCCGGCGGCTCGTAGTTGCGTGCCGAGGTCGGCGCCAGCGTCAGCGCGTCATGCTGCTGCGCCCACAGCGCGGGCTTGCCGTCGATGCGGACCTGCGTCGCCAGCAGCAGTTGCACGGCGCGCTCCTCGGCCACCGCAGCCGCGGTCTTCAGCGCAGGCGGCACGAAGCCCAGATCCGCCTCGCCGTGCACCACCATGCCCATCAATTCGGCCACCTCGACGACGGCGTTGTCGTTCAGCGTGATCGCGTCGTGGTACCCGCCCTGCAGCGGCCACACCTGCGGCCAGCCGCCGTTCGGGAACTGCGCCGCCAGCAGGTAGGCCAGGCCGCGCTGCGCGCTCTGGCGGTAGGGCTCGCCGGCATCACCGGGCTGCTGCGCGGCCACGCGGGCGAGGAAGCGGATCTCGGTGATCGTCGCGTCGTTGTCGATGGTGCCGACGTAGCTCCACTGCGGGTCCTTCGCCAGATCGAAGTCGTCGGGCGTGGGCTTCTTGAGGTTGTTGTCGGCAACGTAGGCTTGGCCGCGCTCGCGCGGCGCGGCGTCGCGTGGCTGGTTCTTGCCCCAGCCGCCGGCCGGCGTCTGGAAGCTGAGGATGTTGCGGGCCACGCGCAGCGCCGGCTCGCTGGCGTACCAGGCGGCCGGCTTGTCCAGCGGCATGCTGCCTTCGCTGTGGCCACCCGCGGGCGTCGGCGGCAGCGTTGTCAGGCCCTGGCGCTCGGCGGCCAGCGCGGCACGATCGGCGGCGCGCTGAGCGTCGGAGCGAGCCAGGTAGGCGGCCCAGGGTGCACGCTCGGCGGCCGGCAATGCGGCGACGCGCTGGGCCGTCAGCGCCTCGGCCGGCGGGATGGTGCCGATCCGCGCGGCGAACGCCGACGACGAGAGGGCCAGGGCGAGCAGGGTCAGACGACGGACAGCAGGCATGACGAACGCCGAAGTTTGGGGGTGGCCGGCAATCTACCGGCTCCGCTCCGCCACGAGGGCGCTAATCTGGCGCCGCTCACACTGTTGATCAACACATGATTCATCGCGCGCGTTTCTTCTCCTGGCTGGCCGCCCTGACTGCGCTGGCCGGCTGTGCAAACCAGCCGCCACCTGCCGCGCAGGCGCCCGCGCCCGTGGGCCTGCAGCAGGCCTGGGTGCAGGCCGCGACCGGCCCTGGCTGGGTCGTGCGCGCGCTGACGGGCGAAGCCTGCCCCTCGCTGCGCTGGGGCAGCAGCCTCGTCGCGATGCAGGAGCGCGCCGCCCCCGGCGAGCAGCCCCCGCCGCCCGGCAACACGCAACCGCAGCACAAGCCGACGGACTTCACGCTGCGCGCCTGCGAGGCACCCTGGCCGGCCGGCGCCGCCAGCGTGCAGGTCGGCGGCGTCACGCTGCACGCACCGGCCGCCGAGATGCGCCGCATCGTCGTCATGGGCGACACCGGCTGCCGCCTGAAGGCCTCCGGCAAAGCCTTCCAGCCCTGCAACGACGCGTCCGGCTGGCCCTTCCCGCGCGTGCTGGCGCGGGCCCTGGCGCTCAAGCCCGACCTCGTCATCCACGTTGGCGACTACCTCTACCGCGAGAGCCCCTGCCCAGCCGGCATGGGCAGCTGCGCCAGCAGCCCCTGGGGCTATGGCGACGACACCTGGCAGGCCGACTTCTTCCAGCCCGCCAGGGCGCTGCTGGCTGCGGTGCCCTGGGTCTTCGTGCGCGGCAACCACGAGGCCTGTGCGCGAGCCGGCCAGGGCTGGCTACGCTACCTGGATGCCGAGACCGGCCCCGCACGCGCCTGCGCCTCGGCCGCCGAGGGCATCAACGACGGCGACTTCACGACGCCCTTCCCGGTACCGCTGTCGCCGCGCAGCCAGCTCATCGTCTTCGACACGTCGGAGGTCGGCAGCGCCGCGCCGCCGCCCGATTCCGCCGCCTGGGCGCACTGGCGCCGGCAGCTGGACGTTGTCGCCGACCTGGCCGGCAACCGCGCGCAAAGCCTGTTCCTGAGCCACCACCCCAGCCTGGCCTTCAGCCCCAGCGCGAGCGGCCAGCCCGGCCAGGGCCACTCCGGCCTGACACCGCTGCTGCAGGAGGCCTTCGGTGCGCGCCTGTTCCCGCCCGGCGTGCAGGCCACGCTGGCCGGGCACATCCACATCCACCAGGCGCTGGGCTTCGCGAGCAACCAGCCGGCCAGCCTCGTCATCGGCAACGGCGGCTCGGCCGCGTCCGGCCGCCTCAACGCCGCCGCCGCACTGAAGACCGAGCCGCTGCCCGGCGCGCGGCTGGAAACCTTCGAGAGCCACACCGACTTCGGCTTCACGCTGCTGACCGCCACGCCTCAGGGCTGGCGCGTGCAGGCCTTCGACACGCTGGGCCAGCCGCTGGCCACCTGCTCGCTGGCCGGGCAGAAGCTGCGCTGCTGAAAGGGGGCCGCGCCCGCCCTGCCCTCCGGCACCGGCGCCCGCTTCGTTCCCGGGAAGTAACGCCCGCGTAATTCATCACTCCGAGCCCGATTTGAAGGGTTTCTGTGGGGTAAATCGGGCGTCGCCTCTACCCCCCAGGGCTACACTTGGCCCACCTGTCAAGCTGTTTTTGCAGGATCACGTTGATAGAGGACTCGGCCTCATGAGCTCCAAATTGAAAGTCGCCGGTTGGGTTGCCCTCGGTGCCGTCGCGGGTGCACTGACCACGATGCAGCTGCAGGCCAACGCGCGCAGCGCCCTGTCCCCCCTGCCCCTGGACGAAATGCAGCAGTTGGCTGCGGTCTTCGGCCTCGTCAAGGCGGAGTACGTCGAGCCCGTCGACGAGAAAAAACTCATCAACGACGCCATCGGCGGCATGGTGGCCGGCCTGGACCCGCACTCGCAGTTCTTCGACAAGAAGAGCTTCAAGGAATTCCGCGAAGGCACGTCCGGCAAGTTCGTCGGCGTGGGCATCGAGATCGGCATGGAAGACGGCCTGGTCAAGATCGTCTCCCCCATCGAAGGCTCGCCCGCCTTCCGCGCCGGCCTGAAGAGCGGTGACCTGATCAGCCGCATCGACGACACCGCCGTGCGCGGCATGTCCATCGACCAGGCCGTCAAGAAGATGCGCGGCGACCCGGCCACCAAGGTCAGCCTGACGATCTACCGCAAGGCCGAGAACCGCACCTTCCCCGTGACCATCACCCGCGAGGAGATCAAGGTCCAGAGCGTGCGTGCCAAGGTCATGGAGCCCGGCTACGCCTGGCTGCGCGTCAGCCAGTTCCAGGACCGCACGGTCGACGACTTCGCCAAGAAGCTCGAAGAGATCTACAAGCAGGAGCCCCACCTGAAGGGCCTCGTGCTGGACCTGCGCAACGACCCGGGCGGCCTGCTGGACGGCGCCGTCGCCATCTCGTCCGCCTTCCTGCCCAAGGACGTCGAGGTCGTGTCGACCAACGGCCAGATCCCCGAGTCCAAGGCGAGCTACAAGGCCAACCCGGACGATTACCGCCGCCGCGGCGGTGACGACCCGCTCAAGCGCCTTCCCGCCGCGTTGAAGAACGTGCCGCTGGTGGTGCTGGTGAACGAAGGCTCGGCCAGCGCCAGCGAGATCGTCGCCGGCGCGCTGCAGGACCACCACCGCGCCATCATCATGGGCGCCCAGACCTTCGGCAAGGGCTCGGTGCAGACCGTGCGCCAGCTGGGCCCGGAGACGGCAATCAAGATCACCACGGCGCGCTACTACACGCCGAGCGGCCGCTCCATCCAGGCCAAGGGCATCGTCCCCGACGTCGCGCTGGACGAGACCGCCGAAGGCAACGTCTTCGCCGCGCTGCGCACCCGCGAAGCCGATCTCGAGAAGCATCTGAACAACGGCCCCGAGGAAGACACCGAAGCGCGCCAGAAGGCCCGCGAGGAAGCCCGCCAGAAGTTGGAGGCCGAGTACGCCAAGCGCGCCGAGCCGCCCAAGCCGCTGCCCGAGTTCGGCTCGGCCGAGGACTTCCCGCTGGTGCAGGCCCTGAACAAGCTCAAGGGCCAGCCAGTCATCGCATCCAAGGCGCCGCTGGAGCGCAAGGCCGAAGCCAAGCCGGGCGAATAAGCCGGGCTGCCTCGCACATGGACAGGCCTCCCCCGGGAGGCCTGTTTTGTTTTGTTTTGTGCGTGCGCCGGCGCTTCCGTGCACCTCGGGCCGCCACCTGAACCCCGACCGCTCCATGCGCCTGGCCGGGTGGCGCCCTGGCGGGCAAGCGCGAGGATTTGCCGCGGTGGCGGCCTTCGGCGCGTTCGTCTGACTTGGCTCAACGGATCTCCTCGATGCCGGAAGCGCTCCACTTCGTACGCGCTAGACTGGCTCGCGATGTCCCGCCAACGCCTGCACCGTCTCGGCACCGCCTTCATGGTGGTGTTGTCGCTGCTGTTCTCGCAGTTGGCGTTGGCTGCGTACGTCTGCCCTGCGCAGGCGGATGGACAGGCCATGGCGAAGATGATGGCCGCTGGCCAGCCCTGCGACCGCATGGACGACCGGCAGCCAGCCCTGTGCCACTTGCATGCGGCCGATCCGGGCCAGAGCTTTGAGGCGGCGAAACTGCCTGTCGCCTCGTTGCCTGCGCTCGTTCAGGTACTGGAACTGCCGCTAGCACTCCAGGCCGAGGCGGCGCAGACGGCGGTACCTCCGGCCGCCACCCGCGAGGCCCAGCCGCCTCCTGACCCGCTGTTCCTCTCCACGCTCAGACTCCGCGTCTGACCTGCTCCGTCGACTGACCGGCGCTGCCGCGGCTTGTCCGCATGCCAGCAACGCTCCCGCTCGTCTTCGGAGTTCCCATGTCCAGATTCCTTTTGTGCGCCGCCGCCGTGGCGGCCGCATGGCTGCCCGCCCTCGTCGGCGCTGAGCCGCTGTCCTTCGACCAGGCTATCCGCCTGGCCGCCCAACGATCCGAGGCCGCTCGCGCCCGCCATGCTGCCGCCATGAGCGCCGCCGAATCGTCCCGCGCCGCCAGCCAGTTGCCCGACCCGGTGTTCAGCGCCGGCATCGACAACCTGCCTGTCACCGGCCCAGACAGGCTGAGCACGAATCGCGAATCGATGACGACCAAGCGCGTCGGCTTCAGCCAGGAATGGGTGTCCGCCGACAAGCGCGCCGCGCGCGAGGCTGCTGCACGCGCGATGGCCGGCGTCGAAGAGGCGCAAGCGGCTGCCGCCCAAGCCGAGGCCAGATTGCAGGCGGCCATGGCCTATGTCGACGCCTGGTATGCCGGCGAAGCCTTGAAGCTCACCACGCAGGCCGAGCACCATCTGCGCGAGGAGCTCGACACCGCCCGTGCCCGTCTGGCTGCAGCCGGGGGAGGCAGCGCCGACATGCTGCAGCTGGCTGCGGCCCAAGGCATGGCCGAGGACGACAGCGCCGAGGCCCGCCAGCGGCAGGCCTTAGCCTTCGCCTCGTTGCAGCGCTGGGCAGGCTACCGGCCAGACGCACTGGCCACGGGGCCTGTCTTCGTCATGCCGACCGAGGCCGACTATGTGGCTCGCCATCCCGAGGTGGCCGTGACGAGGCGCAACGTGGAGGTGGCACGCGGCAACGCGACCGTCGCCGCTCAGGAGCGCCACGCCAACTGGACCTGGGCGGTCTCCTATGGCCAGCGCACCGGCTATTCGGACATGGTGTCGATCGGCGTCAGCATCCCGCTGCAGATCGCGCCGTCGCAGCGGCAGGACCGCGAGACGGCGGCACGCCTGGCCCTCGTGGACAAGGCCGAGGCCGAGCTGGCGGAGGCGACCCGCGCCGCGACGGCCGAGTACCAGGCACTGTCGGGTGATGCCGAGCGCCAGGCACAACGCGTCGTCCGTTTCGAGACCGCCGTCACCATCCCGGCGCGCCAGCGCACGGAAGCGTTGTTGGCCGGGTATCGCAGCAACCAGGCGCCCTTGAGCGCCGTCTTCGAGGCCCGCCGTCAAGCATTGGAAGCCGAACGCAAGCACCTCGCCCTGCAACGTGAACTCGCGCGCATCCAGGCCCAGCTCACCTTCAAACCCCTTGCCGAAGGAAGTGTCCTGTGAAGCACGCCCCATTCATCCTCGCTGCCGTCGCCACCGGCGCACTGCTCGCCGCGAGCGGCTACTACGTCGGCCGCGCGAGCCAAGCTGCAACCGTCGCAACAGGTGCCGCCACCGACCGCAAGCCGTTGTACTGGCACGACCCGATGGTGCCCGGCCCACGCTTCGACAAGCCCGGCAAGTCGCCCTTCATGGACATGCAGCTGGTGCCGGTCTACGCGGACGAAGGTGGCGCGGATGGTGGCGTGAAGGTCAGCGCCACGGTGCAGCAGAACCTCGGCATTCGCACCGCTGCTGTTCGCCACGCCCAGGTCGCCTCCAGCTTTGACGCGGTGGGCAGCGTCCAGTTCGACGAGCGGCTGACCGCTGCCGTGCAGACGCGCGTGGCCGGCTACATCGAACGTCTGGCCGTGCGCGCGCCGGCGGAGACGGTGCGTGTCGGCCAGCCGCTGGCCACCGTCTATGCGCCCGACTGGCTTGCACCGCTGAACGAGTGGCTGGCCTTGAAGCGCAGCGGCGCCGCGCCGGAGCTGGTGGCTGCCGCCCGCGAGCGCCTGCGCGCCCTGTCCGTGCCCGACGCACTGGTGCAGCAGAGCGAAGCGGCCGGCACCGCCCAGGCTCGCTACACGCTGAATGCGCCGCTGGGCGGCGTCGTCGCGGAGCTGGGTGTGCGCGAGGGCATGGCCGTCACGCCGGGCATGACGCTGTTCCGCATTGCCGGGCTGAGCAAGGTCTGGGCCGTGGTCGACGTGCCCGAGGCGCAGGCCCTGAACCTCAGGCGCGGCCAGAAGGTGAGCGCTACGCTTCAGGCGGATGCCTCGCGTACTTTCGACGGCGAGCTGAGGGAGATCCTGCCGCAGGTGAGCGCTGCGACGCGCACGCTGCAGGCCCGCTTCGAGGTGGACAACCGCGACGGCCGGCTGCTGCCCGGCATGCTGCTGCGCCTTCAGCTGCACGAGGCGCAGGCCACGCGACTGGTGGTGCCGGCCGAGGCCGTCATCCGCACCGGCACGCGGGCCGTCGCCCTGGTGCGCCGCGATGGCGGCGGCTTCGAGCCACGCGAGCTCAAGCTGGGTGCCGAGCTGGGCGACGACGTCGAAGTGCTGCAAGGCCTGGTCGAAGGCGAGCGGGTGGTCACCAGCGGCCAGTTCCTGGTTGACTCGGAGGCGCGACTGAAGTCCGCCCTCGGCGCCCTGTCCGCGCCCCCGGCCGCGTCCATGCCGAAGGAGAGTGCGCAGTGATCGCCGCCCTGATCCGATGGTCCGTGTCCAACCGCATTCTGGTGCTGATCGCCACGGCGTTCCTCGTCGCGACGGGCCTGTGGTCGGCCGCTCGCACGCCTGTCGACGCACTGCCCGACCTGTCCGACACCCAGGTCATCGTGCGCACCACCTACCCCGGCAAACCGCCGCAGGTGGTGGAAGACCTCGTCACCTATCCCCTCACCACGACGCTGCTCAGCGTCCCCGGCGCGAAGACGGTGCGTGGCTATTCCTTCTTCGGCGACTCCTTCGTCTACGTGCTGTTCGACGACAGGACCGATCCCTATTGGGCGCGCTCGCGTGTCGTCGAGTCGCTGAACCAGGTGCAGGGCCGGTTGCCGGCCGGCGCCACCGCAGCCCTCGGGCCCGATGCGACCGGTGTTGGCTGGGTCTACGAATATGCCCTCGTGGACCGCACCGGGCACACCGACATCGGCCAGTTGCGCGCACTGAATGACTGGTTCCTGAAGTTCGAGCTGAAGACCGTGTCCGACGTGGCCGAGGTCGCCAGCATCGGCGGCATGGTCAAGCAGGTCCAGGTGGTGCTGGACCCTGACCGCATGCGAGCACTGGGCGTCACGCAGGCCCGTGTGGCCGAGGCGCTGCGCCAGGGCAACCAGTCCTCGGGTGGCTCGGTCGTGGAGATGGCCGAGACCGAGTACATGGTTCGCTCGCGCGGTTTCCTGAAATCGCTGGAGGACTTTCGGGGCCTCCCCATCGCAGTGACCGGCGCCACGCCCGTGCTGCTGCGCGATGTAGCCCGCGTTCAGTGGGGGCCCGAGATGCGCCGCGGCGTGGCCGAGCTGGATGGCGAAGGCGAGGTGACGGGCGGCGTCGTGGTGATGCGCTCGGGCAAGAACGCGCGCTCCGTGATTGCCGCCGTGAAGGCGAAGCTGGAAGCCCTGAAGTCCAGCCTGCCGAAGGGCGTGGAGATCGTCGAGACCTACGACCGCTCGCAGCTCATCGACCGCGCCTTGGACAACCTCAAGCTCAAGCTGGCCGAGGAGTTCATCGTCGTCGCCATCGTCTGCGCGGTGTTCCTGTTCCACCTGCGCTCGGCGTTGGTCGCCGTCGTCACCCTGCCGGTCGGCGTGCTTGCAGCCTTCATCGTCATGCACGCGCAGGGCGTCAGCGCCAACATCCTGTCGCTGGGCGGCGTGGCCATCGCCCTGGGGGCCATGGTGGACGCCTCCGTCGTGCTGGTGGAGGCGGCGCACAAGCACCTGGAGCATTTCGGGGAACGGCAGGGCCGCATGCCGACGCTGGCCGAGCGCTGGGAGCTGATCGCCCAGGCCGCCGTGGAGGTGGGGCCGGCACTCTTCTTCTCGCTGCTCGTCATCACGCTGTCCTTCCTGCCGGTGTTCACGCTGGAGGCGCAGGAGGGGCGGCTGTTCGCGCCACTTGCCTTCACCAAGACCTATGCGATGGCGGCGGCGGCGGGCCTGTCCGTGACCCTCGTGCCGGTGCTGATGGGCTACCTCATCCGCGGCCGCATCCCCAGGGAAACGGCCAACCCGGTCAACCGCCTGCTGATGGCCGCCTACCGGCCGGCGCTGGAGATGGTGCTGCACTGGCCGAAGACGACGCTGCTCGCTGCCGCCCTGGTGCTGGCCATCACCGTCGTCCCGGTAGCGCGAATTGGCGGCGAGTTCATGCCACCGCTGGACGAAGGCGACCTGCTCTTCATGCCCTCGGCGCTGCCGGGCCTGTCGGTGGCCAAGGCGGCCGAGCTGCTGCAACAGACGGACCGTCTCATCAAGACCGTGCCCGAAGTCGAGCGCGTCTTCGGCAAGGCGGGCCGCGCCGACACAGCCACCGATCCAGCACCCGTGGAGATGTTCGAGACGACGATCCGCTTCAAGCCGCGCGAGCAGTGGCGCCCGGGCATGACGCCCGACCAGCTCGTCGAGGAGCTGGACCGCGTGGTGAAGGTGCCCGGCCTGTCCAACGTCTGGGTGCCTCCCATCCGCAACCGCATCGACATGCTGGCCACCGGCATCAAGAGCCCCGTGGGCATCAAGGTCGCCGGCTCCGACCTGGCAACGCTGGACAAGCTCACGACGCAGATCGAGGCCGCGGTGAAGGGTGTCCCGGGTGTCTCGTCCGCACTGGCCGAGCGGTTGACCGGCGGGCGCTATATCGACGTCGACGTGGATCGCGCCGCCGCCGCGCGCTTGGGCCTGTCCGTCGCCGACGTGCAGGCCGTCGTCTCGACCGCCATCGGCGGCGACAACGTGGGCGAGGTCATCCAGGGCCGCGAGCGCTACCCCGTGAACCTGCGCTACCCGCGCGAGATCCGCGACTCGCTGGAGCGCCTGCGCCAGCTCCCCTTCGTCACCGAGCGCGGCGCCACCGTACTGCTGCAGGACGTGGCCCGTGTCGCCGTCGAGGACGGGCCGCCCATGTTGCGCAGCGAGAACGCGCGCCTGTCCGGCTGGGTCTACGTGGACGTGCGAGGCCGCGACCTGCGCTCCGTCGTGCGCGACATGCAGGCTGCCGTGCAATCCCAGGTGATCGTTCCGGCCGGCTATGCCGTGTCGTGGTCCGGCCAGTTCGAGTACCTGGAGCGCGCCGCCGAACGGCTCAAGCTCGTCGTGCCGGTCACGCTGGCCGTCATCTTCGTGCTGCTCTACCTGCTGTTCCGCTCGGCAGGTGATGCGGCCCTCGTCATGGCCGCCGTGCCGTTTTCGCTGGTGGGAGGCTTCTGGCTGGTCTGGGTGCTGGGTCATGCCGTCTCGGTCGCCACGGCCGTGGGCTTCATCGCGCTGGCCGGCCTCGCCGCAGAGTTCGGCGTCGTCATGCTGGTCTACCTGCAGAACGCCTGGTCCCGGCGCCTGGCAGAAGGGGAGCCCGACAACGAGGCGACATTGCTCGCCGCCATCCGCGAGGGCGCGGTGCTGCGCGTGCGCCCCAAGGCCATGACCGTGGCCGTCGTGATGGCCGGCCTGCTGCCCATCCTCCTTGGCCACGGCACCGGCTCCGAGGTCATGACACGCATTGCCGCCCCCATGGTGGGCGGCATGGTGACCGCGCCGCTGCTGAGCCTGCTGGTCATGCCCGCGGCGTGGTATCTCGTTCGCCGGAGAAGCCTTGAAGGTGCCACGGCCATCAAGGCCAAGCCGGAACAGGCGCCGAGCACGGCCAACAGGGGCTAGCCGCCGGTCCAACTGTCGACACCGATTCGGTGGGCGCGGCCAGCAGACACGCTGCTCAACGTGCCCGACACGCCGACATCGCTGCAGCCGCAGGCGCCCCCCGCCCGAGTGGGCCTGCCCCGACGAGAAGTTCATGACGAACGGCATGGGCAACGGTGAACGGACGATGGCGGCGCGAAATCAGCTCAGCCGCGTTTTTCTGCGGACCATCGCATGCGGGCAGCAACTCATCGCTTGCAGGTTGGGCATCGATAACCGCGCAACTAGCCTGAACACAGGTCGACGCAATTCCGCGTCTCCAGCCCCAACGCAACACCAGGAGTCCGTCATGTCCGCAATCACTTCCACCCGCCTGTTCGCAAGCCTTGCCGTGCTGGCATTCACCGCCGGGCCTGCAATGGCAGACGAGCTGGAGCGCGTCGAGGTGCACGGCCGCGTCGTCGAGGCCACGCCGCGCTACGACGTGCATGCCGCCTGCAACACCATCGCTGACCAGCTGCAAGGCGCGCTGGCACGCACCTGGGCCACGGAGGGCCGCTACGGCGAGGTCAAGGTGCAACTCGTGCTGGAGAACGGCCACGTCGACGCCGTCGACGCCAAGGGCGTCTCTTACAGCGTGGCTCGCAGCGTGCGCCACGCCGTGAACCGCCTGAACTGCGCCCAGGCCAGCGCCGGCACGCAGCTCTATCGCTTCAGCGTCGACTTCATCGACCCGGACGCGCCGGTGAACGACAACACCACGCGCACCGCCGGCGCGCGCGGCATCCGCATCAGCGGCTGATCGCCTGCAAGATGGCGGCGTCCACCGCCACCAGCGGCTGCGCCAGACGCGCGGCCGCGCCGCCCGGCACCTCGTCGCGCTGGGCTGCGGCCCAGACGGGCGCGGGGAAGTGGCTGTCCCAGTCGAAGCGGGCAATGACGTGCCAGTGCAGATGCGGCACGACATTGCCCAGCGCGGCCAGGTTGACCTTGGTCGGATGCAGCAGGGATCTCAGCACGCGCTCGATCTCGGCGACGGCGTCCATGCATGCATGCCGGTCTGCGACCGACAGATCGCTGAACTCGGCGACATGGTCGTTCCAGATGAGCCGGTAGAACGCCGGGAAGCGCCGCGCCTCCTCGCCATCGACGACTCGGATGACGCGGAACTTTTCGGTACGAACGACGATCAAGCCGCCGTCGCTGTCGCACAGCACACAGCTCACACCAGCACCCGCTCGATGCCGCCGTTATTGGCCTTGGCCACATAGTCCGGCATCCAGTTCTGGCTCCGGCTGCTGGCTACGCCAGCTTCACGCCCGCCAAGGCGGGCATGAGCCTCGCCGCAACTGGCTCTGGTCATACCAGCACCCTTTCGATACCGCCTTCATTGGCCTTCTTGACGTAGTCCGGAAGCCAGTTGTCGCCGAGGATCTGGCGCGCCATCTCGACGACGATGTAGTCGGCCTCGAGCAGGCCGTTCTGCAGGTCGTTGCCGTAGCGGGTCAGGCCCTGCAGGCAGCTGGGGCATGACGTGAGGATCTTCAGGTTCTCGTCGGCGCCGACCTTGCCGCTCTCGCGCAGCTTGGCCTCGGTCTTGCGCAGTTCCTCTTCCTTGCGGAAGCGAACCTGCGTCGAGATGTCCGGCCGCGTGACGGCCAGCGTGCCGCTCTCGCCGCAGCAGCGTTCGTTCTTCACGACGTTCTCGCCCACCAGCGCCTTCACCGTCTTCATCGGCTCCTGCAGCTTCATCGGCGTGTGGCAGGGGTCGTGGTACAGGTAGCTCGTCTTGGAGCCGAGCGTGATGCCCTTCTCCAGCAGGTACTCGTGGATGTCGATGATGCGGCAGCCGGGGAAGATGTCCTCGAACTTGTAGCCCTGCAGCTGGTCGTAGCAGGTGCCGCAACTCACCACCACGGTCTTGATGTCCAGGTAGTTCAGCGTGTTGGCGACGCGGTGGAAGAGCACCCGGTTGTCGGTGATCATCTTCTCGGCCTTGTCGAACTGGCCCGAACCACGCTGCGGGTAGCCGCAGCAGAGATAACCGGGCGGCAGCACCGTCTGCACGCCGGCGTGCCACAGCATGGCCTGCGTGGCCAAGCCCACCTGGCTGAACAGCCGCTCGGAGCCGCAGCCGGGGAAATAGAACACGGCCTCGGTCTCGCTCGCGCTTTCGGGCGGGCGGATGATGGGCACGTAGTCCTTGTCCTCGATGTCCAGCAGCGCGCGCGCCGTCTTCTTGGGCAGGCCACCGGGCAGCTTCTTGTTGATGAAGTGGATGACCTGTTCCTTGATCGGCGCGCTGCCGACCGTGGCCGGCGGCGCGCTCGACTGCTTGCGGCCCGCGGGCTTGAACAGATCCACGGCCAGGCGCTGCACCTTGTAGCCGACACCCACCACCGCCGTGCGGGCCAGCTTGATGGTCTCGGGGTTGGTCGCGTTCAGCATCAACATGGCCGCCGCGTTGCCGGGGCGCCAGGTCTTCTTGCCCATCTTGCGCAGCAGGTTGCGCATGTTCATCGTCACGTCGCCGAAGTCGATCTTGACCGGGCAGGGGTTCAGGCACTTGTGGCAGACCGTGCAATGGTCGGCCACGTCCTCGAACTCTTCCCAATGCTTGATCGACACGCCACGGCGCGTCTGCTCTTCATACAGGAAGGCCTCGACCAGCAGCGACGTCGCGAGGATCTTGTTGCGCGGGCTGTAGAGCAGGTTGGCGCGCGGTACATGCGTGGCACAGACTGGCTTGCACTTGCCGCAGCGCAGGCAGTCCTTCACCGAGTTGGCGATCTCGCCGATATCGCTCTGCTGCATGATGAGCGACTCGTGGCCCATCAGGCCGAACGACGGCGTGTAGGCATTGCGCAGGTCGGCCGGCAGCGACTCATCCTTGAGCAGCTTGCCCTTGTTGAAGCGGCCTTCCGGGTCGACTCTTCTCTTGTAGTCGGTGAAGTTGGCCAGCTCGGCGTCGCTGAGGAACTCGATCTTCGTGATGCCGATGCCGTGCTCGCCCGAGATCACGCCGTCCAGCGAGCGCGCCAGCGTCATGATGCGCGCCACGGCCTCGTGGGCCGTCTGCAGCATCTGGTAGTTGTCGCTGTTGACGGGGATGTTGGTGTGCACGTTGCCGTCGCCGGCGTGCATGTGCAGCGCCACCCACACGCGGCCACGCAGCACGTCCTTGTGGATGCGCTTGAGTTCGGCAATCAGCGGCTCGAAGGCCGCGCCGGCGAACAGGTTCTGCAGCGGCTTGAGGATCTGCGTCTTCCACGACGCGCGCAGCTCGTGCGTCTGCAGCTGCTCGAAGAAGCCTTCGCCGTCCAGCCCGTCCAGCCACTGCTGCCACAGGCCGCCGACTTCACGCAGCAGCGCCAGCGCCTGCTGCACGCGGTCTTCCAGCAGCTCGGCGCTGGGGATCTCGCCAGCGTCGTCGCTCTTGCCCAGCGGCAGCTTGCCCGTCGTGAACAAGGCCTGCAGCGCGTCCACCAGCGCCAGCTTGTTGCGCAGCGACAGCTCGATGTTGATGCGCTCGATGCCCAGCGTGTACTCGCCCATGCGATGCAGCGGGATCACCACGTCCTCGTTCACCTTGAACGCGTTCGTGTGCTTGCTGATCGCGGCGGTGCGCTTGCGGTCCAGCCAGAACTTCTTGCGTGCGTCGGCGCTGACGGCGATGAAGCCCTCGCCCGAGCGGCCGTTGGCCAGGCGCACGACCTCGCTCGTCGCGCGCGCCACGGCGTCCGCGTCGTCACCGACGATGTCGCCGATCAGCACCATCTTCGGGAAGCCGCCGCGCTTGCTCTTGGTCGCGTAGCCCACGGCCTTCAGGTAGCGGTCGTCCAGGTGCTCCAGGCCCGCCAGCAGCACACCGGTATCGGCGATCGAGAACATGTAGTCCTTGATGTCGACGATGCTGGGCACGCAGTCCTTCGGGTTGCCGAAGAACTCCAGGCAGACCGTGCGCGTGTGCGCCGGCATGCGGTGCACGATCCAGCGCGCGCTGGTGATGAGGCCGTCGCAGCCTTCCTTCTGGATGCCCGGCAGGCCGGCGAGGAACTTGTCCGTCACGTCCTTGCCCAGACCCTCCTTGCGGAACACGCGGCCGGGGATGTCCAGGCGCTCGGTTTTCTCCAGCGTCTTGCCGGAGGCATCGAAGTAGCGCAGCTCGAAGCTCGCCACCTCCACGTCGTGGATCTTGCCGAGGTTGTGGTTGAGGCGAATCACCTCCAGCCACTTGGCCTCGGGCGTCACCATGCGCCAACTGGCCAGGTTGTCCAGCGCCGTGCCCCACAGCACGGCCTTCTTGCCGCCGGCGTTCATGGCCACGTTGCCGCCGATGCAGCTGGCCTCGGCTGAAGTCGGGTCCACGGCGAAGACGAAGCCGTTGGCCTCGGCCATGTCCGCCACGCGCTGCGTGACGACACCGGCCTCGCTGAAGATGGTCGGCACCTCGCGGTCCAGGCCCGGCAGCCTGAGCATCTCGACGCCGCGCAACGCTTCCAGCTTCTCGGTGTTGATGACGGCGCTGTTCCACACCAGCGGCACCGCGCCGCCCGTGTAGCCCGTGCCGCCGCCACGCGGGATGACGGTCAGGCCCAGCTCGAAGCAGGCGCCCACCAGGCCGGCCATCTCGGCCTCGGTGTCGGGCGTCAGCACGACGAAGGGGTACTCCACGCGCCAGTCGGTCGCGTCGGTCACATGGGACACGCGGGACAGGCCGTCGAACTTGATGTTGTCCTTGGCGGTGTGCTTGGCCAGCGTCTTGGACGCGCGCTTGCGCAGACCGGCCACGCGCTCGAACATCGCCGCGAACTCGGCCACGGCGGCCTTGGCGGCCGTCAGCAGCTCGCCGACGGCGGCATCGCGCTGCGGGTCGCTCGCCGGGTCGCGGCGCTTCTGCACCTCGGCCAGTCGGTGGTGCAGGGCCTCGATCAGCAGCGAGCGGCGGCCGGGGTTGTCCAGCAGGTCGTCCTGCAGGTAAGGGTTGCGCTGCACCACCCAGATGTCGCCCAGCACCTCGTACAGCATCCGTGCGGATCGACCCGTGCGCCGCTCCAGCCGCAACTGATCCAGCAGCTGCCAGGCACGAGAGCCGAGCAGGCGGATGACGATCTCGCGGTCGGAGAACGACGTGTAGTTGTACGGAATCTCGCGCAGACGCGGCGCGTCGGCGTGTGTGTCGGTCGCTTCAGCAGCGGCCGGCATCAGAGGATGCGGGGCGTTCATAGAGGAAAAGGGGAGCGGGCTGGGATCGTATCGCAGGGGGTTTCCCCCCAAAATCCGCTGGATGAAGCCCTGGCCCTACCCCCTTTGGCTCGCTCATCGCGGCGCCGGCAAGCTCGCCCCGGAGAACACGCTGGCGGCGTTCCGTCTGGGGGCGGGTTTCGGCTTCCGAGCCTTCGAATGCGATGTGAAGCTCAGCCGCGACGGCGAAGCCTTTTTGCTGCATGACGACACGCTGGACCGCACGACCAGCGGCCAGGGATCGCCCGCGGGGGTCGACTGGGCGGCGCTGGCCCGGCTGGACGCCGGCAGCTGGCACAGCCCGCCGTTCACCGCCGAGCCGCTGCCGCGCCTCACCCAGATCGCCGCGTTCTGCCAGGCCAACGACTGCGCGCTCAACATCGAGATCAAGCCCTGCCCGGGCTTCGAGCGCGTGACCGGCGAGGTCGCCGCGCTGGAGGCCGAGCGGCTGTGGGCCGGCGCCGCCATCCCGCCGCTGCTTAGCTCCTTCAAGCCCGAGGCGCTCGAAGGCGCCCGCGACGCCGCCCCCGCGCTGCCCCGCGCGCTGCTGCTGGACGCGTTGTGGGACGGCTGGCCCGACACGGCCGAGGCGCTGGGCGTGGTCGCTGTCATCACGAACTGGCGGCTGATGGACCGCGCGCGCATCGAACGGCTGCACGCCAGGGGCTGGCGGGCGCTGGTCTACACGGTCAACGATGCGTCGGTGGCCGAGCGGCTGATCGCCGACGGCATCGACGGCCTCATCACCGACCGCGTGGACGCGCTGGGCCCGGGCCGCTAGACATCCAGTCGGATGTCCGAAGTCTGGGGCCTGACGAAGCGGGTCGACTCGCGCGACGCGTCGATGCAGCCGCCGCTGGCATAGACGCCGCGCGGATCGCGCAGCCGCCACATGCGCTCGACGATGGTGCGGGTCAGCGCCGCGTCGGCGAGGGTCTGCTCCACGCGCGCCGCGACGACCGCCTCGTCCATCGTCGGCTCGCCGCCGGACGCGGCCCGCACACCGTCTCGCCAGTGATAGATCTCCACGCACTTGCGCTCCAGCGTGAACGGCGCCCCCAGCTCCCAGAAATTCGAGAACAGGCCACCACCGAGGTAGATGACCCACGACCCCTCGTAGCCGGCCACGTCGGCCGACACCGGATCAGGGTTGCGGAACCAGACCCGGTCGCCCGGCACGTAGTAGCGCTCCGGCATGGGCGCTTCGATGGACCCGTGCTCGACCAGGAAGGCCTCGTGGAAGGCGCCCGACATGATGGCCTTGCGCTGCCAGCGCGCCTGCAGCCGCTCCAGCAGCGCCGGGTTGCTGTCGGCCAGCTCGCGCGCCAGGCCGAGCAGGATCACGTACTCGGTCGCGCGGTAGCACGAGAAGGCGTAGCGACGGCCGCTGACACCGGGCTGGGTGGCCTTGGTCAGTGCGTCGATCAACGTGACACCGGGTCGCAGCGTGAAGCCGTGTTCCTCGTCGTAGCGCCAGCAGTCCTCGGGGCGCTCGACGGCCTCGGTATCGAAGGCGAGCTGGGTCAGGGCCGCGGCCTCGGCGATGTGGCGGCGGATGCGCAGCGCCGAGTCGAGTTCGTCGACGCTCGGGAAGTCGAGCTCGCGCGGCGCGGCCAGCATCGCGACGAGGATCTCGCGGTCGAGGTCGGCGGCCGCCATTCGCCCGGCCAGGCCGAGGGTGTCGCCGCCCGGCGTGAGCTCGTCGGCCACACCGTCCCGCAGCGCCAGCTGCAGACCGGCGTCGGTGGGGTCGATGCGGATGTGGGGATCGAGGCCGTGGCGGCCGACGAGGTCGGCGACGCGGCGTTGGGAGCGGCCGCAGCGGGCGCGCAGCGTGATGCCGCGGGGGCGGCGTGCCCCCGCGGTGGGGAGGTGAAGGGAGTCGTCCATGCCGTCGTGGTTGCATGCGCGACGGACGGCCCCGCAGGCCGGAGCACGGTCCGCGCGCGAGACAGGGGCGGCCACGCCCCAGACGGACGCGACCGGTCTAGCGCAGCGAAGGACGGCCCCAGGGGGGCTCGAAGATGGCGAACACCAGTTGCCATCTCGGCAGCACGCCGACAACGGCACGCCGGGCGCCGTCGCCGGCCCCGGGCAGCGGCCCGGGCAAGGCCCAGGCGGCGATGCCCTTCAGATGCAGGAAGAGGTTCAGCAGCGTCAGCTTGCCCACGGACTTATGCGCATGCGCGTGCACATGCTGGGCGACCTTGGCCACCAGGGCCCGCGCCGCGCCGGCATCGGGCACCGCGTCGGCGGCGAGGCCGGCGTAGAACTCACCGCGCTGCAGCGCCGACGCGACGAAGACGTTGCCACCCACCATCGGCGTGCCGACAACGAAGCCGATCAGCAGGAGCATCAGCATCCTGAGTCGACGGCTGCGAAGGGCAAGACTGTTCAGCATGGGCGGGCCTGAGCGCCTCAATTATCTCGGCCGGTTGACGAAACAGGCAGCCCGCTGCAGGCGCTGCAAGCTTGCAGACAAGCGACGAGACGGCGCGATCAGGCCAGCCGGGCGTAGACGCAGCTGTCGCGCGGCGAGCCGTCCACGCCGAGGGCATCGCGCCGCAGGATGCCCTCGAGCTCGAAGCCGCAGCGTTCGGCCACAGCCCGGCTCTTCAGGTTGCGCGCATCGCAGCGGATCTCGACCCGCCGCGCCTCCAGTGTGCCGAAGGCCAGCGCCGTCAGCAGCCGCACGGCCTCGCTGGCGTGCCCCTGCCCCGCTGCTTCGGGCCGTATCCAGTAGCCGACCTCGAACCGACGCACGGCCCAGTCGATGCGATGCAGGCCCGTGCCGCCCAGAAGCCGGCCGGGGCTGCCGTCGGCGCGACACGCGTAGACCTGGAAGCAGAGGTCGCGCCGCGCGATGAAATCGGCCTGCATGCGCCGCACGACCAGCTCGGCACTCTCGGCCGTCGGCGCATCTTGTGCCCAGGCCATCCACGGCCGCAGGTGCGACAGCGACTGCGTGATGACGACGGCCAGCTCGGCCCCCAGTCCGGCACGCGGCGCGAGCAGCACGATGCCTTCGCCGTCCAGCCGCTCGGGGATGTCGATCAGGACGGGGTCGATCACGCCGTGGCCACCTCCACCGGCTTGGGCAGTTCGCGCACGCCGCGGATGACGGGGTGGTTCCAGGCCCACACGGCCGTCAGTACGCTGCCCACGCCGGCAAAGGCCAGCGCGGCACGCAGCCCCAAGTGCTCGCCCAGCCAGCCGCCCAGCAGCGCGCCCGGGGCCGCCGGCAGCAGGATGAGCCAGCGCACGGTGCTGGTCATGCGGCCCAGCAGCGGCGCCGGCGTGACGGCCTGGCGCAGCGACAGGAAATTGATGAACATCAGCACCGCGCCCACGCCCCACGTGAACAGCATCAGCGCGAAGCTGGCGACGCCCCAGGCGCCCGCCGGCGCGAAGGCCAGCTGCAGCCACGCGACGCCGCACAGCGAGAAGCCCAGCACCAGGCAGGGCCCGGGCCCCAGCCGCCGGCTGATGCGATGGCCGAAGACGCTGGCCAGCACCGTGCCGACGCCGATGGCGACATACGACCAGCCCACCGTCTGCGGTTCCAGGTGCAGCTCGCGCGTGGCGAGCAGGATCTGCACCACCAGCGCCGCGTTGTGGAACAGATGCCAGGCCGCGACGGTGATGGCCATGCTGACGAGCAGCGGCCGCTCGCGCACGAAGCGCAGGCCCACCTTGAGCTCCGCCAGGAAGTCGCTCGCCTTGCGCGCGGGCAGTTGCTCGCTGACGCGCACGCCACGCAGGATGGCGGTCGACGCCGCCAGCATCAGCGCGTTGATGGCCAGCGCGACCGGCGCGCCCAGCAGCTTGATCAGCAGGCCGGCCAGCCCCGGCCCGGCCACGTCGGCGCCCGAGCTCGCCAGCGCGTTCTTCGCATGCGCCTCGACGAGCCGCTCGCGCGGCACGACCTGCGTCAGCACGATCTGCGCGGCACTGCCCGCCGTCGTGTTGACGCTGCCGATGACGAAGGCGACCAGGTACAGCCAGCCCATGCCCAACACACCAAGGTAGGCCGCGATCGGCACTGACGCGACGGCCACGGCCAGCACGATCTCGCCGCCGATGTAGACCGGCAACTTGCGCACGCGGTCCAGCAGCACGCCGGCCGGCAGCGAGAACAGCGCGAACGGCAGCACCTCCAGCGCCTGCAGCAGGCCCATCTGCGTGGGCGTGGCGTGCAGCATCACGGCGGCCGTGAGCGGCAGCGCCAGCAGCGTGATCTGGCCACCGAGGGAGGAACAGAGGATGGACGTCCACAGACGCCGGTAGACGGCATTGCGCAGCAGGTCCTGCGGCGCGAGGGCGAAGTAGGAAATCAGACGGGAGAGCATGACGACAACGGCTCCAAGACTCGACGAGAGACAGCACCCGGGGCGGGCGCCGGGACGGCAGGGTCAGGGCCGTCAGTCGAGGTCGAGCAGCTTGGTCATCGGTGCATGCTAGCAGCGCAGCCAGCCGTCAGCTGTCGCCGATGCGCAGCTCCGGATAGCCGGTGGCCGTGTCGAAGGCGCGCGACAGCGATCCGGCCGGCAGCGGCGCGACCAGCAGTTCGGCGGTCGTGCGCACCTCGCAGCCGGCGCAGACATGGCCACCCAGCACGCGGCCGGCAGCATCGGACACGCTGGCGTGGAGGTGGGCGCCGTCGGGCGTGAGGCTGCCGCTGAGCGTCAGGATCTCCAGCGGGCCTTCGATGCGCGTCGGACCCGGCTCGCCGGCAAAACGCAGCTGTGCATGGGCCAGGCTGCCGATGCCGGCCACGACGAAGCCGGTCGGGGCGCCGGCCTCCAGCGCGGCGCGCAGGTCGTCGCCGGGGTTCAGGCGCAGCGGCTGCAGCATCACCAGCCCACGGCCGCGCCGTCGCGGCGTGGGTCACTCGCGGCGACGTAGCCGTCCACGCCCGGGTCGCCCAGCCGCCAGATGAACTGGCCGGCGCCGAAGTCCTGGTAGCTGTCGTGGATATCGCCGATTTCGTGGCCGCGCGCGCGCAGGGCCTCGATGGTGGCGGCCGGCATGTGCGGCTCGATGTTGATGGACAGGCCCTCGTTGAAGCGCCAGCGCGGCGCGTCGCAGGCGGCCTGTGGGTTCTGGCCGTAGCAGAGCATGCGCACGAGTGTCTGCAGATGGCCCTGCGGCTGCATGTTGCCGCCCATGACGCCGAAGCTCATGACCGGCGCGCCGTCCTTCGTCAGGAAGGCCGGGATGATGGTGTGGAAGGGCCGCTTGCCCGGCGCGACCTGGTTGGGGTGGCCGGCCTCCAGCGTGAAGCAGTGGCCGCGGTTCTGCAGGCTGACGCCGTAGCCCGGCAGCACCAGGCCCGAACCAAAGCCCATGTAGTTGCTCTGGATGAAACTGACCATCATTCCCGATTCGTCGGCCGCGGTCAGGTAGATGGTGCCGCCCTTGACGGGATTGCCGGCCCCGAACACCTGGGCGCGCCGCGGATCGATCTGCTTCGCGCGCTCAGCGAGATAGCCGTCGTCCAGCAGCTGCGCCGGGCTGACCGCCATCGCGGCAGGCTCGGCGACGAAGCGGTAGACATCGGCAAACGCCAGCTTCATCGCCTCGATCATCAGGTGCTGGGCCTCGGGGCTGTCGACGGCGTGGGCCGCCACGTCGCAATGCGCCAGCAGCCCCAGCGCCATCTGCGCCGCGATGCCCTGACCGTTGGGCGGGATCTCGTGCAGCGTGTGGCCGGCGAAGTCCTTGGCCAGCGGCGTGACCCATTCGGGGCGGTAGCCGGCGAGATCGGCCTCGGTCAACGCACCGCCGGTGTCGCGCGCAAAGCGCGCCAGCGCCTGGGCGATCTCGCCACGGTAGAAGGCCTCGCCCCTTGATGCGGCAATCAGCTTCAGGCTTCGGGCGGCCGCCTCGAAGCGGAACAGTTCGCCCACCGCCGGCGCGCATCCGTGGGGCAGGAAGGCCTGCGCGAAGCCGGGCTGCGTCGTGAGCTCTTGCAGCGCGGCCGCCATCGCCCATTTGCCCTGCACGATGGGCGGCACCGCGTAGCCACGCTCGGCGATCTCGATGGCCGGCTGCATCAGGTCCGCGAACGGCAGCCGGCCGAAGCGCTCGCTGAGCGCGACCCAGCCGCCCACCGCACCGGGCACCGTCACCGAGCCCCAGCCCCGCCGGGGCATGGCCCGGCCTTCGAAGAAGCCCGGCGTCCACGCGGCCGGTGCCGGGCCCGAGGCATTGAGGCCATACAACTGCCGGCCGTCCCACAGGATGCAAAAGGCGTCCGAGCCGAGACCGTTGCTGCAGGGCTCGACCAGCGTCATGCAGGCCGCCGCGGCGATGGCCGCATCCACCGCGTTGCCGCCCGCCTGCATCACGCGCAGCCCGGCCTGCGCGGCGAGCGGGTGCGAGGTCGACACGATGTTGCGAGCAAACAGCGGGCTGCGGCGGCTGGCGTAGCCGGCGGTCCAGTCGAAGCGGAAGTCGGTGCTCATGGGTTTTGATTCTGCGCTTGTAAACCTTTGCAACTCCGTCAACGCGACCCGCAGAGGCGTCGTTGTGGACACAAGCTTTCGCGAAGCCCAAGCAACTGAACCCGACACCCTGGAGCACCCAAGATGAACACGCTGAAGACCACCATCGCCACCGCCCTCATCACGCTCGCCTCGGGCGTTGCGATGGCCCAGACCCCGGCCGCCACGCCGGCTCCCGCCACGAAGCCCGCCGCTACGGCTGCCACCACCACGGCTGCACCGGCCGCCAAGCCCGCAACGGCAGCCGCCCCGGCCGAAGCCGCCAGCGCCACCAAGCATGCTCACAAGCACGCCAAGAAGCACGGCGAAGCCAAGGCGGACGCCAAGACCGAAACCAAGACGCAGTAAGCGCACCAGCGCTCCGCGCAAGGCCGCAGCCCGTCAAACGGCTGCGGCCTTTTTGTTGCACGGCCCGCCGGCCGTGAACTGGTTCGCGAAGCGCCCCGCCAACCCCCTCGACAAGGCGTGATGCAGATCCGGCCCGCTTCCTAGACTGCCGGCCATGCATCGCTTCCCTCGTTTCCTCTCCCTCGCAGCCGCCCTCTTCGCCGCCACCGCCGCCCAGGCCGCACCGGTCAGCCTGGGCCTGGACCCCAGCCTCAACCTGCTCGCCTTCGGCAACATGAACGTGGCCAGCAGCGACGTAGAAGGCCGTGTCGCCGTCGGCGGCAACGCGACGATCAACGGCTACTCGATCAACACCAAGACCGGCTCCAACGCGCTGTACAGCGGCACGGGCCTGACGGTGGGCGGCAACCTCGCCTTCACGAACGGCACGATCTGGGGCGGCGCGGTGGTGGGCGGCAGCTACACGCCCAACAACAGTGGCAACGTCATCGGCGGCACCGCCAGCGGCCAGGGCTTCGCCTTCGCGAGCGAGCAGCAACGCCTGAACACGCTGTCGTCCTCGCTGGACGCCATGCTCAACACCGGCTCGGCCGTCGACCAGTGGGGCACGCTGCACTTCGACGCCACCGGCCAGATGCTGGCCGTCTTCGACATCCTCGCCGCAGACGCGATGAAGAACCTGGAGATCGACGGCCTGGCCAGCGGCGCGCAGATCATCATCAACATCCACGGCTCGACGGTGGACTTCGGCAACCACGGCTACACCGGCTTCGCCAAGGGCCAGGTGTTGTTCAACCTGCCCGAGGCGACCAGCATCACGCTGAACGGCGGCATCAACGCCTCGTTGCTGGCCACACAGGCCACGGTCGGTTCCGGCTGGGGCCAGATCAACGGCCAGGTGGTCGTGAAGGACTGGAACAGCAGCGTGCAGGTCAACGACGCGCCGATGCCGACGACGACCACCAACGCGAAGGTGCAGCGCGTGCCCGAGCCGGCGTCGCTGGCCCTCGTCGGGCTGGGGCTCTTCGCGGCGAGCATGGCCCGCCGCCGCGCGAAGCGCTGACCCTCAGCGGATCGGCGCCAGCTCCTTGAGCGCCTTCACGGCGCCCGCGCCGATGGCCGCGCCGAAGCGCTTGGCCAGGCGCTCGGCGACGTTGTCGCGCGGCGTGTAGTCGACGACGTCCTCGGCCTTCACGACCTCGCGGGCGACGTAGTCGAGATTGCCGTAGTGGTCGGCCAGTCCCATCTGCACGGCCTGCTCGCCATTCCAGAACAGGCCCGAGAAGGTCTCCGGCGTCTCCTTCAGCCGCTTGCCGCGGCCCTCGCGCACGACGGTGATGAACTGCTCGTGGATCTGGTCCAGCATCGCCTGCGCGAAGGCGCGCTGCTTGGGCGGCAGCGGGCTGAACGGGTCCAGCATGCCCTTGTTCTCACCGGCCGTCAGCAGGCGGCGCTCGATGCCGACCTTGTCCATCAACCCGGTGAAGCCGAAGCCGTCCATCAGCACGCCGATGGAGCCGACGATGGACGCCTTGTCGACGTAGATCTCGTCCGCCGCGGCGGCGATGTAGTAGGCCCCGGACGCGCACATCTCCTCGACGACGACGTAGACCGGCTTGTCGTAGATCTTCTTGAGCCGCTTGATCTCGTCGTAGACGATGCCGGCCTGCACCGGGCTGCCGCCGGGCGAGTTGATGCGCAGCACGATGGCCTGGGCGGCATCGTCCTTGAAGGCATCCTTCAACGCGGCCAACAACTGCTCGGCACTGGCTTCGGTGTCGGCGGCGATCTCGCCGCGCACTTCGATGAGGGCCGTGTGCGGCGCGGTGGACGGCGTGACATGACGCCCCTGCAGCCACAGGCTGTAGACCAGTAGCCCCGCCAGCAGCAGCCAGAACAGCCGGAACACCGTGCGCCAGCGCCGCTCCAGCCGCCGCTCGCGCAGGAAGTCGCCCGCCAGTTGGGCCAGCAACGTCTCGCTGTGAGACGAGAGCTGGGGCGCCACCGGCGGCACGCCGACCGGCTCGGGCATGGGCGGGGGCAGGGAGTCGTCGGAGTTGCTGCTCATATCAGTCTTCAAAGGCGGGTTTGGTGTCGCGCGTGGGGTGCCAGTAGACCTCGCCATCGCGCTCGGTCAGGTCGATCTTCGTCAGCCGGCCACGGTTGCACGGGCCCATGACGCACTGACCGCTCAAGGGGTCGTACACGGCGCCATGGATGCTGCACATGATGAAGCGCTTGTCGCCGTCCAGGAACTCGCCTTCCTGCCAGTCCATCTCGGTGGGCACGTGGGCGCAGCGGTTCAGGTAGGCGACGGCCTGGCCGTCGAAGCGCAGCGCGAAGGCCCGCACCGGCTCGCGCCACTGGATCACGTCGAACGTGACGGCCTTGCCGCGCTCCAGCAGTTCGGCGGACGTGCACAGGCGCTGGGGCGGCGCGACGTCCTGCTCAGGCATGTTCGATCAGCCAGTCATGCAGTTCGCGCGTCGAGTGCGCGACAAACAGCGGGTTGAACTCGGCAAACGTCTCGTGGTCGTGCGCGCCGAAGCTGACCGCCACGCAGGGCGCGCCGGCGTTGGCGGCGAGCTGCAGGTCGTGCGTCGTGTCGCCGATCATCAGCGTGCGTTCGGCATCGACGCCGAACTCGCGCATCAGCTCCAGCAGCATCTGCGGATGCGGCTTGGAGCGCGTCTCGTCGGCCGTGCGCGTGCCGTCGAACAGATGGCCGAGCTGGCTGGTCGCCAGCACCCGGTCCAGGCCCACGCGGTTCTTGCCCGTCGCGACGGCCAGCCAGTGGTGACGGGCCTTGAGCGCCTCCAGCATTTCCAGGCTGCCGTCGAACAGCGACAGCTCATGCTCGGAGGCCAGGTAGTGATGGCGGTAGCGCAGGCCCAGCTCGGGATAGCGCTCCTCGGGCAGGCCGGGGACGGCATGCTCCAGCGCGTCACGCAGGCCCAGTCCGATGACGTACTTGGCCCGCTCGAATTCGGGCTCCGGCAGGCCGATGTCCACGGCCGCACGCTGGATGCAGCGGGCGATCAGCGCGGTGGAATCGAACAGCGTGCCGTCCCAGTCGAAGGCGATGAGGTCGAAGCGTCGGGGGCGAGTGGTCATGGGGAGATTGTCGCGGGGCGGTTCACCGCCACGCAGGTGAACTCATTTGCCTCGTTGTCCACGGGCTGCAGCTTCCACTGCGGAGCATGCTCAGGCGCTCCGTGGGCGATCAGCCTCTCGATGGTGGGCCGATGAGGTTTGAATCCAGCGGCGAGCATGCTCCGCCATGTCCTTTGGCCTCGGCCCCGGTTCTCTGCGTCTTCATCGCAGTAGGCCGCCCACAGCAACGTACCCGTCGGATCGCACGGCTGTGGACGAAATGCGCGTCTCGGCTCCCACGGAGGGATGGCTCCCACCTTGGCCCACTCGACAAACTGCGCTGACATGGCGCCATGCATTTCTGCATTCGCCATGGAGAAGTAGATTGCGGTGTCGATGAAGCAAGCCTTGGCAGCACCTGCCGCGGCCACCAGCCGGCCCATCGAAGACACCTGGTCTCTGCGAACGGCTGCCGAAATCAAGGCGCGGTTGGCCGGCCCCACATCGCCCTGGGGTGGAGCGACCGCAAAGGCCTGCATGACACCCGGCTCCAACAGTCGGCGCTCGATGGTCTCCCATGGCAGTTTGCTGCCGACCAGCACCTCCGCCACCAAGCCTTTCTGCTCGGCGGTCAACGGCTTGAGTCGTAACACCGTCGAGAGATCCTCCGCCTCAGCATCGTCGGCCAAAGGCCACAAACGAACAAGCCACTTTCGCCTTCCCGCGCTCGTCGTGCCGGCTGTTGCCCAACGTGCCAGCCAAATGGCAACGTCTGAATGTCTAACGCAGTCGTCCGACCATTCACACAGCGCAGTCGACGCCATGGGCAAAGACAGGCTGTCGCGCCTCGCCTCGACGGAAATCCGTTGCCAGAAGTCTGGCAACGGCGTTGACGGCTGGTGGAGATGGCGGGCCAGCGCATCAATCCAGCCATAGAGGGCCGAGCCGGCGCTTGCATAGCCCTCCCCGTAGTCTTCGCAACGCCCGTCCACACTGCCGACCTCAGCGATCACGACGGCCGGCTGCCGGGGCCGCGGCTTCTCGTCGTCACGGTCGAAGGCCCATTCACCCGTCTGAACCAGCAGTCCCAGTCGCCTCAATCGCCGCTGAATGGCCACGGCCCGAGGCGCAGCAACCACCCCTTTGGCGGTAAGCACTCGAAGCGTCAGCACCCCGGGTCCACAGCGAGCTGCAAGGACCGCCAAGCGATCCACCTGAATTTCGCCGTCTCGCGTCAACCGATCTGTTCCTCGCTCGAACTGGATGGACGGCGGCGGTGCGGCCGCCATGAACGCTGAGGCGTCGTGAATACCGGACAAGACCAAGATCGCCGTCATGGCCCAGCGGGCGATCCACACCTTGGACGAACCCGTCCTCATGCGGCCGCCCCCAGCAACCCGAGACAGTCGGCAGGCAACGCGGCCTCGCACGTCACCGTCTCCCCCGTCGCCGGATGCTGGAACGTCAAACGCCGCGCGTGCAAAAACATCCGGTCGAACTTGTGCGCGCCACGGGCCAATTCGCGGTTGCGCTCGAAGTCCCCGTACTTCGGGTCGCCAACGATGGCATGCCCGGCCTGCTGCAGATGCACGCGGATCTGATGTGTGCGGCCGGTCTTGATGGTCACGTCCAGCAGGCTGAAGTCCTTCGTCCGCTGCACGACCTTGACGAGGCTGATCGACCGCTTGGCGTCTTCCTCGCTTTCCTTGCCCGGTCGCACCCAGCGCTCGCCGTCGCTGCCGACGAACTTCACCAGCGGCACGTCGATGACCTTGAGCTTGGCCGGCCAGTCGCCCCAGACCAGCGCCGCGTAGGTCTTGCCAGTCTCGCGGTCGCGCAGCTGGTCCTGCAGATTGACGAGCGCACTGCGCTTCTTGGCGATCATCAGCAGACCAGAGGTTTCCTTGTCGAGCCGGTGCACCAGTTCCAGGAACTTGGCCGTCGGCCGCGCGCGTCGCAGCGCCTCGATGACGCCGTAGCTGACGCCCGAGCCACCGTGCACGGCCACGCCGGCCGGCTTGTCGATGACCAGCAGGTGCTCATCCTCGAACACGACCGGGAACTCGCGCGCCGGCGCGGCGGGCGCTTGCATCCTCTCGGGCACGCGCACCGGCGGGATGCGGACCTCGTCGCCGATCTCCAGCCGCGTGTCGGCCTGCGCGCGGCCCTTGTTGACGCGCACTTCCCCCGCGCGGATGACCCGGTAGACGTGGGTCTTCGGCACGCCCTTGAGTTCGCGCAGCAGGAAATTGTCCAGCCGCTGGCCGGCCGAGCCTTCGTCCACGAAGACGCGCCGGACTGCGGGTTTGTCCGGAGCCTTGACGGCTGTCTCGCCCGTGGCGGGGGCCTCAGGGCCTGCCCCTATAATCCTTTTCACCACGTTGCTGTCGTAAGTGTTTGATTTTTTTGATTTTAGCGACGGTGACGTGTGGCCGACGGAGCAAATAGCCCGGCGGTCACCAGGCGATGCAACGCGAACGATGGCCGGCAGGTTCCCTCCCCGAGTGAGTGAACGGCCCGCCGCCCGACGCGGCAGAGCGATGACACAAGAACCCCGCGAGCCCGCAGCCCCCAAGGCATACGGCGCCCGCAGACAACAAGGTTTCCATGGCGACAGAACGCCGGGCCTAGCCCCAAGCGAGCTGTCACCAGCGTCCAGCAGCCCACGCGGATGAGCATGCCCCTCCCCCCACACGCCCCCCTGCGGCCCCGGCTCGATGCCGGAGTGGCCGCCCTGCCCCGGCCTCATGCCGGGCGGGTGCGCGCGGGAGCCGGCGGCTCGGCTCGCATGACAGCTGCTGCGGCGCACGCGCCAACGCCGACTGCACGCTGACCTACCGGTCGGCCGCGCTTTCGGTCCAGGGCGATTCCTTCCTCGGTTCTCAGCCATCGCCCGTGCATCTTGAGCTGTCTTCGGACAGCGCGATGAACGTGCGCGTTCGCGGCGGTTAGGTCCGGCCCGGCGCGTGAGGAGATGACATGAAACGCATGCTGATCAATGCGACGCAGCCGGAAGAGCGGCGCCTCGCAATCGTCGATGGCCAGAAGCTGCTGGACTTCGAGACCGAAATCGAAGGCCGCGAGCAGCGCAAGGGCAATATCTACAAGGCCGTCGTGACGCGCGTCGAGCCGTCGCTCGAAGCCTGCTTCGTCGACTACGGCGAGGACCGCCACGGCTTCCTGCCGTTCAAGGAAATCTCGCGCCAGTTCTTCCGCGAAGGCACCGACGTCAAGAACGCAACCATCAAGGACGCGATCAAGGAAGGCCAGGAACTGCTGGTCCAGGTCGAGAAGGAAGAGCGCGGCAACAAGGGCGCGGCGCTGACGACCTTCGTGTCGCTGGCCGGCCGCTACCTGGTGCTGATGCCCAACAACCCGCGCGGCGGTGGTGTGTCGCGCCGCATCGAGGGCGAGGACCGCGAGGAGCTGAAGGAAAACCTCGACCAGCTCGAGTATCCCAAGGGCATGTCCCTGATCGCCCGCACCGCCGGCATCGGCCGTTCCGCCGCCGAGCTGCAGTGGGACCTGAACTACATGCTCAAGCTCTGGACCGCCATCGACGAGGCGGCCAAGGGCGGCAAGGGTGCCTACCTGATCTACCAGGAATCCAGCCTGGTGATCCGCGCGATCCGCGACTACTTCACCGCCGACATCGGCGAGATCCTGATCGACACGGATGACCTGTTCGAGCAGGCCCACCAGTTCATGAACCACGTGATGCCCGACCAGGGCCATCGCGTGAAGCGCTACCGCGATGACGCGCCGCTGTTCAGCCGCTTCCAGATCGAGCACCAGATCGAGACGGCCCACAGCCGCACGGTGAACCTGCCCTCCGGCGGCGCCATCGTCATCGACCACACCGAAGCCCTCGTCTCTGTCGACGTCAACTCCGCCCGCGCCACGCGCGGCGGCGACATCGAAGAGACCGCCACCCGCACCAACCTCGAAGCAGCCGACGAGATCGCCCGCCAGATGCGCCTGCGCGACCTGGGCGGCCTGATCGTTGTCGACTTCATCGACATGGAGGAGAGCAAGAACCGCCGTGACGTGGAACAGCGCCTGCGCGATGCGCTGCGCAGCGACCGTGCCCGCGTGCAGTTCGCCTCCATCAGCAAGTTCGGCCTGCTGGAAATGAGCCGCCAGCGCCTGCGCCCGGCGCTCAGCGAAGGCAACCACATCACCTGCCCGCGCTGCAACGGCACCGGCCACATCCGCGACACCGAGTCGTCGGCGCTGCAGATCCTGCGCATGGTCCAGGAAGAGGCCATGAAGGACAACACCGCCGCCGTGCACGTGCAGGTGCCGGTGGAAGTCACGTCCTTCCTGCTGAACGAGAAGCGCACCGAAATCACCAAGATCGAGCTCAAGCAGCGCGTCACCGTGCTGCTGGTGCCCAACAAGCACCTCGAGACGCCGAACTACAAGCTGGAGCGCCTGCGCCACGACGACCCGCGCCTGGAAAACCTGCAGGCCAGCTACACGATGATCGACGAGCCGACCGACGAGGTCGGCATCACGCGCCGCGGCGACGTCGAGAAGAAGAACAAGCAGGAACCGGTCATCAAGGGCATCCTGCCCGAGCAGCCCGCCCCGGTCGCGGCGCCGGCGCCCGTCGTGGCCCCGCCGCCGCCCGCACCGGCGCCTGCGCCGCAAGTGGCCGCGCCGGCACCCAAGGGCTTCTTCAGCCGCCTGTTCGGGTTCCTGGCGGGTGGCAGCGCCCCCGCACCGGCACCGGTGCCGGCCGTCGAGGCACCCGCCCCGGCCGCCGCCGCGACCGACAAGCCCAAGCGCGAAGGTGGCCGTGACGGCCGCCGCGACGGTGGCCGCGATGGCCGCCGTGGCGACCGCAACGACCGTGGCGACAAGAACGGCCGCCGTGACGGCAAGCCGCAGGAAGCGCGCGGCGAACGAGGCGACCGCCCCGAGCGCGGTGACCGCAAGCCCCGCAACGAGAACGGCGACAAGCCCGAACAGCAGCAGCGCCCCGAGCGCGCGGAACGCCCCGAACGCGGTGAGCGCCAGGAGCGTGGCGAACGCGGCGAGCGCGGTGGTGACCGTGGTGAGCGCCGCCCGCGTGGAGAGCGCCAGGACAAGGCACCGGTCGAGGCCGCACTGCCGCTGGCCGCGCCGCTGACCGAAGACCAGGCCGCCATCCACGATGCGCCGCCCGCCTTTGTCGACAGCCAGGCCGAAGCCGGCCTGCCGCCGACGGGTGACACGCCGGTGGGCGAGGAGCGCCAGGGCCGTGGCCGCCGCCGCCGCCGCGGTGGCCGTGACCGCGCCGAAGACGGTACGACGACCGACGGCCAGGCCGCACCGGAAGGCGCCGCTGAAGCGCCCGCCGAGGCTGCTGGCGACGCCGCCGAAGCCGCCCCGGCCGCCGAAGGCGACGACACCGGCGAGGGCCAGGCGCGCGAGCGCAGCCGCCGCGGTGGCCGCAATCGCAACCGCAACCGCCGCGAAGAAGGTGGCGTCGACGGCCAGGAAGCGCCGGCTGGCGAGGAAGCCGCCGCACCGGTGCAGGGTTCGCTGATCGAGACCGCGATGGCCGGCGCCACTGCACCGGTCCAGGCCCCCGCTCCGGTCGTGGACGTGGTGGCGCCGCCCCCGCCCGCTCCGGCTCCCGCACCGGAAGCCGCACCGGCCCCGGTCGTCGAAGCCTTCAAGCTGCCGCTGGGCGAGTTGCAAGCCATCGCCGAAGGCGCCGGCCTGCAGTGGGTCAACTCCGACGCCGACAAGATCGCCGCCGCCCAGGCCGCCATCGCCGCCGAGCCCGCCCCGGCCCCGCTGGGCCGCGAGCCGGCTGCGGTCGTCATCGTCGACGAAGGCCCGCTGGTGCTGGTCGAGACCCGCAAGGACCTGAGCCAGGTGAAGCTGCCTTTCGAGGCCTGACCTCCGCACGCTCAACCGTGCCCGAACGCCGCCGGCCGCAAGCCGCGCGGCGTTTTTCTTTGCCGGTTGTGGGTCAGGGCTGCACGCAGCCGTGCACGGGGCCGGCCCTCTGTCGTGTGTTCAACCGACCGGAAAGCCGGCCGTGGGCCAAGCCCGCCGCGACGGCAGGAAGCCAGGCGCCGGGGCGCCCGCGCTCAGAACGTCTCCCAGTCCCCAGTGTCTGCGTCGGGCACGACGACCTTGGGAGGCGGTGGTGGGCTCACGCGGGCCGGTGCTGCTGCCGGACGGGCGACGGTCTTGACGGTGGCCGGGCGACTGGCTGCCGGCGCCTTCGGCGGTGACGCCGGCACGACGGCCTTCGGGCGGGGCGCGCGCTGCACGACGGCTGGGCCCGCGCCCGGCACGCGGAAGCTGCTGACCACCTCGGCCAGCTTGGTGGCCTGCTCGCGCAGGCTGATCGCGGCGGCGGCCGACTCCTCCACCAGCGCGGCGTTCTGCTGCGTCATCTGGTCCAGCTGGCTGATCGCGCCGTTGACCTGGGCGATGCCCGAACTCTGCTCGCCGCTGGCCACGCTGATCTCGCCAATGATGTCGGTGACCCGCTGCACGCTGGAGACGATCTCGCCCATGGTCTCGCCGGCCGTCGCCACCAGGCGCGAACCGGAGTCGACCTTCTCGACGCTGGTGTTGATCAGCGTCTTGATTTCCTTGGCGGCCTCGGCGCTGCGCTGCGCCAGGCTGCGCACTTCGCCGGCCACCACGGCGAAGCCGCGGCCCTGCTCCCCGGCACGAGCGGCCTCAACGGCCGCGTTCAGCGCCAGGATGTTGGTCTGGAAGGCGATGCCGTCGATGACCCCGATGATGTCGCTGATCTTCTTCGAGCTGGCGTTGATCTCATCCATCGTCGAGACGACCTGGGACACGACCTCGCCGCCGCGCCTGGCCACCGCCGTGGCGGAGCTCACGAGCTGGTTGGCCGTCGTGGCGGAGTCGGCGGTGTTGCGCACCGTGCTGGTCAGCTCCTCCATGCTGGAGGCCGTCTGCTGCAGGTTGCTAGCCGTCTGCTCGGTGCGACTGGACAGGTCGGTGTTGCCGGTCGCAATCTCGGTGGAGGCGGTGGCGATGCTGTCGGTGGCGCCGCGCACATTGCTCACCATGCGGGCCAGCGACGCGTTCATCTGGCCCAGCGCATTCAGCAGCTCGCCGAACTCGTCGTTGCGGTCGGCACTCATGCCGCGCGTCAGGTCGCCATCGGCGATGGCCTTGGCGAAATCGACCGCCGTCTGCAACGGCTGGCGAATGGCGCGGACCAACGCGGACGCCACGAACATGCCCAGGCCGATCACCACCAGCGCGCCGACGGCGCTCCACAGCAACAGGCCCTGCTGCGCCGCGGCGGCCGTCGCCTGGGCCTGCTCGTTCTTGTCCTTCTGCAGCTTGACGAACTCGTCGATGGCACCCAGATAGGCTGCCACCGAGGGCACGTATTCCTTCTGGATCACTTCCCTGGCGCCGGCCTGATCACCGGCTGCGCCGAGCTCCTTGGCCTTCTTGCTGGCCGCCAGCAGCACACCGCCGTTGGCCAGGACCTTCTTCAGCTGGGCCTGATCCGCCTCCGTCTTGGCCAGCCCGGTGATCTGCTCGCGCAGCTTGACGATGCGGGCCGTGTCGTTGGCCAGGTTTTCCTTGAACAGCTCGCCCACGCCCGGGTCGCTGCTGACCGCCGCCGCCATGCTGCGGGTCACGGCCGTCTCGGTCATGCCTTTCCAGACGGCCGATTTCTCGATCAGGTCATAGCTGGCGTTGACCGCCACCATCGCCTCGGAATACACACTGTTGACGCGCTTGAGCGTGATGCCGGAGATCAGCAGCATGGCCATCAGCAGCAACAGGATCGCGCCCCATAGCTTGCTCGAGACGCGCAGGTTGTTCAGGTTCATAGGTCTTGTCTCCATCAAACAGCGTCAGCCAGGACACCCGTGTCCGACCCGCGGATGGGCACCGACAGGCAGGACCTGGCCCCTCTTCATTGCCGCCAGCGGACCGATCCGGTGACTGCTGCCGAATCGTGTTGCGTCGGCCTGATCACTTTGTCACGCACCGTCCGTCGTGTCTCCACCGGCAAGCCCGTCGCGGGTGACATCGACGTGTTTTCGCGCAACAGTTCTCGGTTGGATCACCTCGCCCCGGTCGGCGTTGTTGGGCAGGCAGCACGCGCTTTTGCGCCGCGGCCACCCGCCGCCCCTTGAGATACGCTTCGCCCCTCATCGGACGCCGCCCGGCCACAAGCCGGCGGCGTCATCGCATCCAGCGCCCGACCCCGAGGCCCCATGACGACCACAGCCTTCCCAGACGCGGCCACCGCCGCAGCGCCCGCCGCGGCCAAGATGCCGCCGCAAGTCCCCTACATCATCGGCAACGAAGGATGCGAGCGCTTCAGCTTCTACGGCATGCGCAACATCCTGACGGTGTTCATGATGACCAGCCTGCTGCTGGCAGTGCCCGAGAGCCTGCGCAAGGCCGAGGCCAAGGAGGTGTTCCACACCTTCGTCATCGGCGTCTACTTCTTCCCGCTGCTGGGCGGCTGCCTGGCCGACCGCTTCTTCGGCAAGTACAACACCATCTTCTGGCTCAGCCTCGTCTACTGCGCCGGCCACGCCTGCCTGGCGATTTTCGAGAGCAGCATCCGCGGCTTCTACTTCGGCCTGTTCCTGATCTCGCTGGGCTCCGGCGGCATCAAGCCGCTGGTCAGCAGCTTCGTCGGCGACCAGTTCGACAAGAGCAACCGGTCGCTCGCGCTGAAGGTCTATGACGCCTTCTACTGGATCATCAACTTCGGCAGCTTCTTCGCATCGCTACTCATGCCCGTGGTGCTGAAGCAGTGGGGCGCCAGCGCCGCCTTCGGCCTGCCCGGCGTGCTGATGGCGCTGGCCACGCTGATCCTGTGGAGCGGCCGCCGCAAGTACGTGCACCAACCGGCGCGCGGCGCCAACCCGCACAACTTCCTGAAGGTGGTGTGGACGGCGCTGAAGGGCGGCGGCCCCGGCATGGGCGTCGCGGCGCTCGGCGTGCTGGGCGCGGCCTACAGCCTGAGCCAGATGGCCGGCCTGGGCTTCGTCCCCGCCGTGTGCCTGGCCCTGGTGCTGGTCATGCTGTTCGGCGGCATCGGCGCGGCGCTGCAACTGGAGCGCGCCCGCGGCGTGCATCCGGACGACGCGGTGGACGGCGTGCGCGCCGTGCTGCGCGTGCTGGTGCTGTTCGCCCTCGTCACGCCGTTCTGGTCGCTGTTCGACCAGAAGGCCTCGACCTGGGTGCTGCAGGCCGACCAGATGAGCAAGCCCGAATGGTTCCAGTCGTCCATGATGCAGGCGCTGAACCCGGCGCTGGTGATGATCCTCATCCCCTTCAACAACCTCGTGCTCTACCCGCTGATCGCGAAGGCGGGCCTGCGCGTGACGGCGCTGCGCCGCATGGGCATGGGCATCGCGCTGGCCGGCGCGGCCTGGATCGTGGCCGGCGTGCTGCAGCTGTGGCTGGACGGCGGCGAGGCGGTCAGCATCGTCTGGCAGATGCTGCCCTACGCGCTGCTGACGATGGGCGAGGTGCTGGTGTCGGCCACCGGGCTGGAGTTCGCCTACAGCCAGGCGCCGCTGTCCATGAAGGGCACCATCATGGCGTTCTGGAGCCTGTCGGTGACCATCGGCAACCTGTGGGTGCTGCTGTCCAACGTCAGCGTGAAGAGCCCGGCGGCGATGGAGGTCATCCACGCCACCGGCTACAGCGAGACCGCCTGCCTGATGTTCTTCTTCGCCGGCTTCGCCCTGGTGGCCGCCGCCCTGTTCGGGCTGGTGGCGCGGCGCTACCCGATGCAGGACCACTACCGCCATTGACGCGCTGGGGCGGCTCCGGTGAATAGCAACGTCAGTGACGCCGCCGTTCATCGGTAAGCTGCGACGGCCATGACCGACGCACGCCCGCCCCGCCCTTACGTCGACCCCACGCAGGTCGACCACAACGCGCCCCCTGCAGCCCCGGTGCCCGCCCCCGAGCCCGCGGCCTGGGAGCAGGCCTCGCACCAGCCGCGGCGCGCGCCGCGCCGGCCCGCGCGGCCGCCCAAGGTGCAGCGCACGGGTTATTTCAAGGCGCATTGGCGCGGCGAGCACAGCCTGGTGCGCGCCTACTGGGTCAACAGCTTCCTGGTCGCCACGCCGCTGGCCTTTGCACTGACCGGCCTGATGGGCTGGATCAGCGCCAAGGGCGACTCGCTGCAGGTCTTTGCCATCGTCCTGCTGATCGGCTTCCCGTTGCTGATGGCGCTGGATGTCTGGTGCATCGTCGGCGCGTGGCGCTCGGCGACGAACTATCTGCGCGAGCGGGGTTCCACGCTGTGGGGCTGGCTGGCACGCATCACGCTGGTGCTGAGCACGCTGCAGCTGGCCGTGTCGGTGTTGTTCGGCTTCCTGCCCGACGTCGGCGAGTTCTGGCAGATGGCGCGCGGCATCGACCCCATCGGCCAGGCCACGTTCAGCTTCTCCGCCGACGGCCGCAGCCTCAAGCTGGACGGCGTCATCGGCATGGGCGACGGCGAGCGGCTGAAGGCGCTGCTGGCCAGCGAGGCCGCGCGCAACCTGAAGCGCATCGACCTATCCTCCCCCGGCGGCCGCGTGCGCGAGGCCGAGCGCATGGTGGCCGCGCTGAAACAGCATGGCCACGAGGCCCGCGCCGTGGGCACCTGCGCCAGCGCCTGCACGCTGGTCTTCCTGGCCGGCAACCCGCGCCAGTTGGCACCCGACGGGCAGTTGGGCTTTCACCGCGCCTCGACGGGCACCTACAACCCGGTCTTCGAGGAACTGGCCAACCAGCAGCTGGCCAGGACCTACCAGGATCTAGGTCTGCCGCAGCCCATGATCGACAAGACGCTGAAGACGCCGTCGCGCAGCATCTGGTTCGTGCCGCGCGAGGAGCTGCAGTCGTATGCATTGATCGCGCCTTCGCCGCGCACGCTGGCCATCCCGCTGCCGCAGGCCGGCGCGCCGCTGGCCGACTTCGACGACGCGCTGCACATGCACCCGGTCTGGGAGGCGCTGGAGCGCCGCACCGCCGGCACGGTGGACGCGGTCGCCAAGCGCATGCTGGAGGCCCGCACATCCGGCGCCAGCGACGAGGACGTGCAGGCCGCGGCGCTGGCACCACTGGCCAGGCAGATGCCGACGCTGGTCAACGGCGCCGACCCGATCCTGCGGCGGCGCTACGTACAGCTCGTCAGCGAGCAGCTGAAGGCGCTGCGCACGCCGCCCAAGCCCGGCACACGGCCCGCCTGCCGCGACCTGCTGGACGGCCGTCTGGCCGTGCGCCAGCAACTGCCGCTGGAGACGCAGATCCGCGAGACGGAATGGCTGCTCGACGCAGCCAACAGTGCCCCGCCGCGCTGGCTGCCCAAGCCGCCCAGCGCCATCGAACTGGAGGTGCTGGACCGCACGGTGGGCTCGTCCGCGCTGGGCATGCTGTCGCACCTGTGGGCCGACACGCCCGAGGCGGCCGGCGGTGCCGGCGCCTCCTGCGAGCCCGTCATCGCGATGCTGGACCGCATGCCGGCCCAATCGCCCGCACGGCGCGAGCTGGCCGAGAAGCTGCTGTTCCAGACGGGGCGCTGAGGCCCGCGGCGGCAGCGCGCGGCATCCACACGGCGGCTCCGCGGGAAGGAGCCGTGCTGGAATGAACGGGCGCTCGGCGCCGCCGTTCACCGGCAACCATCGTCCGCGGTGAAATTTACCGGCGAGTCCCAACGACCCCTTGCGGTCGGGCCTCCTACGATGCGCCCGCCGCCAACAGGGCGGCTCCACAGGAGCTGATTTCGTGAACCTCGCTTTCCCGCTGCGCCCGACACTGCTCGGCGTTCTGTTCGGCTTCGGCCTCTCCGCCCAGGCCGCCCCCCGCGAGCCTGTCGCCATCAGCTTCGACACGACGCCGCGCGCCGGCCAGCACCAGCGCCAGTCGGTTGACCTGCTGGCCACGATGAAGATGCGTCTGGAGGCCGCGCCTGAAGCCACGGACGAGCAGCGCGCCAAGATCGCCCAGACCGCCGAGCGCATGAGCCAGACCGGGGCCATGAAGATGGCCATGCAGATGCAGCAGACCATGAAGGTCGACGCGGCCGATGCCGAGGGCTGGCTACCGCTGACCTTTGCCATGGACAGCAAGGGCGGCCAGGTGGAAGTCGGCGGCAAGACCGTGCCTCTGCCCAGCAACAAGGCGCTGGACATGCGCTTCGAAGCGCGCTTCAACCCCAAGGATTTCGCCGTCGACGTGAAGAAGTTCGACGGCCCGTCGCCCGATGTCAACGACACCCTGCTCAAGCAGGGCAGTGCCATGATCAGCGAGGCCCTGCAGCTGTCCAAGGCCCTCGCCCAGCATCCGCTGAAGGTCGGCGAAAGCGTGGACGTGCCGCTGGCCATCAACCTGCCCATTCCGATGCCCAGCGGCGCCGGTGCCATGCAGGGCACGGTGCACTACAAGCTGGTCCGCGTGGACAAGGGCGTGGCGTACTTCGACCTCGGCATGGACATGAAGATGACCGCCGGCGTGCCGCTGCCGGCCAAGCCCGATGCCGCCGCTTCAGCGGCTTCCGCGGCGTCGGCCCCCGACGCGCCGGCAGCCACGCCGCCAACCCTGCACATGGCCGTCAACGGCAGCGGCAAGGGCACCAGCTCGCTGCGCCTGGCCGACAACCTACAGCTGGCCAGCCGCCTGGCGATGGACATGAAGATGACGATGGACGGCCCCGACAACACCCGCATGCTGATGGACATGGACATGACGGTCCTGTCCAAGGGTGAATCGCTGGCCAAGCCGGTTATCGCCAAGGCACCGCTCAAGAAGAAGTCCTGAGCCGGAAGTCCTAGGCTTTCGTCGTCTCCACGACGACGAAGCTGACGGCGTAGTCGCTCTCGTCGCTGAGCGTCACCTGCCCGCTCAGGCCCCGCTCGGCCCACCAACCGGCCAACGCGCCACTCAGCTTCAGCATCGGCTTGCCGCTGGCCTCGTTGAGGATCTGGCAGTCGGGCATGCGCATCGGCAGGTGCAGCCCCAGGCCGATGGCTTTGCTGAAGGCCTCCTTGGCCGAGAAGCGCGTTGCCAGGTAGCGGATGCCACGGGTGTCGGAGCGCGCGCGCCGGGCGCGGAAGACCTGCAGTTCGTCGGGACCCAGCACCTTCTCGGCAAAGCGGTCACCGCGCCGCTGCAGCGCCTCGGCGATGCGCCGGATGTCGCAGATGTCGGTGCCGATGCCGTAGATCATTGGTAGGCGGTGGCGATGACGCGCTGGTAGGCCTTCACCGTCTCGGCGTAGCCCAGCTCCAGCGCGTCGGCAATCAGCGCGTGGCCGATGGACGCCTCCAGCACGCCCGGCACGTGGCGCAGGAACACGCTGAGGTTGTCGCGGTTCAGGTCGTGGCCGGCGTTGATGCCCAGCCCCACCTTCAGCGCGGCCTCGGCTGTGGCCGTGAAGCCGGCCAGCACGTCGGCCTGGCGCGCGGTGCCGAAAGCGCTGGCGAAGGTCTCGGTGTAGAGCTCGATGCGGTCCGCGCCCAGCTCGGCCACGGCGGCCATCGCGGCCGGGTTGGGGTCCATGAAGAGGCTGACGCGAACGCCCAGGTCCTGCGCCTCGCGGATCAGCGGCTTCAGGCGCTCTGCGTCCTGCGGCAGCGTCCAGCCGTGGTCGGACGTGAACTGGTCTTCCGAGTCCGGCACGAAGGTGACCTGGTGCGGGCGGTGCCTGCGCACGAAGTCCATCAGGTTCTGCGTCGGGTTGCCTTCGATGTTGAACTCGGCCTGCGACCAGTCCTTCAGGAAGGCGGCGAGGTCGTCCACGTCGCCGGGGCGGATGTGGCGGGCATCGGGACGCGGGTGCACGGTGATGCCCTGAGCGCCGGCCAGCAGGCATTGCTCGGCGGCGCGCAGCACGCTGGGAATCCCCAGGTGGCGCGTGTTGCGCAGCAGCGCGACCTTGTTGACGTTGACTGACAGCGCGCAGCGGGCGCCGGCGTGGGCTAATGGGTTCATGTGTCGAGCAGGTTCTGCACGTCGACCATGAGGGCCCGCGTGCGCAGCGGCTGATGGCCGAGATGGTAGTGGAGCAGCCCGCGCAACGTCGTCTTCAGGCCTTGCGGCTCTGCCGCGCAGGCCTGGCGCAGCGCGGCCATGCTGCCGTGCAGCAGCGCCGCCTGCAGCTGGACCAGCAGCGCGCCGGGCAGGCCGGCCTCGCCGGCGGGCGGGACGACGCCGGACTCGGGCGACAGCTGGTAGCGGCGCTCCGGATCGACAGGTGCCTGCGTCGGCGTGACGAGACTGAGGTCGGGCAGCAGGCCCAGCTCGGCCAGCAGCTTGAGCTCGAAGGCGCGCAACACCTCGTCGCCCTCGGCCAGATGGGCAAGCGTGTCGGCATAGGCATCGAAGAGCTGCGGATGCGGGTCGTGGCGGGCCAGCAGCTTCAGCAGCAACTCGTTGAGGTAGTAGCCGGAAAACAGCGCGGCCCCTGCAGGCAGGGTCGCGCCGCCGCCCCACTCGGCGCTGCGCAGCGTCTGCACCTCGCCGCCGTCGGCCTTGGCCGGCTTGCTCAGCGACACCGCGATGCGCTGCAGCGGCAGCAGCACGGCACGCAGCTGAGAGTACGGCCGCTTGGCGCCCTTGGCGGCGACGGCGACGCGGCCGGATTCGCGGGTGAACAGGTCGAGGATGAGGCTGGTCTCGCTCCAGTCGTGCTGGTGCAGCACGTAGGCCTGCTGGACGGCAGGCGGGCGCGTCAGCCGCATCTCGCGCTACTCGTAACCGTAGGAGCGCAGATGCTCTTCCGTGTCCGCCCAGCCCGAGCGCACCTTGACCCACAGCTCCAGGAACACGCGGCCGTCCATCAGGTGCTCCAGCTCCTGGCGCGACTCGGAGCCGATGCGCTTCAGGCGCTCGCCGCCCTGACCGATGATCATGCCCTTGTGGGCATCGCGCTCGACGACGATGCTGGCGCTGATGCGGCGCAGCTCGCCCTCCTCTTCCCACTTGTCGATGACGACGGTGGACGTGTAGGGCAGCTCGTCGCCGGTCAGGCGGAACAGCTTCTCGCGGATGATTTCGCTGGCCAGGAACTTCTCGCTGCGGTCGGTCAGCGCATCCTCTTCGTAGAACCAGCCCTGCTCCGGCAGATAAGGCTTGAGGATCTTGAAGAGGCGTGTGACATCGGCCTCCTTCTTGGCCGACAGCGGCACGAACTCGGCGAAGTTGCGGCGCTCCTGCATGCCCTTGAGCCACGGCGCCAGCTCGGCGCGGCGGTGCACAGCGTCGAGCTTGTTGGCGATCAGCACGACCGGCTTGTCCTCGGGCAGCAGGCCCAGCACCTTGGCGTCATCCAGGCCGAAACGACCCGCCTCGACGACGAACAGCACCAGGTCCACGTCGGCGAGCACGCCGTGCACGGTGCGGTTCAGCGTGCGGTTCAGCGCGGCGTTGTGCTTGGTCTGGAAGCCGGGCGTGTCGACGAACACGAACTGCGCTTCGTCGACGGTGCGCACGCCGGTGATGCGGTGGCGCGTGGTCTGCGCCTTGTCGGACGTGATGCTGACCTTCTGGCCCACGAGGGCGTTCAGCAGCGTGGACTTGCCGACGTTGGGCCGGCCGACGATGGCGATGAGGCCACAACGTTGAGCGGACGGCTGCGGGACTTCGGGGGCGGGCTTCGTGGGCTCGGTCATGGTTTGCCTCGTTCGGCGGTCAATCGGTCCAGCAGGCGGCGGGCGGCCTCCTGTTCGGCGGCGCGGCGCGAGCGGCCCTCGCCCAGTTCGGCCACATCCAGCGCCGGCACCGCGCACTCGACCTCGAAGGTCTGCGCATGGGCCTGGCCGCGCGTGGCGACGATGCGGTAGCTGGGCACGGCGATGCGGCGGGCCTGCAGCCATTCCTGCAGCGCGGTCTTGGCGTCCTTGCCGAAGTCGCCGGCGCTCGCCGCCGTCGAGATGGTCTCGCCGAGCAGCCGGCGCACGATGGCCAGTGCGGTCTCGTAGCCGGCGTCCTGGTAGGCAGCACCCAGCACGGCCTCGACGGCATCGGCCAGGATGGAAGGCCTGTGCGCGCCACCACCGCGTGCCTCGCCGTCGGACATCTTCAGCACGGCCGGCAGGCCCAGCGTCAGGCCGAGCTTGTGCAGGCTGTCCTCGCGCACGAGGTGGGCGCGCACGCGCGTCAGGTCGCCCTCGTCGGAGCCGGCGTAGCGCTCGTACAGCAGGCTGGACACGGCCAGGCTCAGCACGGCGTCGCCGAGGAATTCGAGGCGCTCGTTGTGGTCGGCGCCGTAGCTGCGGTGCGTCAGCGCCCTCACCAACAGTTCGGGCCGCTGGAAGCGGTGGCCGAGTCGTTGTTGCAGGTTGTCGAGAGCGGCGGCGTTCATCGTCGGGGCGCCAGCATGAGCACGGTCAATGCGATTTGCCCCGGTACTTGATCAGCAGGTAGACGGGGCCGAAGACGTCGATTTCCTTGTCCCAGGCGAACTCGATGACGACCTTGTCGTTGCCGTCCTTGCTGATGACGAGGTCACTGCTCCTGATGCTCTGGATGGAGTACTCGACCTGCGTGGCGCGGTCGAACTGGCTGCGGGCCTCCGGCACGGTCGCCGGGTTGCCGGCGGCGATGCGGTCGACGACGCGCTGCACGGTGATGTACTCCAGCACGGTCGGGAAGACCTTCATGCCCACCACCGCCACGCAGGCGATGACGGCGCCCCAGAACAGCAGACCGATGAGGCTCAGGCCACGCTGGCGGGAGGAGGAGGAGGACTGTGAACGATGGCTGCAACTCATCTGGGCATCAATCGAAGAAGGTACCGATGCGCTTGAGGTTACCGAAATTCATCCAGACCAAGAAGGCCTTGCCCACAATGTTCTCGTCGGGCACGAAGCCCCAGAAGCGCGAGTCGCGCGAGTTGTCGCGGTTGTCGCCCATCATGAAGTAGTGGCCAGCTGGCACCTTGCAGGTCACGCCCTCGATCGTGTAGCGGCAGTTTTCCTGGAAAGGGAACGGGCCGTCGGCGCGGTCCGGATGGAAGAACCGCTGGGCATCCGGCTGCACGAGGATCTGGTGCGACTTCTCGCCCAGCTTCTCCGTGAAGCGAGGGCGATAGACGCGAGGCGTGCCGCTGTCATCGTAGAAGTTGTCGACCGGCGTCGTCGGCTGCAGCTGGCCGTTGATGTAGAGCTTCTGGTTGACGTACGTCACTTCGTCACCCGGGATGCCGACGACGCGCTTGATGAAGTCGGTCGTCGGGTCCTCGGGATAGCGGAAGACCATCACGTCGCCGCGCTGCACGTCGTGGTTGGCGATGATCTTCTTGTTCAGCACCGGCAGGCGGATGCCGTAGTGGAACTTGTTGACGAGGATGAGGTCGCCCACCAGCAGCGTCGGCACCATGGAGCCGGACGGGATCTTGAACGGCTCGAACAGGAAGCTGCGCAGCAGGAAGACGACCAGGATCACCGGGAACAGGCCGGCGGTCCAGTCCAGCCACCAGGGCTGCTGCAGGATCTGCTGGCGCGCGGGCTCGATGTCGCCGTCCACGCGGGCAATGCCCTGGGCGGCCAGCGTCTCGCGGCGCTTGGCGTCGTTGTCGACGAGGTTCTGCGCCGCCGCGCGACGGGCCGGCGCGAAGTAAAAGCGCTCGGCCAGCCAGTACAGCATCGTGACCGCGGTCAGCACGAACAGCAGCAGTGCGAAGTTGCCGCTCCAGCGGCCGACGTACCAGCCGCCGAGATAGGCCACCAGGGCCGCGTACAAAACGCCGGTCAGGGCGCTCATCGAGGAGGTTTTCAAGGCGGGAGGTTCCGGCTGTGGAAAGGGGTCAGTCGTCGACTTGCAGGATGGCGAGGAAGGCTTCTTGAGGCACCTCGACCGAGCCGATCTGCTTCATGCGCTTCTTGCCGGCCTTTTGCTTTTCCAGCAGCTTGCGCTTGCGGGTGATGTCGCCGCCATAGCATTTTGCCAGCACGTTCTTGCGCAGCGCCTTGATGTTCTCGCGGGCGATGATGTTGGCGCCGATGGCCGCCTGGATGGCCACGTCGTACATCTGGCGCGGGATCTGCTCGCGCATCTTGGCGGCCACGCCGCGGCCGCGGTACTGGCTCTGGCTGCGGTGCACGATCATGGCCAGCGGGTCGACCTTGTCGCCGTTGATCATGATGTCGACCTTGACGACATCGGCCGCGCGGTATTCCTTGAACTCGTAGTCCATGGACGCGTAGCCGCGCGACGCGCTCTTCAGCTTGTCGAAGAAGTCCAGCACGATCTCGGCCAGCGGAATCTCGTAGGTCAGCATGACCTGCTTGCCGTGGTAGGCCATGTTGAGCTGGACACCGCGCTTCTGGTTGGCCAGCGTCATGACGACGCCGACGTAGTCCTGCGGCATGTAGAGGTGCACCGTGACGATGGGTTCGCGGATCTCGCGCATGCGACCCACGTCGGGCATCTTGGACGGGTTCTCGACCTGGATGACCTCGCCGTCGTTCAACTCCACCTCGTAGATGACGCTGGGCGCGGTCGTGACGAGGTCCTGGTCGAACTCACGCTCCAGCCGCTCCTGCACGATCTCCATGTGCAGCAGGCCCAGGAAGCCGCAGCGGAAGCCGAAGCCCAGCGCCTGGCTGACCTCGGGCTCGTAGCGCAGCGAGGAGTCGTTGAGGCTGAGCTTCTCCAGCGCGTCGCGCAACTGGTCGTACTCGCTGGCCTCGGTCGGGTACAGACCCGCGAACACCTGCGGCTGGATCTCCTTGAAGCCAGGCAGCGCCTCGGTCGCCGGGCCGGCGTTGTTGGGCAGCTTCTTTTCCAGCGTGACGGTGTCGCCCACCTTGGCTGCGGCCAGCTCCTTGATGCCGCAGATGATGAAGCCCACCTCGCCGGCCTTGAGCGCGTCGCGGTTCTCGCTCTTGGGCGTGAACACGCCCAGGTGCTCGATGGGATAGACCGAGTTGGTCGCCATCATGCGGATGCGCTCGCCCTTGCGCAGTTCGCCGTCCACCACGCGCACCAGCATGACAACGCCGACATAGTTGTCGAACCAGGCGTCGATGATCATCGCGCGCGGCGGCGCGTCGGGAATGCCCTTGGGCGGCGGCATCCTGGCGATGACGGCTTCGAGGATCTCGTCGATGCCCATGCCGGTCTTGGCCGAGCAGGGGATGGCGGCGTCAGCGTCGATGCCGATAACGTCCTCGATCTCGGCCTTGGCGTTGTCGGGGTCAGCGGACGGCAGGTCCATCTTGTTCAGCACCGGCACGACCTCGACGCCGAGGTCCAGCGCCGTGTAGCAGTTCGCCACCGTCTGCGCTTCGACGCCCTGCGACGCGTCGACCACCAGCAGCGCGCCCTCGCAGGCCGACAGCGAGCGGCTGACTTCGTACGAGAAGTCCACATGCCCCGGCGTATCGATGAGGTTCAGGTTGTAGACCTGGCCGTCCTTGGCCTTGTACTGCAGGGCTGCCGTCTGCGCCTTGATCGTGATGCCGCGCTCGCGTTCCAGGTCCATCGAGTCCAGCACCTGGGCTTCCATCTCGCGATCACTGAGGCCCCCGCAGCGCTGGATGATGCGGTCGGCCAGCGTGCTCTTGCCGTGGTCGATGTGGGCAATGATGGAGAAGTTGCGGATGTGGTTCATGGGGGCGGCGGCGCTGCAGAAGCATCAACGGCGACGCCGTTGGAGGCGCCTCAGAAGCGCAGCGATGTGAGGGCGCGGGAGCGCCGTGTCTCAGGGTAGAGGCAGGTAAAAAAAAGGCACGTCGAAGAGGCGACGTGCCTTCCAACAAAAGGTATGGCAACTGCTTGTTGGGCTTTCATTGTAGCCAAAAGGGTCGGCCGGGAAGCCGCACCAGCATTGGTTTTCCGCCCGTTGCAGGCCACCAACAAGGATTTTTAACCACAGCTTATCCACAAGTTCTTGTGGATCGCCTGTGGATCAAATCTGGTCGTTGCCGGCAGCCCACGATTGCATCGCCAAACACCCCTAGCGGAGGGACGTCTTGTCTCGATTTTAGCGGCCCGCGCGAACAATCCCGGGTCGTTCAAAAAAGTTAGCCGGCGCCAACTTTCAGAAACGGTGGACAACATTTGGCGCCGCCCGCCGCCGGCTTGCCGCATCGCGGAAAGCCCCAGCGGGCGGCCCTGTTTTCCTCAGGGCTTGGCGGCCGGCTTGAGCAACACGAAGCTGGTGACGTCCTCCCGGCGCACGACGAGATTCATCGGCTTGGCCTTGTCGGCCTTGGCGATCTGAGCCTGAAAGACCTTCACCGACGACACCTCCACGTTGTCGATGGACAGGATGAGGTCGCCCTCGCGCAGGCCCGCCTTGGCGGCGGCACCAGTGGCGCTGTCGACCTTGACGCCGGATTTGAGCTTCAGCTCCTTGCGTTGCGCCTCGGTCAGCTCCGACACCTTCAGCCCCAGCGCTGCACTCGGCGTGACGGCCGGTGCGGGCCCCTTGTCCTCGTCGCTGTCACTGCCGGGCTTCTTGCTGCGCTCGTCTTCGCCGATGGTGACGACGATGTCCTTGGTCGCGCCGCGGCGGAACACCGTCAGCGTCGTCTTGGAGCCGGGCTTCACGGCCGCCACCAGTCGGCGCAGGTCGGCAGCCTTGTCCACCGTCTTGCCGTCGACCTTGGTGACGACGTCGCCGCCCTCCACGCCCGCCTTCTCGGCGGGGCTCCCGGCGACGACCTGGCGGATCACCGCGCCCTGCGGCTTGCCCAGCCCGATCGCCTCGGCGATCTCCTTCGTGATGTCGTCAGGCAGCACGCCCAGGTAGCCACGCACGACGCGGCCGCCGGCGCGCAGTTCGTCGGACACACGGATCGCGTCGGCGATGGGGATCGCGAACGAGATGCCCATGTAGCCGCCGTTCTGGCTGTAGATCTGCGAGTTGATGCCGATGACCTCGCCGCGCATGTTGACCAGCGGGCCGCCGGAGTTGCCGGGGTTGATGGCCACGTCGGTCTGGATCAGCGGCAACAGATCACCGGTGTCGCGCTGCTTGGCGCTGATGATGCCAGCCGTCACGGTGTTCTCGAGGCCGAACGGTGAGCCGATGGCCATGACCCATTCGCCGACCTTGGCCTTGTTGCTGTCGCCGACCTTGACGACCGGCAGGCCCGTGGCCTCGACCTTCACGACGGCCACGTCGGAGCGCTGGTCGGCGCCGATGATCTTGGCCTTGAGTTCGCGCTTGTCGGTGAGCGTGACGATGACCTCATCGGCGCCCTGCACGACGTGGGCGTTGGTCAGCACATAGCCGTCGGCGCTGAGGATGAAACCGGAGCCGACGCCGCGGCGCGTCGGGCCGTCGTCGTCGGGCGTGCCGCCGCGCGGTGCGCCCCGACGCTGGTTGGGCACGGGGATGCCGAAGCGGCGGAAGAACTCCTGCATCTGCTCGTTCATCTCGGCCTGGCCTTCAGGTGCCTTGACCTTCTCCGCCGTGCGGATGTTGACGACCGCCGGCCCCACGCGTTCGACCAGTTCGCTGAAGTCCGGCAGCTCACGCGGCTGGGCGACGGCCGGTGCATGGCCAAGGGCGAGCGCAAGGGCCAGCGCGGTGCCCGACAAAAGCAGGCGCGCGCGCGCGGGAGGAAGGCGGTTCTCAGCGTGCATAGAAGATTCCAGATTCAACGGGCAGCGAAAGATGGGAGTTTCAGGGCGCGGGGTGGGACGCCGCCTGGTCGGGCAGCGACAGCCCCCAGTCGATGATCTCCGGCGATGCCTGGACAGGCAAGCCGGACTCTGGAGCCGCGCCCCAGCCCGGCAGCGTACGGCCTGCGGCCGTCTGCGCAAAGCTCAGGCCGCTAAGCCCCTGCAAGCGCGGTGTTGCGAACGGTCCAGCGGCCGCCACGGTCGCATCATCAGGCCCGGCTGGCGGCCGCAGCGCACCCACACCGAGGGCCACGGCGACGAAGCCGGCTGCGACGGCGAAGGGCGCAAACCAATCGCGACGGCGTCGCTGCCCGGCAGCGGGCGCGGGCATCTGTGTGTGCAGCGCGTCGAGCAAGGCCTGGGGCTCGCGGTGCAACGCCGGCAGTTCGGCCGAGCGCAGGCCATCACCCACGGCATGCCATAGCGCCCAGCGCTCGCGAAGCGCCGGGTCGGCAGACCAGGCGGCGTTCACCAGCGCCCATTCGGCCGGTGTGGCACGGCCATCCATGACGGCGGACAAGGCCTGGTCCAGCGTGCTGTCGGGGGCCGTGCTCATCGCCAGCCTCCACCGGCCAGCAGCGGCCGCAGCCGAGCGGCCAAGGCCTCGCGGGCGCGGAAGATGCGCGAACGCACGGTGCCCGGCGGGCAGTCCATCAAGTCGGCGATCTCTTCGTAGCTCAAGCCATCCACCTCTCGCAGCAGTAACGCCCGGCGTTGTTCCTCCACCAGGCCTTCGACCGCCTCGTTCAGACCCACGGCCAGTTGGCGGCTGGCGAGCAGGGCTTCGGGGGTCGCATCGTCGGTTGGAGCGGCCTCGGTGCCGAAAGTTCCCTCGTCATCGTCCAGGGATTCCACGGGGCGATGACGCCCACGATGGCGCTGCGCCGCGTTGACCGCGATGCGGTAGAGCCAGGTGTAGAAGGCGCTATCGCCGCGGAAGGCCGGCAGCGCGCGGTAGGCGGCCAGGAAGGTCTCCTGGCACAGGTCGGCCACATCGGCGGGATCGCGCACGCTGCGCGACAGCAGGCGCTCGACACGACGCTGGTACTTCAGCACCAGCATGTCGAAAGCAGCGCGGCTGCCGGCCTGCGCCTCGCGGACCAGCAGTGCGTCGGCGTCCGCACTCATCGCTGCACCGCAGCGGCGACCGCCGAGAACAGGGTCGCCCGCAGCGCGCCCCAGTGCGCCGCCTGCTGGTGCCGGGCCAGCGGCAACCAGCGTGGCCCCGGGGTGGCGCGCAACAGCAGCCAGGCATCGAGATCGATCAGCACGGCCAGTTGGACAGCGGTTTCGTCATCACGGCCGGGTTCGGTCAGCCACCACGCCTGGCCATCCCAGCGCAACCGGCGCGGCAGCACGACGGCCGCACGCCAGGCATAGGTGGCGATGGCCGGCACGGCCAGCCATGCCGGCCAGAAGAATTCGCGGTGGCTGACGGCCCAGCCAGCGAGCCCGGCTGCGGCGAGAACGGCAATGCCGGCCACGCTGGCCTGGATCAGCCGCTGGGGCCGCAAATGCACGACGACGGGCGGCGTGCGACGCATCGCCTGCCCGCGAGGCTCAGACGCGCTTGAAGATCAGCGTGCCGTTGGTGCCGCCGAAGCCGAAGTTGTTCTTGGCAGCGACGTCGATCTTCATCGGCCGCGCCTCGTTGGCGCAGTAGTCCAGGTCGCACTCGGGGTCCTGGTTGAAGATGTTGATCGTCGGCGGGGCGACCTGGTCGCGAATGGCCAGCGCCGTGAAGACCGACTCGATGCCGCCCGCGCCGCCCAGCAGGTGGCCGGTCATGGACTTGGTCGAGCTGACGACCATCTGCTTCGCGTGGTCGCCGAAGGCGAGCTTGATCGCGTTGGTCTCGTTGGAGTCACCCAGCGGCGTGGAGGTGCCGTGTGCGTTCATGTACTGGACCTGGTCGGGGTTCAGACCGGCGTTGCGCAGCGCCGCGCGCATGGAGCGCTTGGGGCCGTCGACGTTGGGCGCGGTCATGTGGTACGCGTCCGCCCCCATGCCGAAGCCGGCCAGTTCGCAGTAGATCTTGGCGCCGCGCTTCTTGGCGTGTTCGTACTCTTCGAGCACCAGCACGCCGGCGCCCTCGCCCAGCACGAAGCCGTCGCGGTCCTTGTCCCAGGGGCGGGACGCGGTCGCGGGGTCGTCGTTGCGGGTGGACAGCGCGCGGGCCGAGGCGAAACCGCCGATGCCCAGCGCCGACACCGCGCCTTCGGCGCCGCCCGCGACCATCACGTCGGCATCGCCGTACTCGATGAGGCGGCCGGCTTCACCGATCGCGTGCAGGCCCGTGGTGCAGGCCGTCACGATCGCCAGGTTGGGGCCCTGGAAGCCGAAATTGATGGAGACGTGGCCCGAGATCATGTTGATGATCGAGGCCGGGATGAAGAACGGCGAGATGCGGCGCGGGCCGCGGTTCATGTACTCGGTATGGGTGTCCTCGATCAGCGGCAGGCCGCCGATGCCGGAACCCACGAGCACGCCGATGCGCTCGGCCTGTTCTTCGGTCAGTTGATCGCCGGTGGGAATACCGGAGTCACGCACCGCCTGGAACGCCGCCGCCAGCCCGTAATGGATGAAGTTATCCATGTGCCGGGCTTCCTTGGCGGGGATGTAGTCCTCGATGTTGAAGCCCTTGACCTCACCCGCGAAATGGCACGCCAGGTTGCTGGCGTCGAAGCGGGTGATGGTGGCGATGCCGGAACGTCCGGCGAGGATATTGGCCCAACCTTCGGCAACGCTGTTGCCGACGGGACTGATGAGGCCAAGACCGGTGACGACGACACGGCGACGGGTCATGCGGTGCGGATCAGGGATCAGAGTTGCGAGAAAGGGAAGGCGCTCAGGCCTTCTGGTGCTTGACGGCGTAGTCGATCGCCAGCTGCACGGTGGTGATCTTCTCGGCCTCTTCGTCCGGGATCTCGATGCCGAACTCGTCCTCGAGGGCCATCACCAGTTCCACCGTGTCCAGGGAATCGGCGCCCAGGTCGGCGACGAATGCCTTCTCGTTCGTGACGTCGGCTTCAGCCACGCCCAGTTGCTCGGCAATGATCTTTTTGACTCGTGCTTCGATATCGCTCATGACACTCCTCCAGGAGGGGTTTGCAGAAAACAGCCCAGCATTCTACGGGCTCTAGAGTTGCGCCCCTAAGTCGGGGGCCCAAGGGGGTCGGGAAGGCCGCTCGGACAGGCCGTCAGGCCATGTACATGCCGCCGTTGACGTGCAGCTCCGTGCCCGTGATGTACGCACCACCGGGCGAGGCCAGGAAGGCGACCGCCGCGGCGATTTCCTCCGGGGCGCCGAGGCGACCCAGCGGGATCTGCGCCAGCAACGCGGTCTTCTGCGCTTCGGGCAGGACCTCGGTCATGTCGGTGGCGATGAAGCCCGGTGCGACGCAGTTGACGGTGATGCCGCGGCTGCCCAGTTCGCGGGCCAGCGAGCGGGTCAGGCCGGCCACGCCGGCTTTGGCGGCGGCGTAGTTGGCCTGGCCGGCATTGCCGGAGGCACCGACGACGGACGTGATGTTGATGATGCGGCCGGAGCGCTGCTTCATCATCGGCTTGGTCGCCGCACGGGCGAGGCGGAACACGGCCTTGAGGTTGGTGTCCAGCACGGCGTCCCAGTCCTCGTCCTTCAGGCGCATGGACAACATGTCGCGCGTGATGCCGGCGTTGTTGACGAGCACATGCAGGCCACCTTCCTTGGCGACGATCTCGTCGACGGCGGACTGGACAGCGGCACCATCGGTCACGTTCAGCACGATGCCGCGGCCACCATGGGCTGCCAGCGCCTCGGTGATGCCGGCGGCGCCGGACTCGGACGTGGCGGTGCCGACGACGCGCCAGCCGGCCTGGGCCAGGTTCAACGCAATGGCGCGGCCGATGCCGCGGCTGGCGCCAGTGACGAGGGCGACACCCAACGATGCAGATTCAGTCATGGATTCAGCCTCCGAGGAGGGCACGGGCCTCGGCCAGCGAGGCGGGGTCGAAGACGCAGGCAGCCTGCAGCTCGGCGTCGATGCGCTTGGCCATGCCGGTCAGCACCTTGCCGGGGCCGGCCTCGATGACGTGACCGATGCCACGGGCCTTCAGCGCCTGCACAACCTCGACCCAGCGCACCGGGCCGAAGGCCTGGCGGTACAGCGCGTCGCGCAGCGCGTCGGCGTTGTCCGTGACGGCCACGTCGATGTTGTTGATGACGGGGAAGGCGGCAGCCTGGAACTGCACGGAGGCCAGCTTTTCCTTCAGCCGCTCGGCGGCCGGCTTCATCAGGCTGGAGTGGAACGGCGCAGACACCGGCAGCGGCAGCGCGCGCTTGGCGCCGGAGGCCTTCAGGATCTCGGCAGCCTTCTCGGCACCGGCCTTGCTGCCGGCGATGACGGTCTGCTTGGGGTCGTTGAAGTTGACGGCCTCGATGGCCTCGCCCGTCTCGGCGGCGGCCTGCGCGCAACCGGCGCGCACGGCTTCGCCGTCCAGACCCAGGATGGCGTACATCGCGCCGACACCGACCGGCACGGCCTCCTGCATGGCCTGCGCACGGAAGCGCACCAGCGGCAGCGCGTCGGCCAGGCTCAGCGCGCCGGCGGCGACCAGCGCCGTGTACTCGCCCAGCGAGTGACCAGCCGCCGCAACGGGCGTCGCGCCGGTCTCGGCGACGAAGGCGCGCCAGCAGGCGATGCCGGCCGTCAGCATGACGGGCTGGGTGTTGGTCGTCAGGTCCAGCTGGTCCTTGGGGCCGGCATGGATCAGCGCGGCGATGTCCTCGCCGAGCGCGGCGGAGGCTTCTTCGAGCGTGCGGCGGACTTCAGGATGGTCGGCGAAGGCGTCGAGCATGCCGACGGCCTGCGAGCCTTGTCCGGGGAAGACAACGGCGAAAGGTGCAGTCATGGAATTCAGGATCAGTAATTGAGCAGGGCCGCGCCCCACGTGAAGCCGCCGCCAACGCCTTCCAACATGACGGTGTCGCCGCGCTTGACGCGACCGCTGCGCACCGCGACGTCCAGCGCCAGCGGCACGGACGCGGCCGAGGTGTTGCCATGCTCGTCGACGGTGACGATGAGCTTGTCCAGCGGCATGCGCAGCTTCTTGGCCGTGCCCTGCATGATGCGGATGTTGGCCTGGTGGGGGATGAGCCAGTCGATGTCGGCGTCGGTCAGGCCGGCCTTGTCGAGCACCGAGCGGGCCACCTTGTCCAGCACACCAACGGCGAGCTTGAAGACGGCCTGGCCGTCCATCCGCAGCAGCGGCGAGCCCAGCACCTGACCGCCCGAGACGGTGCCGGGTGTGCAGAGGATGTCGGTGTGGCGTGCATCGGCGTGCAGCTCGGTCGCGAGGATGCCCGGCGTGTCGCTGGCACCCAGCACGACGGCGCCGGCGCCATCGCCGAACAGCACGCAGGTCGTGCGGTCCTTGAAGTCGAGGATGCGCGAGAACACCTCGGCGCCGACGACCAGCGCCTTGGAGGCTGCGCCGCTCTTGATCATCGAGTCCGCCACGCTGAGCGCGTAGACGAAGCCCGCGCAGACGGCCTGCACATCGAAAGCCGCACAGCCGAACGCGCCCAGCTTCTTCTGCAGCAGGCAGGCCGTGGACGGGAAGACCATGTCGGGCGTGGACGTCGCGACGATGATGAGGTCCAGTTCATCGGCCTGGATGCCGGCCGCCTCCAGCGCCGCCAGGGCGGCCGGGTAGGCCAGGTCGCTGGACGCCTGGTCGGGCGCCGCGAAATGGCGCGCGCGGATGCCGGTGCGCTCGACGATCCAGTCGTCGGAGGTCTCGATGCCGGTCGCCGCGAGGCGGTCGGCCAGGGCCTGGTTGGTCACGCGGTCGGCGGGCAGAAAACTGCCGGTGCCGAGGATGCGGGAATAGCGGGGAGCGGTGTGTGCTGTGGGGCTCATGCAGCCTGGGCGGCGGGCGCCGCCTTGTCTCCGGCATCGGTGGCGCTGGCCTGCAGCGTCGTGACGATGCGATCGTGTACCCGGTCAAGCAGCCGGTTGCGGGCGGCATCATAAGCGCGGGCCAGCGCCTGCTCGAACGCGAAGGCATCGGCCGAGCCATGGCTCTTGAACACCAGGCCGCGCAGGCCCAGCAGTGCCGCGCCGTTGAAGCGGCGGTGGTCGACGCGACGCTTGAACGCGTTCAGCACCGGCATCGCGATGGCCGCGGCAGCCTTGGTCAGCAGGCTGCGGCTGAACTCCTCCTTGATGAAGGCGCCCATCATGGTGGCCAGCCCCTCGGAGGTCTTGAGCAGCACGTTGCCGACGAAACCGTCGCAGACGACGATGTCCGTCGTGCCCTTGAAGATGTCGTTGCCCTCGACGTTGCCGAAGAAGTTCAGCTGGCCGGCGCCCCCTGCGGCGCGCAGCAGTTCGCCCGCCTGCTTGATGGTCTCGTTGCCCTTGATGACTTCTTCGCCGATGTTGAGCAGGCCGACGCTGGGCTCCTCGATGCCCTCCACCGCCGACACGAGGGCGCTGCCCATGACGGCGAACTGCAGCAGGTGCTCAGCCGTGCAGTCGACGTTGGCACCCAGGTCCAGCACGGTCGTGAAGCGGCCGCGCTGGTTGGGCATGACGGTCGCGATGGCCGGGCGGTCGATGCCGTCCAGCGTCTTCAGCAGGTAGCGGGCCACGGCCATCAGCGCGCCGGTGTTGCCGGCGGACACGCAGGCGTGCGCCAGCGCTGGATTGCCGTCGCGGTCGGCCTTGAGCTGCTGGATGGCGACGCGCATCGACGAGTCGCGCTTGCGGCGCAGCGCGATCTCGACGGGGTCGTCCATCGTGACGACCTCGCTGGCCGCGACGACGCGGCAGCGCGGCCAGGCCGCCGCGGCCGTCAGCTCCTCAGGCCTGCCGACGAGGATGAGTTCGGCGCCGGGGTGCTTGTCGAGGAAGGCGCGGCAGGCCGGCAGCGTGACCGAGGGGCCATGGTCGCCGCCCATGCAGTCGACGGCAAGGCGGACGGGATCAGGCAGGGGCGCGTGGGTGGTCATCGGAGCAAAAGCGGGTCAGAAAAGACCAAACCCGGCACTGCGCGGGGCGCAGGCCGGGTCGGCAGATTCATCAGTGTGCACCGCCATGAAGCGGCGCAGGAGCGTCAGGCCTGTCAAAGGCCCGATCAAGCTCAGGCCGCGTCGGCCTTGCTCTTCAGCACCTTGCGACCACGGTAGAAACCGGTGGGGCTGATGTGGTGACGCAGGTGCACTTCGCCCGTCGTCGGCTCGACGGCCGTGCCCGGGGTGACCAGGGCGTTGTGGGAACGGTGCATGCCGCGCTTGGAAGGCGACTTCTTGTTTTGCTGAACGGCCATGAAATTCTCCGAAATCTGCGGGGTTTGGGGTTGCGACCCCGTGGAGTGAGATCAAAGCTCGAACCCCAGGCCGCAGAAAAGCCCATGAGTGTAGCAGCGAATACGCCGCCCGCCAAGCGCGCCTCACAACGGCGTCCGACAGGGCTGCGTGGCGCATCGCGTCAGGCGCTGCCGCCGCGCTTGAGTGCCGCCAGCGCGGCGAAGGGGTTGGGACGCTCGGCCTCCTCGTCCGCGGCCGGCTCGTCCCCAACCGCCTGCGGTAGTGGCTCGGGGCAGACTTCGTGCCGGGGCACCAAGGGCAGCGCCAGCAGCAACTCGTCCTCGATGAGCTCGCGGGCATCCAGATGGCGCGGCAGGGCCAGCACGTCGTCATCGCTGTCGGCATCCAGTGCGGCGGCCTCGGCCTCGGTGTCGACGAATCGGATCCAGCGCTCCACGTCAAGCTGCTCCTCGACAGGCTTCAGGCAGCGCTGACAGGTCAGCGACACCTGCGCATCGGCCGTCACTCGCAGCCAAGCCTGAGCCTTGCCGCCCTTGGGCTGGCGGGTCTCGCCAAGCAGGCTCCAGCGCACCGCGGGCCAATCCTTGGCAGGCGCCTCGGGCGCGGCCGAATCGGCCAGGCGCTCCAGTGACGCGGCCGGCCACTCGCCCTCCAGGCTGGCGCCGTCATGGATGAAGGCAGCGAGGTCGAGCTTCTCGGGAGCAAAGGCGCGCGGTTTCATGGCATGAATTTTAGGCGGGTGAGAATGGTCAGATGCCGCAGTTGATCCTTGCCTCCACGTCCCGCTACCGCCAGGAATTGCTCGCCCGGCTTCGCCTGCCTTTTGAGGCTGTCGCGCCTGCGGTCGACGAAGCTGCCCTGCCCGGCGAGGCGCCCGCGGCGCTGGCCGAGCGGCTGGCGCTGGCCAAGGCGCGTGCGGTGGCAGCGCGCTTCCCCGGCGCTGTCGTGATTGGCTCCGATCAGGTAGCCGACCTGGCCGGCGAAGCCATCGGCAAGCCCGGCACGCACGAGGCCGCCGCCGCCCAGCTGCGGCGCATGAGCGGACGCGAGGTGATTTTTCAGACGGCGGTGGCGGTTGTCGCGCCGGGGCTGGCCGCCATCGAGCGCGCCGAGGTGCGCGTGCGCGTTCGCGAACTGAGCGATGCCGCCATCGAGGCCTATCTGCGCGCCGATGAGCCTTATGACTGCGCCGGCAGCGCCAAGGTCGAGAGCCTGGGGATTGCGCTGCTGGATGCGGTGGAGTCGGACGATCCGACCGCGCTGATCGGACTGCCCTTGATCCGCACCTGCGCGCTGTTGCGCCGTGCCGGGCTGGAGCCACTGGCATGAGCACGACCACGAAAGGGCGCTTGATCCTGATGCCCAACACGCTGGACTTCGGCGTCGACGATTCGCTGGACCTGCGCGAGGTGCTGCCTCAGCGCGTCATCGAGACGGCCGCACGGCTGGCGCACTGGGCTGCCGAGAACGCGAAGACGACACGGGCGCTGCTCAAGCGCGTCGACGCGGTCGCGCCGCTGGCCCAGCCGCTGCAGGCCGTTCAGATCGCCGAGCTGCCGCGACCGCCTAAGGGCGGCAAGCCGTCTGGCGACGACTCGGCGGTCTGGCGCGCGCTGCTGAAGCCGGCACTGGAGGGCCAGGACCTGGGCCTGATCTCGGAAGCCGGCCTACCTGCCGTGGCGGACCCGGGCGCACGGCTGGTGGCGCTGGCGCATGAGGCGGGCATCGAGGTCGTGCCGCTGTCCGGCCCCAGCTCGCTGCTGCTGGCACTGGCCGCGAGCGGATTGAACGGTCAGAGCTTTGCTTTTGTGGGCTACCTGCCGGTGGACGGCGGTGGCCGCACGGCCCGCATCCGCGAGCTGGAGGCGCTGTCGGCAAAGGCGCAGCAGACGCAGCTGCTGATCGAGACGCCCTACCGCAACGAGGCGCTGCGCCAGGCGCTGCTGGCCGCGCTGAAGCCGACCACACGGCTGTCGATCAGCGTCGGGCTGACACTGCCGGGCGGCTGGACGCGCACCGCCACGGTGGCGGACTGGAAGCGAGGCGGCGGCACCGCCCTGCCCGACCGCATACCGGCGGTCTTTTCGCTGCTGGCTTAGCCTTCGGCGGGTGCCGTCGGCTTCTTGGCACCGAACAGCGCTGCCACCTGGCGCTTGGGCTTGATGTAGCTCGACAGCCCCTTGATGGGTGCTGCAGCCTTGGCCTTTTCCCAGGCAGGCGGCTCGTCGCGCGCGCTGGCCTCGTAGGGCTTGTTGAAGAACGGGTCCGCCGAGGGCGCCGGCGTGCGCAGCGCCGGGCTGGTGGTGCGAACCGGACGATCCGGACGCTCGTAACGCTCCGAGCGCTCGAACGATTCGTCACGGGGACGACGCTCGAAGCGCGGGCGCTCGGTGTTCTCGAGCTCGAAGGCGTCGAGATCGATCTTGCGCTTGATCAGCTTCTCGATGTCGGCAACCAGGCGGGCATCAGACTTGGTGACCAGCGTGACCGCCAGGCCCGATGCGCCCGCACGGCCGGTCCGGCCGATGCGGTGTACGTAGTCCTCGGCATTGAAGGGCACGTCGAAGTTGAAAACGGCCGGCAGGTTGGAGATGTCCAGGCCGCGAGCGGCCACGTCGGTCGCGACCAGCAGGTCCACCTCGCCGCGCTTGAAGGCGTCCAGCGACTTCAGGCGCTCGTCCTGGGACTTGTCGCCGTGCAGGGCCGCCGTGCGCAGGCCGTCGCGCTCGAACGAGCGCGCCAGGCGGGCCACGCCCAGCTTGGAGTTGCCGAACACGATGGCCTGGCTGATCGAGCGTTCCTTGAGGATCTGCTTGATGATGGCCCGCTTGTCGTCGTCGGTGGCGGCGATGAAGCGCTGCTCGACCGTCGACGCGGTCTGGTTGGGGCGCGCCGTCTCGACGAGGATGGGATCCTGCAGATAGCTCTGGGCCAGGCGCTTGATCTCGGGCGAGAACGTCGCCGAGAACAGCAGGGTCTGGCGCGTCTTGGGCAGGAAGCTGAGGATGCGCTGCAGGTCGGGCAGGAAGCCGATGTCCAGCATGCGGTCGGCCTCGTCGAGCACGACGTACTCGACCTGGTTCAACACGCAGTTCTTGGCCTCGATGTGGTCCAGCAGGCGGCCCGGTGTGGCGATCAGCACCTCGACGCCGGCCTTGAGCGCGGCCGTCTGCGGCTTCATGTCGACGCCGCCGAAGACGACGACCGAGCGCAGCTGCGTGTGCTTGGCGTACTTCTTGACGTTGTCGGCGACCTGGTCGGCCAGTTCGCGCGTTGGCGCCAGCACGAGCGCTCGCACGGGGTGGCGGGCCGGCGACACGCTGGGGTTCTCGTGCTTGAGCATGCGCTGCAGCAGGGGGATCGAGAACGCGGCGGTCTTGCCGGTGCCGGTCTGGGCTGCGCCCATGACGTCGCGTCCTTCCAGGACGATGGGGATCGCCTTGGCCTGGATGGGCGTCATCGTGAGGTAGCCGGAATCGGCCACCGCACGCAGGAGCTTGGGATCGAGGGGAAGGGTGTCGAACCGGGCCGGCGGGGCCGGTTCGGCGTCCGCAGTGGCAGGCACGACGGGAAGGGACGCGTTTTCGCTCATATCCAGCGATTATCGCTGGCCGGCCGATTTGGAGCGTTTCAGCGCGTCACGACCAACCACTTGGGCGTCTTGAAGCGAACGATGCGGCGGTAGAGGGCGACGTAGATCGCACCGAACAGCACCATGCAGGCGGCGATCAAAGGCGTGGAGTCCCAGAACGCCAGCGCCGGCACCAGCGACGTCACGCAGAGCATCCACAGGTAGGGCGCGGTCATGGAGTTGCGTCGCGTCATGGCACGTGCGTCGCGGGCACCAATGGCCCAGCGCATCAGGCGGCGGTAGATCAGCGAGTGCAGGTGGATACCGTCCGGCAAGCCCGTCGGCACGGCGCGGATGACCTTGCGGCGGTACATGGAGAACACCGTCTCGAACACCGGGTAGACGCAGACCATCAGGGGGAACAGCGGCGAAACCTCGGGGTTGCGCGCGATCAGCAGGATGCCGATCTCGGCGAGGTAGAAACCCAGGAAGTACGCCCCTCCGTCGCCCAGGAAGATCAGGCCCGAGGGGAAATTCCAGACGAAGAAGCCCAACGCTGCGCCAACGCCAGCAAGCGCCCACAAGGCCAGTGGGAAATCGCCGACCTGGTAGGCCACGTAAGCGAACACCAACAACATCAGGCTGACGCACATGGACGACAAGCCGTTGAAGCCATCGATGATGTTGACGGAATTGGCGACGCCCGCGACGGTGAAGATGGTGGCGATCCAGGCCCCCAGAGCGGTCGAAACCAGCCAGTCGAGGCCGGGTACGTCGGTTTTGGTGATCGTGGCGCCAAGCAGCCAGATGCCAAGCGCAGCGGAGACCGCCGTAGCGAGCAGCCTTTTGGCGGGTGACACGCGCTTCGTCAGGTCTTCGATCAGGCCCGCGACAAACGCGGGCAGACCGCAGATCATCAGCATCGCCCCGAATTTCCAGTCTGGGTGCCTGGCCAGGGCGGCGACGGCGATACAGCTCAACAGCCCGGTGAACATTCCCGCTCCACCGATTCGCGGGACCGGGGTTGCATGAAACTTCTGCGGGCCGGAAAGGTCGGCATCAGCGGACAGATGCCCATGGCTGCGAGACGAATGGATGACCATCAACGTCACTAGCGCGGCCACAAAGAACGACACGAGAAGATAAAGCATTGGCCGAAGTTTACCGACGCGAGTGTGGCGAGACCTCAACCGCGCCACCTCTAGAATCCGCCTCCGCTCTACTGAGTACCTTGGATCACGAGGCACTTCACCCCGCCGTTCAACCGACTGGTAAATCTCTTGCGCTGCCAAACTGTTACAGCCCTCCTGGTGGCCAGCCTTCTGGCCGGCAATGTGTCCGCGTCAGCGGCCCCTGACTCCACGGATGCGGAAAACCAAGGTCTGAGTGCTGGCAACTCAGGTCCCATCCGGCTTGGCCCGTCGCCAACGCGCACGACGTCGTCAGAAGATTCGCGATTTGGCCCGACCGAAGATCGCCCCTTCGTTGGCAAGGCGACAGCGCCCAGTGAGTTTGAAGCGTACGCCTCAGAACTTGCCGGGATGCCGGTGGCGCGCCTGGGCAGCGATCTGATGTTGCCCAGCCGCAGTGCCGCGTCGGTCGAGGCCAATCGACAAGTTCCTCCTGACTATGTCGTTGGTCTGGGTGATGAAATTCAACTGACGATCTGGGGATCGGTGGACGCCGACCTACGTCTATCGGTCGACCGAGCTGGTCGCATCGTCATCCCGCGCGTTGGTCCAGTTGTGGTGGCCGGCGTGCGGCACGCCGACCTGAACGAACTGCTGACCCGCCGCGTCGGCCAGGTGTTCAAGAACTTCCAGCTCAGCGCCACGCTTGGCCGCCTTCGCAGCATCCGCTACTACGTGACAGGCTTTGTCGCCCGCCCCGGTGCCTACAGTGTCAGCAGCCTGGCAACGGTGATGACCGGCCTGGTGCAGGCCGGTGGCCCCGCCGCAGCTGGCAGCTTCCGCAACATCGAGCTGCGCCGTAGCGGCCAGGTGGTGGGTCGCTTCGACCTGTACGACCTACTGGTCCGAGGCGACAAGAAGGGCGACCTGCCCTTGCAGGCGGACGACGTGCTCTATGTCGGCCCCGTCGGTTCACAAGTCGCGCTGATCGGCAGTGTCAACCGGCAGGCTATCGTCGAGCTGAAGGGCAGTGAAAGCGTGAACGACGCTATCGGCTATGCCGGCGGCCTGTCGACGGTTGCCGACACGCGTCGAGTGGCCATCGAGCGGCTGAGTGAGCGCAACGATCGCCGCGTGGTGGAACTGGCGCTGCCGCAAGACGCCGGACAGCGGCTGAACAACGGCGACGTGGTACGCGCCTTCAACAGCGTCTCGGCAGTGCTGCCGCAGGCCAAGCAATACAAACGCGTTCGCGTCGAAGGTGAGGTGGGGCGGCCGGGCGACTATGTGCTGCCACCCACCAGCACGCTGGCGGATGCTGTGCAAGCCGCTGGTGGTTTGACTGCGCAGGCCTACCTGTTCGGCACCGATCTGTCGCGCGAAAGCGTGCGCAAGGTGCAGGAAGTGCAGTACGACCGGGCCCTTCGGGATCTTGAAACAGACTTCACCCGAAGTACCTCGACACAGCGAGTAAGCAATGCTGAAGACGCGGCCGCGACATTGCAGAAGCAAGCTGGGACGACGCGACTCATCGAGCGCCTACGGGCAGTTCGTCCGTCGGGGCGTGTCGTGCTGGACTTGACCGACACCTCACGCGACGTACCCCCGCTCGCGGTTGAAGACGGGGACCGACTCTACATTCCGTCCCGCCCCAACACCGTCGGCGTGTTCGGCAGCGTCTTCAACGGCGGTAGCTATCTACTCAGATCGGGCAGCTCGATCGAAGACATCGTCAAGCTGGCTGGTGGCCCGACCCGAGGCGCCGACGCGGCCAGCATGTTCGTGCTTCGGGCCAACGGCAGCGTCATCAGCGCCCGGCAGTCCAACAGCGGTTGGTTCGGCAGCAGCGGCCTCTCGAGTACGCCAGCACTACCCGGCGACACGGTGTTTGTGCCTGAAGAACTAAACAAGACCACCTTCATGCAGGAAGCCAAGGACTGGACGCAGATCCTTTATCAGTTCGGCCTTGGCGCCGCGGCGTTGAAGACGATCAAGAACTGATGCCGGCAACCGTCCCATCGACTTGCGACATGAACGCATCCAGCCACTCCACCGCGGAGAACAGCGGCCTTCTCGATTTTGCGGCCGTGCTCGCACGCTATCGGCGTCTTCTGATACTGGCCCCGCTCGCCGCCGGCTCGCTGGCGCTGGGAGCCACCTACTTGATGGACCCCATCTACACGGCCAAAGTCAGCTTCCTACCGCCTCAACAGCAACAGTCGTCATCGATGTCGGCGCTGGCCAGTCTAGGTGCGCTCAGCGGCTTGGCGGGCGGCCTTTCCGGCATGAAGTCTCCTGGCGACCAGTACATCGGCCTCATGCAGAGTGTCAACGTGCAGGACCGCATTGTCGACAAGTTCAAACTGATGGACGTTTTCAAGTCAGAGTTCCGATTCCAGGCACGCCGGTCACTCGAGGCGAACGTCCGCTTTGCGCTGGGCAAGAAAGACACGATGATCGCTATCGAGGTGGACGACAAGGATCCACAACGAGCCGCCGACATCGCCAACCAATACATCGTCGAGCTGCGCCGCCTGACCAACGAGTTGGCGTTAACCGAGGCACAGCAGCGGCGCGTCTTCTTCGAAGCGGAGCTGAAGCGGACCAGGGATCGCCTGACCCAAGCGCAACTGGCCTTACAGGGCAGCGGCTTCAATCCCAGTGCCATCAAAGCCGAACCCAAGACGGCCGCCGAAGAGTACGCCCGACTAAGGGCCGAAACGACCGCCGCCGAAGTCTCACTGCAAGCGATGCGCCGCACGCTTGTCGACAGCGCATCCGAGATCCAACGTCAAAACGCCACGATTGCCGCGCTACGCGCCGAGCTGCGCCGCATCGAGAGCGCTGACAACACCGTCGGTTTGTCTGACTATGTGAGTCGCTATCGCGAATACAAATATCAAGAGAGTTTGTTCGAGCTGTTCTCCAAGCAGTATGAAATGGCTCGGCTGGACGAGGCCCGCGACGGTGGCCTACTGCAGGTCATAGATGTTGCGACGAAGCCAGAGTACAAGAGTCGACCTAAGCGAGCCATGGCAGCACTATTGACCTGGTTCGTCACTGGCATGTTGATACTCACCGGACTCATGGTCGTGCACTTGCTGACGACAATCCGCCAGGATCCCGCCAATAGGAGCAAGCTAGACCGCATCAGACTGGCTTGGAAGGGCGACTGAACGCAAAACCAGAAAACAAAAGTGATTTCGCGGATTTGATAAGGGCGAGTTCGCGCCCGCGACAATCACAAACATGATCGCCTTTCCGCCATGTTGGCCCGGAAGGCACTACGCGCAGTTCATTTGAGGACCACTATGAAGAAGGCATTGATCACCGGCGTTACCGGCCAGGATGGCGCTTACCTGTCGGAGTTGCTGTTGAGCAAAGGATATGAGGTGCACGGCATCAAACGCCGCACCTCGCTGTTCAACACCGACCGCATCGATCACCTGTTCCAGGATCCGCACAACTCCGATGGACGCTTCGTGTTGCATCACGGCGACATGACGGATTCGTCCAGCCTCATCCACATCATTCAGAAGGTCAAGCCGGACGAGATCTACAACCTAGCCGCCCAGTCTCATGTTGCCGTGAGCTTCGAGGAGCCGGAATACACCGCCAATTCGGACGCGCTGGGCGCCCTGCGCATCTTGGAGGCGATCCGCATCCTGGGGCTCGAGAAGACGACGCGCTTCTACCAAGCCTCGACGTCCGAGTTGTACGGCCTGGTACAGGAGACTCCGCAAAAGGAAACTACTCCGTTCTACCCGCGCAGCCCCTATGCGGTCGCGAAGCTGTACGCCTACTGGATCACCGTGAACTATCGCGAGGCCTACGGGATCTACGCGTGCAACGGCATTCTCTTCAACCACGAAAGCCCGCTGCGCGGCGAAACTTTCGTGACGCGCAAGATCACGCGTGCGCTGGCACGCATCAAGTTGGGCCTGCAGGAATGCCTGTACCTCGGCAACATGGACGCCAAACGCGACTGGGGCCACGCACGCGACTACGTCGAAATGCAGTGGCTGATGCTGCAGCAAAACGTTGCGGAAGACTTCGTCATTGCCACTGGCGTGCAGTTCAGCGTACGCGACTTCGTCAGTCTTGCCGCCAAGGAACTGAGCATGGAAATCCGCTGGGAAGGCCTGGGCGAGGAGGAAAAGGGCTTCTGGGTGGATGCGCCGAACGCTCGCGCCACACCGATCGTGGCGGTCGACCCCCGCTACTTCCGCCCGACCGAAGTTGAGACCCTGCTGGGCGATCCAACCAAGGCACGCGAGAAGCTCGGCTGGACTCCTCGCACCACCTTCGCCGAGTTGGTGTCCGAGATGATCCGCGAGGACCTGAGGTCAGCCCAGCGCGACGAGTTGGTCAAGGGCCACGGCTTCGCGACTTTCAACTACAACGAGTAAGCGGCGCCGGACAGATGAAGCGAGTACTTCTGACTGGGGGCACCGGCATGGTCGGTCGCAATGTTGCGGAACACGCAGCTGCGGCTGACTACGAGCTGATAGCGCCGGATAGCCGCGAACTTGACTTGCGCAACCAATCAGCGGTTGACTCGTACCTGCTGAAGCTGCAGCCCGACATCGTCATCCATGCGGCCGGCCGCGTCGGCGGCATTCAGGCGAACATCCGTGAACCGGTAGTTTTTTTGCTGGACAACCTAGACATGGGGCGCAACATCGTTGGCGCGGCACGCAACGCCGGCGTCAAGCGCCTCATCAACCTAGGCAGCTCGTGCATGTATCCGCGGGAAACGCACAACCCGATCCCTGAAGATGCCGTACTTACCGGCGCGCTGGAGCCTACTAACGAAGGGTACGCACTCGCCAAGATCGCGACTGCGCGGCTGTGCGACTACATCTCAAAGGAATCGCCGGAGTACCAGTACAAAACGCTGCTGCCCTGCAACCTGTTCGGCCGTCACGACAAGTTCGATCCGCGCCACTCCCACATGGTTCCGGCCATCATCCACAAGCTTCACCAGGCCAAACTGTCCGACGCCCCGCAAGTGGACATCTGGGGCGACGGAACTGCCCGTCGAGAGTTTATGTATTCGGGCGATCTCGCCGACTGCATCTGGCAGGCGGTAGATAGATTCGACAATCTCCCGTCGATGATGAACGTGGGCCTCGGTCACGATCTGACCGTAAACGAGTACTACCGTGCCGCGGCCGACGTAATCGGCTATCAGGGCGAGTTCGTGCACGACCTCACTAAGCCAGTCGGAATGAGGCAGAAGATGGTCGATGTGTCGCGCGCTTCAGCCTGGGGTTGGCAAGCCAAAACATCGATCGTGGAAGGCTTGCGTTTAACCTACCAATACTACATTCAGGAAATTTCCAAGTGAACACAATTAAGTACCCACTCGCCACTGCTACGTGGGACGACGCTGAATACGCAGCCATTCAGCGTGTCATTGCCTCCGGCATGTTCACAATGGGCCGTGAGGTGCAGCAGTTCGAGAAGGACTTCGCTTCCTTCGTCGGCAGCCGTCATGCAGTGATGGTCAATTCGGGCTCTTCGGCAAACCTGCTGATGGTCGGCGCGCTGTTCTTCACCAAGGAAAACCGCCTGCAGCCTGGCGACGAAGTCATCGTCCCTGCGGTGTCGTGGAGCACCACATACTATCCACTGCATCAATACGGTCTGAAACTGCGGTTCGTTGATATCGACCTTGAAACGCTGAACTACGATCTGGACGAACTGGCCGCAGCAGTTACCGACAAGACCCGCCTTATCATGGTGGTCAATCTGCTCGGCAATCCCAATGACTTCACCGCCATCCAGCGCGTGACTGCTGGTCGTGACATCCGCATCATTGAGGACAACTGCGAGTCCATGGGCGCCGAGTTCGAAGGTAAGCAGGCAGGCACATTCGGCGTCATGGGGAGCTATAGCTCATTCTTCTCACACCATATTTCGACGATGGAAGGCGGCTTGGTCGTCACCGACGATGAAGAGCTGTTTCACATCATGCTGTCGCTGCGCGCACATGGTTGGACCCGCAATCTTCCCAAGTTCAACCATGTAGTAGGCGAGAAGAGTGATGACCCCTTCAAGGAGTCCTTCCGCTTTGTCCTACCGGGCTACAACTTTCGCCCGCTGGAGATGTCCGGCGCCCTGGGCATTGAACAGGTGAAAAAGCTACCTACCATCGTGTCCGAGCGTCGAAAGAACGCAGCCGTGCTGCAGGACGTGATGGGCACGCACCCAGAGTTAATGATCCAACGCGAGATTGGCAAAAGCAGTTGGTTTGGTTTCAGTCTGGTTATCCGACCTCAGTCGACGATGACGCGCCAACATCTGCTCACGCGTCTGAATGAACTCGGCTTTGAATCTCGCCCCATCGTTGCCGGCAACTTTGCAAAGAACGAAGTCATGAAGTACTTCGATGCGTCCATTCACGGCGCGCTGCGCAACGCAGATCACATCGACAATTTCGGCCTTTTCATCGGGAACCATCACTATCCGATCGTCGACGCCCTGAAGGTGCTGAAGACCATCTGATCCAGAGACTGGCGCTCCACACTCGTGTGAGGGCGCCGACTGGCCATGCTAGACTTCCACTCGTTCATCGATTGAACGGGTGGTGTTCATTGAGCGACCCAGCGCCGACGGAGAACGAACTCGACTACGCACTGCTACAGCAGCTAGAAAGAAAGACCGACAGCAGTCAACGTGACCTTGCCAAGCGGCTTGGTGTGAGTGTCGGGAAAGTAAATTTCTGCATGCGTGCGCTCGTTGATCGCGGATGGGTCAAGGTCAACAACTTCCGCCGCGCTGACAACAAGTTGTCCTATGCCTACCTGCTGACCCCTAGCGGCGCGGCGGCCAAGTTGCGCATGGCACGCAAGTTCCTCGCGATTAAGGAAAAGGAGTTCGAAGAGCTTCAACGCCAGATCGGTGCGCTTCGCAACGAAGTAGCGGAAGCGAAAAGAACGGGCTCTCTTGAGGCTTGACAGAGAACACCGGGAAGTAGGGATGCATACCGTCAACATCAGCAGCGGCAAGTCGTACGAGGCACGGCCTGGCGAAGCGTTGCTCGATGCCGCGCTCCGACAAGGTATTGCGTTTGACTACAGTTGCCGAACGGGGCGCTGCAGTTCATGCAAGGGGCGGGTGCGGTCGGGTGAAACCGCTGCATTGCACGACGAACTGGGTCTGAGTGCACAGGACAAAGCGCAAGGATTCATTCTGACCTGCGTTCGTCAGGCTTGTGGTTCCGTTGAGCTTGAGATCGACGATCTTGGCGACGTTATCCTGCCCGAGGCTAAGACCCTGCCCTGCCGCATCCAGTCCATCGACCGCCTAGCACCCGACGTCGTACGCGTCATGCTTCGCCTGCCACCGACATTCGCACTCGAATTCCTACCAGGCCAGTACGTTGACGTCATTGGCGCCGAAGGCTTGCGTCGCAGCTATTCCGTCGCCAACGCTCCGCGCGCCGACAAGCAGATCGAACTGCACATCCGCGAGGTGCCGGATGGCGCGATGAGCCGTTATTGGTTCCAGCAGGCCAAAGTGAACGACCTGCTGCGTCTGCGCGGTCCGCTCGGCACCTTCTTCCTGCGCGGGCAGGCTGGCAAGGACCTCGTGCTGCTGGCCACCGGCACCGGCATCGCGCCGGTCAAGGCCATCCTCGAAAGCCTATCGAGCCTACCGGCCGAGGCCCAGCCGCGCAGCCTTAGCGTCTATTGGGGTGGGCGGCATCGCGAAGACCTCTACTGGCAACCGCCCGACATGCCCGACCTGAAATTCATTCCAGTGCTGTCCCGCGCGGGCAGCGACTGGACGGGCCGGCACGGCCACGTCCAGGATGTGATGTTGCGCGAGCACACCTACCTCGCCGACACCCTCGTCTACGCCTGTGGCTCGGACGCCATGATCCAAGGCGCTCAAGCCCAACTTCATGCAGCCGGCCTGCCCGACCGGCAATTCCATTCCGACGCCTTCGTGTGTTCGGCCGTGACCTGAAAGTCGAATTTTCCGACTCACCAATCCGATAGGACCATTCAATGAAAGCAGTGATTCTGGCCGGCGGACTGGGCACCCGGCTCAGCGAAGAGACTTCCACCCGGCCCAAGCCGATGGTCGAGATCGGCGGCAAGCCCATCCTGTGGCACATCCTGAAGATGTACTCGCACCACGGCGTGAACGACTTTGTGATCTGCTGCGGCTACAAGGGCTATGTCATCAAAGAGTACTTCGCCAACTACTTCCTGCACATGTCCGACGTCACCTTCGACATGCGCAACAACCGCATGGAAGTGCACCACAAGCGTGCCGACCCGTGGAACGTCACGCTGGTAGACACCGGCGACGAGTCTATGACAGGCGGCCGCCTGAGCCGGGTAGCCGATTACGTCCGCGATGAAGAGGCCTTCTGCTTCACCTACGGCGACGGGGTCAGCGACATCGATATCGGCGCGTCCATCGCCTTCCACCGGCAGCACGGCAAGGCCGCGACGCTGACCGCCACCTTCCCGCCTGGCCGCTTCGGGGCGCTAGACATCCAGGGTCATCAGATCAAGCAGTTCATGGAAAAGCCGAAGGGTGACGGCGCCATGATCAACGGAGGCTTTTTCGTGCTGTCGCCGCGGGTTCTGGACTATCTAGAAGACGACACCACCGTATGGGAGCAACAGCCATTGCAGCGTCTCGCTGCCGACGGTCAATTGATGGCTTACGAACATCACGGTTTCTGGCAGCCGATGGACACGTTGCGCGACAAGACCTACCTCGAAGAGCTGTGGGCCTCAGGCAAGGCCCCCTGGAAGACCTGGAAATGACGCGCATCGCTCAAATCGATCCGACCTTCTGGCACGGCAAGCGCGTCCTGTTGACCGGCCACACCGGCTTCAAGGGCAGCTGGCTGAGCCTGTGGCTGCAATCCATGGGCGCACGGCTGCACGGCCTGTCGCTGACGCCGCCTACCGAGCCCGCGCTATTCGATGTGGCCCGCGTTGCCGTCGGCATGGACCACCGCATCGTCGACATCCGCGACTTCGCTGCGGTGAAGGAGCAGATGGGCGAATTCAAACCAGAGATCGTCATCCACATGGCGGCACAGCCGCTCGTACGCCTGTCTTACCACCAACCAGTCGAGACCTACGCGACCAACGTGATGGGCACGGCACATGTGCTTGAGGCCGCCCGCCATGCCGGCTCGGTCAAGGCCATCGTCAACATCACGACAGACAAGTGCTACGAGAACCGCGAATGGGTCTGGGGCTATCGTGAAGACGAGCCGATGGGTGGGCACGACCCGTATTCCAACAGCAAGGGATGCGCTGAACTGGTCAGTTCGGCCTATCGCAAGTCTTTCCTGAAGGAGGCCGGTATCGCGATGGCCACGGCGCGCGCCGGCAATGTCATCGGCGGAGGCGACTGGGCGCAGGACCGACTGATCCCTGACATCCTACGTGCCCTGCAGAAGCGGGAGCCGGTACTCATCCGCAACCCTCACGCCATCCGTCCTTGGCAGCACGTGCTGGAACCGCTGTCTGGCTATCTGCTGCTGGCCGAGCGCCTATATACGCAAGGCCAGGCGGACGCCGAAGGCTGGAACTTCGGCCCGCGCGACGAAGACGCGCGCCCGGTGCAATGGATCGTCGAGCACCTGTGCGACACCTGGGGCGATGGCGCGAGCTGGACCCTGCAGCCAGGCGACCACCCTCATGAAGCCAGCTTCCTGAAGCTGGACATCTCCAAGGCGCGCCAGCGCCTGCAATGGGCCCCGCGCTGGTCGCTCGAGACCGCTCTGACCCGCATCACCGAATGGCACCAAGCCTGGCTGGCCGGTCAGGACATGCGCGCCCTTTGCCTGAACCAAATCTCTCAATATCAATCCGACGTATGAGCACCACCACCGTCAACTTCCAGCCGCAGCTTGACAAACTGCGCAGCCAGATCAGCGAACTGGTCCAGCAATACGCCGACATCGCCTACGCTCCCAAGCCTTTCGTACCTGGCCAAACCGCCGTGCCGGTGTCGGGCAAGGTCATCGGCGCCGGCGAGCTGAAGATGATGGTGGACGCGTCGCTGGACGGCTGGCTGACCACGGGCCGCTTCAACGCGATGTTCGAGCAGCGCCTGGCGCAGTTCCTTGGCGTTAAGTACCTGATCACGGTGAACTCCGGCTCGTCGGCCAACCTGGTGGCGTTCTCCACGCTGACCAGTCCCAAGCTGGGCGAACGCGCCATCAAGCAGGGCGACGAAGTCATTGGCGTTGCCGCCGGCTTTCCCACCACGGTCAACCCGATCATCCAATTCGGCGCAGTGCCGGTTTTCGTCGACGTTGACCTCGCCACGCACAACATCGACGCCAGCAAGATCGAAGCAGCGATCACGCCCAAGACCAAGGCCATCATGCTGGCCCACAGCCTGGGCAACCCGTTCAATCTGGACGTGGTGACGGCGCTGTGCAAGAAGTACAACCTCTGGCTGGTCGAGGACTGCTGCGACGCACTTGGCGCGACCTACAACGGCCAATTGGTTGGCACCTTTGGCGACATCGCCACGCTGAGCTTCTACCCAGCCCATCACATCACCATGGGGGAAGGCGGCGCGGTCTTCACCAATAACGCCGAACTCAAGTTGATTGCCGAGTCCTTCCGCGACTGGGGTCGCGACTGCTACTGCCCGCCCGGCAAGGACAACACATGCGACAAACGCTTCTGCTGGACCAAGAAGGAGCTCGGCGGCGACCTGCCTGACGGCTACGACCACAAGTACACCTACAGCCACCTCGGCTACAACCTGAAGATCTCCGACATGCAAGCCGCTTGCGCGCTGGCGCAGATGGACCGCGTCGAGGAGTTCATCGCCAAGCGCCGCGCCAACTTCGCCTACCTGAAGGCGAAGTTGGTCAGCGTGGCCGACTTCCTGCACCTACCCGAAGCCACACCCAACAGCGAACCGTCGTGGTTCGGCTTCCCGCTCATCGTGAAAGACAGCGCCGGCGTGAAGCGCGCCGACCTGATCAACTTCCTCGAAGACAACAAGATCGGCACCCGCCTGCTGTTCGCCGGCAACCTGACCAAGCAGCCCTACATGGCCGGCCGCAACTACCGCGTCAGCGGCGAGCTGACCAACACCGACATCGTGATGAACCAGACCTTCTGGCTCGGCACTTTCCCGGCTCTGGGTCAGGCGCAGCTGGACTACATCGCGGACAAGCTGGAAGAGTTCTTCGGCGTCAACTTCTGAACATGTACAGCGCCCCTTCCCTGCTGCGGCTGCCAGCTGAAGACCTGGATCGCATCGTCGATGCGGTCGGTGCTCGTTGGGAGCGCCTGCGCGGCCAGCGCCTGCTGTTGACCGGCGGCACCGGCTTCATCGGCAAGTGGCTGCTGGCAAGTTTCCTGCACGCCAACCAACGGCTGGGCCTGTCTGCCCGCGTCGTGGTGCTGAGTCGCCGGCCGGAGTCCTTCCTTCGGGAGTTCCCCGGACTGCACGGGGCCAACGAGATTGAATGGCTCGCCGGCGATGTGCGGGAACTCTCGCCTGCAGCCGCTGGTGATTGCGCGTTCGCCATCCATGCCGCGACGGATGTCGTGGCTACCAGCCCGCCGCAGGAGATCCTGGACACCTGCACCGCTGGCACGCGCTGCGTGCTCGACGCGATGGCGTCGGGCGGCACCGCACCGCGCCGCGTGCTGTCGCTGAGCTCGGGCGCCGTCTACGGCCGGACACCACCCGAGCTCGGCGCCATTCCCGAGGATTGGAGCGGAGCGCCCGATCCATTGGCACCCACCTCCGCCTATGGCGAGGGCAAACGCGTCAGCGAACTGCTCTGCACGATGGCTGCAGCGGCGCGGCCCGGCCTCGAAGTGGCCATCGCCCGCTGCTTCGCGTTCGTCGGCCCTCACCTGCCGCTCGACAAGCATTTCGCGATCGGCAATTTCATCGGTGCCGCGTTGTGCGGCGAAGACATCCGCATACAAGGCGACGGCACGCCACTGCGCAGCTACCTGTACGCAGCAGATCTTGCGCACTGGCTGTGGGTCATGCTTTTCGACGCACCGAGCGGCCGCGCCTACAACGTCGGTGGTGCTGAGGCCCTCTCGATCGGCGACCTCGCCCATCGCGTCAACCGCGTACTCGGCGGGACTGGCGAAGTGCGCATCGCCCAGACGCCGCCGCTTGGCGCCGCGCCGCAGGCCTACGTGCCCTCGGTAGACCGCATCGCCGCCGAACTAGGCTTGAGCCCTACGGTCGGCCTGGACGACGCCATCCTCCGCACGGCCCGTTGGGCCGGCACCTCTTCCCGGAACTGACATGAACAGCCTTCACATCGACAGCCAAGATTTGGCCCGTCGCATGCGCATCCAGGCGCTCCACATGGTGCATCGGGCCAAGGCCTCGCACATCGGGTCGGCCCTGTCCATCTGCGACATCGTCGCAGTCCTCTACGGCCAGGTCTTGCACCTCGATCCGAAACAGCCGACTGCGGCGCAACGAGATCGTTTCATCTTGAGCAAGGGCCACGCCTGCGTCGCGGTCTACGCGGCGCTCGCGGAAACCGGCTTTTTCCCGACCGATGACCTGCTGAAGTATGGCCAGGATCATTCGGTGCTGATGAACCACGTCAGCCACAAGGTGGCCGGCGTAGAGTTCTCTACTGGCTCTCTGGGCCACGGCCTCCCATTTGGGACCGGCAAGGCCCTGGCGGCCAGCCGCTCCAAGCAGACGTGGCGGACCTTTGTACTGCTCAGCGACGGGGAACTGGGAGAGGGTTCTAACTGGGAGGCCATGATGTTCGCCGCCCACCATCAGCTCGACAACCTTGTCGCCATCGTCGACTACAACAAGCTGCAGAGCCTCACGACCGTCGACAAGACGCTACGCATCGAGCCACTGGCAGACAAGGCCCGTGCTTTCGGCTGGTCTGTTCGCGAAGTTGAAGGCCACGACCATACCGGCTTGACGGCCCTGCTGGGCGGCGCCCCTTGGGAAAGGGGCAAGCCTTCATTCCTCATCGCTCACACGACCAAAGGCAAGGGCGTGAGCTTCATGGAGAACAGCGTCGACTGGCACTACAAATCACCGTCGCACGATCAACTCGCTCAGGCATTGGAAGAACTGAACCATGCGTAACGCCTTCATCCAGGAGTTGGTCAGCCTAGCTCGCCAACACCCTCAGATCGCACTGATCGTCGGCGACCTCGGCTACTCCGTCATTGAACCCTTCGCCGACGAGTTCCCAGATCGCTTCATTAACGCCGGCGTTGCTGAACAGAACATGACCGGCCTAGCGGCGGGAATGGCATCCGAGGGATACCACGTCTTCACTTACTCGATCGCCAATTTCCCGACATTCCGCTGCGCGGAGCAAATTCGCAACGATGTCGCATATCACCGTTTGCCGGTCACCGTGGTGTCGGTCGGAGGCGGCTTGGCCTACGGGGCGCTGGGCTACTCGCACCACGCGGTGCAGGACTATGCATTGATGCGCACGCTGCCCGGGATGTTGATCGCGGCACCAGGTGATCCGATGGAGGTCAGAGCTTGCATGCGCTACTTGGTCGAACATCCCGGCCCGTCGTACCTGCGACTCGGCAAGGCTGGCGAACCCAACTTTCATGCTGCACCACCCGACGTGGCGCCGGGACGCTGGCTAAAACTGCGTGATGGCACAGGGAGGTCTGTGCTGCTCAGCACCGGCGCGGGTTTGCAGATCGCTATGGACTGGGTCCAAACCGAGGAGCACGCCGCCCGCTCCGTGTACTCCATGCCCCTGTGGTCAATGGCGAGCAAGGCTTCTCAGGCAGCGTTACTCGCCGACTACGACGACATCGTCACAGTGGAGGATCATCTCGAGGACGGCGGCTTCGGGTCCTGGCTACTGGAGTCACAGGCAATGAACACTGGTATCAGCTGCCGAATTCGCCCTATTGCGCTGAATCATGTCGTATGCGGTACGGTGGGCTCGCAGGCAACACTCAATCGCATTGGCGGCATCGTCCCCTGAGCCGGGGCGTTACAGAATGGCTAGCCGTCTGCAGCTCTTCATCCTCTCGCGCGATCGCCCTGCCTATCTGCGGGAGACGTTGCGCTCTGCGCTTGCGCAAGTGGGCGATGACATTGAGGTTATCGTCTCGGACAACTCCGAACGGGAAGATGTCGCGCGCATGTTGGCGGAGGAATTCCCTCATGTCTACTGTGTTCGCCGCGTCCCCGCGCTCGGGCCCTTCGATCATTTCCGTACGGTAATCGACGAGGCTGACGTCGAGTTCGTGGTCATGTTCCATGACGACGACGTTTTGCTGAACAACTATGTCCAGACGCTACGAAGTCGTCTAGAAGCCGATCCATCCCTAGCTGCCGTTTGCTGCAACGCCACTATCCTGCGCGGGAACCTGCCTACGCAGGAGCGTTTCGCCCCTAGCGAACGCGGAGACCTGAGGCTGCGCGCGCCTGAGGACTTGTTGCGCGAGTACTTCTCGCTCTCTCCCGAGGGCCCTGCCCCTTTTCCCGGCTATATGTACCGCCGAACTGCGATTCAGGATCTGTACCTTGATCCGAGCCATGGCGGCAAGTATTCAGACGTCTCCTTTCTTCTGAAGGTACTGCGTCGCGGCCCGATGCTCTGGCTCGCCGAGCCGCTGATGCGCTATCGAATTCACGACCACAACGACAGCGCCACTGAAGCCGTCGGGCAGCGGTTGAGGCTCCTGCGGTACGTCTATGCGACGACACGGGTCGAGCGCTGCTCACCCTTGATCGAACAGTATCGCTATCGTTACTGGATGAATTGGTGGCGATGCAGTGGCGAGGCGAGGCAGGCACAGCCTTGGCGCCGGCGCGTAGTCCAGCGCTTCCTGCTAACGCGCTCCGTGGCCTATGCCCTAACCCGCCCGACGCTTTGGCAGCGCTCCGCCGCCAAGCTGAGGAGACTGGTGCGCCAGCAGCTAACACGCGCGAACTGAACATCGCCATGCTGATCACTTTGATCGGACGCCTGGTCCAGTTTGCGCTGATGTTCGCGAGTGTGCGCATCATGACGCAGTTGCTGTCTCCTGCGGACATGGGGCGCGTGGCGCTCATCACGACTGCGACTGCGCTGTTCGCCCTGTTCCTGGTCAATCCGGTCGGCATGTTCTTCAACCGCCGACTGCACGCATGGGTGCAGCAGGGCGTCGCGCGGGTGCGTTTCCACCTTTACCTGGTATATCTCGCAGGCGTCTGCCTCTTCGCAAGCGGCGCGCTGTGGGTGGCCGCCCGGCTAGGAGTGGACATCGGCGGGGCCTCGCTGACATGGGCTGCAATCCTGATCTGCGGATCAATATTCTTCAGCACCATGGTGCAAACGCTGGTGCCGTCGCTCAACATGGTCGGACGGCCGCGCGCCTTTATCGCCTTGACGCTCGGGACTCTCGTTACCGGCCTGGTCGCCTCCGTCTTGCTGATCCACTTCACCGGCCAAAGCGCAGAGCACTGGCTCACCGGCATCTTGCTGGCGCAGGTGCTCTTCTCGTTGGTCAGCTACCGCGTGTTCTTCGGCGCACGTACTGCGAAAACGCACGAACCGTCACCGCTGACCGCAGACAAGTTGCGACAGATGGCCAAGTTCTGCGGGCCAATTGCGATCGCGGTGCTGCTTCAATGGGCCCACATGCAGGGCTACCGCTTCCTTCTGGCGGAGAGATTCGGCCTCGCCCAGCTCGGACTGTATGCCGCTGGCTATGGGCTGGCGGCTTCACTCATGTCCGCCGCGGAGACTATCCTCACCACTTGGTTCCAGCCTCAGTTCTATCGCGACGTCAATGCAGAGGATCCGCTGCGGCGCGACCGGGCATGGGCCACCTACGCGTCGGTACTGATCCCCGCGTCGCTGCTTGCCGTCACAGCGCTGATCGCCGCCGCGCCCAGTCTGCCGCGCGTGATGCTGGGGCCGGCCTTCCACGGCGTGTCCGACTTTGTAGTGCTGGGTGCGCTGGCCGAATGGGCACGGATGATGGTCGGCATGATCGGCCTGAACGCGCATCGCCACATGGCGACCCGCGCGTTGATCGTGCCCAATATCCTGGGAGCTCTGGCCACCTACGCCGCGTTCTACGCACTTGCGCACACCATAGGCATGGCAGCCGCACCGTTGGCAGTGTTCCTGGGGGGGCTGTCTATCGTGGCCTTTCTCTACGGCGTCACCTATGCGGGAGATGCCCACATGACGATCGATTTCCCGAGGTTGCTGCCTGCCACCGCGACCATGGCGGCCTGTGCAGCCCTGGCCTATGCCAGCCAGACCTGGCTAGACCTGAGCCAGCGCAGTGTGCCGCTGCTGGCCTGCCTGGGGATAGGCGCAGTATGGAGCCTACTGGCGTGGCGACTGCTGAAACCCTCGTTCATGAACCGAGCCCAACATCCATGAAGATCCTCCTCGTTTGCATGGAGTACGACTATGGCGACCCCGCTCGGGGCCGCTCCTACGAGTACTTCAATTTCTACGACAGCCTGCGCGCCGACCATGAGGTCGAACTGTTCGACTACATGCAGGGCCTGAAGGCTGATGGCAAGACGCGCATGAACGAACGGTTGGTGGAGGCTGCTGCGAGCGGCGGCTTCGACGTGGCCATCTTCGCCCTGTACACCGACCAGTTGGATCCTGCTGCGGTGGATGCGGTCCGTCGTCACACACGCACTCTGTGCTTCTTTCATGACGACAACTGGCGGCGGGAGTTCGTGCGCACCTGGGCACCACATTTCGACTTTTTCACCTCGTCGGACTACGAGTGTCACAACAAGTATGTCAAGGCCGGTCTGCCGCACGTTATCCATTTCCCGTTCGGTGCCAACCCTCGGCTGTACAAGCCTCTGAACCAGCCCAAGCGCCATGACGCGTCCTTCATCGGCGGCTGGAATCCGGCACGCGAATGGCTGATCGGCCGCCTGCGCAAGGCTGGAATCCAGGTGGCTGTCGCTGGGTTCGGCTGGCCAGGGGGCATCATCGAACACGACGCCATGGTGCGCATGTTCAACGAGACTCGAATCAATCTGAATCTCACCAACTCGCGCTGCTGGGACCTGCGCATGCTGGCGACCCACCCAGTCAACGGTCTGCGCCAGTTGCGCAGCCACAAGACCGCCGAGCAGATCAAGGCGCGCCACTTCGAGATCAATGCCTGCGGCGCCTTTCAGCTGTCCTACTACGTAGAGGGACTCGAGCGAGCCTATCGCATCGGCGAAGAAGTGGCCGTTTACGCGGAACCGGACGAGATGATCGACAAGGTGCGCTATTACTTGGCCGACAATGACCTGCGCGAGCGCATCGCCGCGGCCGGTCTCGCGCGCACGCTGACCGAGCACACATTCGCGCGCCGCTTCGACGGTGTGTTCGCGCAGATGGGGCTGGGTACGTTGTCGCACGCGACGTCCGACAGGCCTTCTGCTGTCGACAACGCATTGGAATCCGCTCCGTGAGCGCGACGCCCAATCACGCGGTCTTCATCGATCCGTCGAGCGACCATTTCCTCGAAGACCGGTTGTTCGACACCAGCAATCCCACGCTGAATCGTGACGGCACGCTGCTGCCCTTCGCGCGGCTGCGGGAGCACCTGCAAGCGCACGGCATTCCGGTCCACACGGCTGACCGCCTGCGCGATGGCAGCGTGAAGGCGCGCACCAACCACTATTGGTCGCTGGGCCTGCTAAACGGCCACCGATCGCTGGCCGGCCGCGCCGACGTGCGGCTTCGCGGGTTCATCCTGCTGGAACCACCGCTCGTTGCGCCATGGATGTACCGCGCACTGCCAGAACTCGCCAACACATTCGAACAGGTCTTCCTGCACAACACACTGGGCGACGGTTACGAGATCGCCGGGGTCCCGCGGCCGCGGCTGGCCAAGCTGCATTGGCCACAGCCCTATGCGGACGCGTCCGAACCTCACTGGTCACGCACGGACCGGCAGAGCAAGCTCGTGGTGATCGCCGGCCTGCACAATCCGCGTCGGCGCAAGCCGGAGTTCTACAGCAGCCGCATCGAGGCGGTTGGAGCACTGGAGCCGCTCGGGGCCGTTGACCTGTACGGTCGCGGCTGGGAGCGCTGGTGGACGAGGCAGGCCGCGTCGCCGGCCTACTGGCTTCACCGCCGCGCGATACGCTCGACGTACCGCGGCAGTTGCGCGTCGAAGATGGACACCCTGAGCCAGTACCGTTTCAGCCTTTGCTTCGAGAACATGCCGATGCTGGGTTACGTGACCGAGAAGATCTTCGACTGCCTGTACGCCGGTACGGTGCCGGTGTACCTCGGTGCGCCGGACATCTCGACGCTGATCCCCCCGCAGGCCTACATCGACATGCGCGACTTCGGCAGCAACGACTACGCGGCGATGTGGGCCAGCGTGTCGGCAATGACGGATGCCGAGTGGCAGCGGCGCCGGGAGGCTGGGCGCGATTTCCTTCGCACTGCCGGCAAGACGCTGTATCACGACAGCCTGGTCAACATCGTCGCGACATCGATCGACGGCCTGCCGGCTGCGGGTCGCCGGGACTGAACATGGGCCTCTTGCGCTTCCTGCTCGCACTGAGCGTCGCCTGGACGCATGCCGGCCTGCCGAAGGGCTTGTCCGGCGACCTGTGCGTCACCGTCTTCTTTGCCATTTCGGGCTTCTACATGGCCATGGTGCTGGCGGAGAGGCGCGCCTATGGCGAGGTGCGCACGTTCTACAAGCAGCGGCTGCTGCGCCTGTTCCCGACCTATTGGGTCTTGCTGGCCCTGTCCGTGCTACTGGGCATCTGGCTGCCCTCGCACGGGTGGCGATTCGCGCTCGAGCTTGATCTCCCCACCGCTCATCCCTGGCTGTTCCTGGGCTGGATCCTGTCGCAGGCCTTGATCCTTTGCCAGGACGTGCTGCTCTTCTTCGGACTCGACGCGCAAGGGATGCTTGCTTTCCGCCCGTTGGAGGCCGCGCCGGGCACGGCCCTTACGTCGCTGAACATCATTCCCCCAGCCTGGTCGCTGTCGTTGGAACTGATGTTCTACCTCGTCGTCCCGTTCCTGGCGCGCTGGTCCACGCGTCGGCTCGCGGTCCTCATGGGAGCGAGCATCCTCCTGCGTCTGGCGCTCGCTTTCGGGGCCGACCTCGGCCAGGACCCCTGGGCGACGCGTTTCTTTCCGTCCGAGCTGTCATTCTTCCTGCTGGGCATGCTGGCCTTCCGCTGGGTCTGCGCACCAGGCGCGTCACTGCTGTCGGCGGGAGGGCTGCTCTATCTGGGCGCGGTCGCGGCAGCGGTTGCCAGTCTGGCGGCCAACGGCTTCGGCCATGTGAATGCCAAGCTGCTCAGTCCCGCGGCGGCCGCGACCCTCCTGCTCACGGCAGCGATCCCATGGCTGTTCCGGCTTACGCGGAGCGCCCGCTGGGACCGTGCGATCGGCGAGTACTCCTACCCACTGTATCTCTGCCACGTCTTCGTGTTCCAGCTCTTCGCATTGATCATGGCACCAGGCGCGAGCCGGAACGTTGCGATGATCGTGGCGGCGATCGGGATAGCCGTGCTGCTCACGCACTCCATCGACAAACCGGTGGATCGCTATCGGCATCGCCTGATGAAGGCCGGCTGACATGCTTCGACTCGCCTACATCGTCGAACTCACCTGGCTGCTGGTGGACACGCTCAGCGGATTCCTCCAGAACCACAACATCTTCCTTCCCGGCGACCAGACTGTCAGCGCGCTGGTCCGCCTGTTCGCGGTCGGCCTGTTCATCGCCATCATCCTGCGCCATGCGAGCGTCAGTCGCTTGCCTGGCATAGTGCTGCTCTTCCTGTGTTTCGTCTGGATCGGCGCGCACATGATGGCGCAAGGCATGGATGGGCCGCATGCCATTGCGGACCTGCAGTTCCTGCTGAAGCTGTTGACGCCGGTGCTGTTGTACACGGTGCTACAAATCCAATTCGAGCAGGGTGCGCTGGACGGACGTCGACTTCATTGCATCCTCGGCCTCAATGCCGCGGTACTACTGATCAACTTGTCGTTGGGCTTGTTCGGCATCGGCTTCGGCAACTATGGAGAAACCGAGGACGGTGAACTCTTAGGCAGCAAGGGCTTCTTCTATGCCGGCAATGAAGTGTCCGCAACGCTGGTCGCGGTGTTTGCGCTGGTGATCTTTGCCGGCAGGGCCAAATTCCAGCGCCGGCAGTCCCTGCTGCTCGCAACCGTGGCAGTGTTTTTCATCGCGTCGCTGGTGTCGCTGAGCAAGACCTCGCTGCTAGGCTTCTTGCTGATCCTGCTGTTCGTGATCCAAGCCTACCTGTCGCGGGCCACAAAGATCAAGTTCACGGCGCTGCTGACCGTCAGCGTGCTCGCCACCTCGCCGTGGTGGATTCCGGTACTGCAAACGTCGATAGACCGCTGGGAATTCATGTGGGAGAGAAGTCCAGACTTCATAACCTTCATCACTAGCGGTCGTGCTGACCGCATCGACCGCTATGTTGACTGGCTCTATGGTACCGACACACCTTGGCATCTACTGTTCGGTGAGGGGCAGTCCATTGGCGAGCTGGCTGCGTCCTTTGAAAACGACCTTCTTGACCTGACCTATAACGCAGGATTGCTGGGACTTCTTGTCTATGGCATCTGGTTCGGCTGGATGCTGCGCGGGGTAACTGTCCGGTGGAGCGAAGGTCGTCGTGAGGGTTCGTTCACTGCTTACATCCTCGCCATGTTCCTGCTGCTCAGCATGTTCGCGGGCCACGTGATGTACTCGGCCACGCTGGCACCATTCGTCGCGCTGCTGGCCCTGAGTTCAGCGCGCACATTCCCCGGGAATGCAGGCGCAGCGCATGGTATTGAAAACGCCGCGCCAAAGTCCGCCTCCGGGCCAACTGTGTCGGCGCTATTGTCATGACGGCCTCTCCCGTGCGTCGCTGTGTGTGGACTTTCGTCTCCAACATGTACCCATCGGCGGACGACGTTTCCTATGGAGCATTCGTCCAGCGCAGCCGCGAGGATCTGATATCCCAGGGCTTCAACATCGAGGCAGAGATCCTGATCCGCGGACGCAGCTCAGGGCTGGCGCGCCTGCGCGCGTATGCCAAGCACTACTCCGCGTTGGCGCTGCTACTGCTGCAGCCGAGGCTACGTCATCTCTACATCCACTACGCATCGCATCATTGCCTATTGCCAGCGCTCGGCGCCCGATTTCTGGGTCTACAAGTGCTGGTGAACATCCACGGTGACGACCTAGCGCTCGCACGGGTCAGCCTGTATCGGCGCGTAATGAAAACCGGTCAATCGTTGCTGCTGCGATCAGCGCGCATGATCGTGGTCCCCTCGCCATATTTCCGCGACTTACTGATGCAAACGCTGCCAGACATCAATCCCAACCGCGTCGTTGTATCCCCCTCCAGCGGCATCGACTTTCAGTCCCTGAGCGCGGCCACACGGAACCGCGCAAGCTATTGGCAGCAGGATCAATCCTCAAGGATTGCGAACTTTGGCTACATCGGCCGCATCGACGCCGACAAGGGATGGGAAGTGCTGTTCGACGCTTTCATTCAACTGCCCGATTCGCTGCGGCGACGCGCACAGTTGCACTTCTGGGGCGACGGTAAGGAGGCGTCTCGCCTGCGCGAACGCATTGCCATGGAAGCCGCAGGGCAGGTGACCCATCACGGTGCCGTTCCAGCAGCAGAGTTGCCCGCCGCACATACCCGATTCGACTTCCACGTCGTCCCCTCAAGTCGCGAAAGCCTCGGCTTGGCGGCCATCGAAGGCCTGGGCGCAGGCCACGTGTTGATCTGCAGCCGGATCCGTCCCTTCACCGACATAACGGTCGACGGAGTAAGCGCGCTTCATTTCGACCCCACTTCGGCGTGCGACCTGGGCGCTGTCTTGGCGCGCGCCCTCGAAGCATCCGACGAGACTTTGGCGGCGCTCGCAGCAAACGGTCAAGCGTTGGCGAGGGCTTTTGATCGTGCAATCGTTGCGGCCGATCTCGCCGAACACATTGATCTTTGCTTCCCGGTCTGACCACCTAAACCAAGCCCCTTCCGACCTCAACGACTGATCGTTCCAATGGGTACTCTTCGATTTCTGCTGGGCTCGAGTGTGGCCTGGACCGATGAGCTGCAATGACGACGATACCGTTCACTTCTCTTCAAGACCTGACATGAACGTTCTGGGTTTGACCTTCCGCGGCGCATGCCGCGCCGCCGTGGAGACTCCCGTGGCCGGCCATTGCAAGTTCATCGTCACGGTAAATGCAGATTTCATTGTTCGCGCCCGCGAAGGCGACGAGCGCCTGCGGCGCATCATCGACACGCACTACAGCACCTTCGACGGTTTCTGGCCGTGGCTGATCGCCCGACTTCGTCATCCCGGGGAGCCCTGCGACAAGATCAGCGGCTCCGACTTGATCTACCGCTATGCCGAGCAATGCCATGTTGCAGGGCGCACCTTACTGATCCTTGGGGGCGGCCCCGGTGTCGCACCGGAGGCAGCACGGCGACTCAACGAGCGCTTCGGTGGCAACGGCGCGCACAGCTGGGAACCGCCGTTCGAGCCCTATCCAATGTCCCAAGGCTACATCGACGCGCTGCGCGACAGGGTGAAGGCACTGCAGCCCATGGCGGTAGCGGTGTGCCTAGGCTCACCCAAGCAGGAATTCCTGATCGAGGATCAATTGGAGTTCTTTTCCGCGAACGGCGTCAGCTTCGCCTGCGGCGCGGGCGGTACGGTCGATTTCATGGCTGGCCGGATCAAGCGCGCACCTTTGTTTGTGCAGAACATCGGCCTCGAGGGCGTTTGGCGTCTGTTGGCGCAGCCGTCTATGTTCCGCCTCAAACGCCTGTTGCTGTCGTTCAGATTGTTTCGCTACTACTTTGACTGATCACTCACGCGGCAGTCGCGCCTCGTACTCCGGTACGACCTCGCGCAACAGTCGCATGACCTCGGATTGGTTCATCGCGCGCGTGTCGTGCCAACTGGCCAGCCAATCGCCGACGCGTATGCCCGAAGCCGCCTGACTGTCATTCAATCGGGCCATACGGAGTTTCGAAATAGGCGTGGCCAACGTAGCATCGGCATCGGCTAGCAGCTCCTCATAAAGCTTCTCTCCAGGCCGCAGTCCGGTGAACACCAGCGGGATCGCCTCGGAGCGATAGCCTGCCATACGAATCATCGTTCGCGCCAAATCGGCAATGCGTACTGACTCGCCCATGTCCAGAATAAAAACCTTCCCGGTGTCGCCCATCGCGCCTGCCTGCACTACCAGCCTCGCAGCTTCCGGAATCGTCATGAAGTAGCGCGTGATCTCGGGATGGGTCACCGTCACCGGCCCGCCCTTGGCGATCTGCTCCTTGAACTTCGGGATCACGCTGCCGCTGGAGCCCAGCACGTTGCCGAAGCGCACCGCTATGAACTTGGTCGCGTGGCCCTGGCCGGCCATATAGCTGATCACCAGCTCCGCCGCGCGCTTGGTCGCGCCCATCACGTTCGTTGGGTTGACCGCCTTGTCCGTGCTGATCAGCACGAAGCGCTCGGCGCCATGCTCGGCCGCGGCCAGGCAGGCGTTGTAGGTGCCTAACGTGTTGTTGCGCAGCGCGGCCCAGGCGTTCTCCTCTTCCATCAGCGGCACATGCTTGTACGCCGCGGCGTGGAAGACGATCTGGGGCTTGTATTTACCTAAGACGTGTCTGAGATGCTCCAGGTCCTTCACGTCACCGATCAGGCGTACGAGAGGGATGTGGGGGAACTTTTCGCTGAGCTCTTGCTCAATCGTGTAAAGGTTGAACTCACTGAGTTCGTACAGCACGATCTTGGACGGGCCGTAGCGAGCCACCTGGCGGCAGAGCTCGGAGCCGATCGAGCCGCCCGCGCCGGTGATCAGCACGACCTTGCCGTTCAGGCATTCACTGATGCCGCCTTCGTCCAGCTCCACGGGCTCGCGGCCCAGCAGGTCTTCGGGCTCGATATCTCGGACCTGGTTGACCGAGCGCCCGGACAGCAGTTCCTCACTGCTGGGCACGGTCAGCACGGGAAGGCCAACTTTGCCGGCGATGTCCAGCGCGCGGCGGCGCTGCGGCATGCTGGCGCCGGGCATGGCGACGATCAGGTGGGTGATGCCATGCATCGCAGAGAACTCGGCCGCCTGCTCCAGCCGCCCCAGCACCGGCACGGCGGCGACGCGGGCGCCCAGCTTTTCGGGCGCGTCGTCCAGGAAGCCGACGATGACCCAGCCTTGCGTGTGCTGCAGGCCGGCGACGAGCAGGCGGCCGGCGTCGCCTGCTCCCATCACGAGGGCCCGGCGCTGTTCCTGCGCACTGCCGCTGATCTTGCTTCGCATGTGCTCGTAGAGCATGCGGTAACCCATGCGCATCATGGCGAGCAGCATCAGCGCGAAGACCGGATGCAGGGCCAATACCGCTCGCGGCACGCCATGCAGGTGGGCCATCAGCACGAGCGTCGCAGCGACGAGGCCGGCGCTGGCGCACGCCAATGCAAGACGTTTGACCTCTCCGAAGCCGGAGAAGCGCCACATACCCTTGGGCACGCGAAGTAGTAGCAGCGCCAGCGCATAGAGCACGAGCACGCCGATCAGCACATAGCCGTCGTAGTCGGGGCGTGCCGAGAACCAACGCTCGAAGCCGAGCCGAAAGAGGTAGGTGAACTGCCAGGCGAGCGCGACCACGACGAGGTCGAGCAGCAGGGCGAGCCGCTCCCGGTGCGGGCGCACGCGGGTCAGCAGCACATCGAGACGTTGCCAATCCATAGGGGCGTGATTGTCAGGGCTCAGCCGCGCAGGACCCGGCCGAGGGTGCGGAGGATGAGCCTCAGATCGGTGACGAGGCTCGCCTTGGCGGCGTAGTCAGCCGATAGGCGCAGCTTGGCGGGCAGGATGACTTCGCGGTATTCGCGCTCGGGGTCGCTTGCTGCTGCGAGCAGTTCGGCTTCGTGGCTGAAGGCCAGTGACGCCGGATCGGTGACGCCGGGGCGCACGGAGAGAACGCGCTCACGCAGGTCTTGCGGGTAGAGCTCCACGTAGCGCGGCAACTCGGGCCTCGGGCCGACCAGGCTCATCGCTCCTCGAAGCACGTCCCAGAGTTGCGGGAGTTCGTCAAGCTTGCTGGCTCTCAGGACTCGTCCGGCCCGCGTGATGCGCGGATCGACACCGACGGTGATGGCCGCTCCGGGCTCGACACGCATGGTGCGGAACTTGTGGATCGTGAATGGCACGCCGTAGCGCCCGACACGGGTCTGGCGGAACAACGCCGGGCCCTTCGAATCCAGCTTGATCCAGAGGGCGATCAGCAGCAGCGCCGGCGCCAGCAGCAGCAGGCCCAGCGCCGAGCAGAGGACATCGAAGAGACGCTTGATCAAGCCAGCAGGCCGCGAACGGCGGCGATGACGCGCTCCACGTCCGCATCCGTCATGGCCGTGTAGAGCGGCAGGCTGACCATGCGCTCGAAGGCCTTCTGCGACTGCGGGAACTGCTCCGGCGTCAGGGCGTAGCGGTCGCGCCAGTAGGGGTGCAGGTGCAGCGGCACGTAGTGCACGCTGCAGCCGATGCCGGCGGCGAACATGCCCTCGATGAATGCGTCTCGTGTGATGTGGGCGTCGTCGGCCAGGCGCACGACGTAGAGGTGCCAGGCGTGGGTGTCGCTTTCGGGCGCCTGGGGCGGCAGGATCAGCGGCAGGTCGGCGAAGGCCTCGTTGAAGCGGTTCGCGATCTGTTCGCGGCGCTGCTGGAAGGCCGGCAGGCGCTTGAGCTGGTGCAGGCCGAGGGCCGCGGCGATGTCGGTCAGGTTGTACTTGAAGCCGGGCGCGACGATCTCGTAGTACCAGCTCGGGACCTTGGCCGTGAAGCGGTCGAAGGCGTCACGGCTCATGCCGTGCAGGCGCATGACGCGGGCGCGCTTGGCGAGCTCCGGATTGCGCGTGACCAGCATGCCGCCCTCGCCTGTCGTCATCGTCTTGTTGGCGTAGAAGCTGAAGACGGTGGCGTCGGTGCCGAGGGTGCCGATCAGCTCTTTTTCCAGCGTCGTCGGCAGTGCGTGGGCGGCGTCGTCGATGACGCGCAGGCCGTGGCGGCGGGCGATGTCCAGGACAGCGATCATGTCCACGGCCAGGCCGGCGTAGTGCACCGGCATGATGGCCTTGGTCTTGGGCGTGATGGCGGCTTCGATGGCGGCGATGTCGATGTTCAGCGTCTTGGGGTCGATGTCGACCAGCTTCACGTCGGCTCCGAGGTAGCGCACGACTTCGGCGGTGGCCGTGAAGGTGTGGGTCGTCGTGATGACTTCGTCACCGGGGCCGAGGCCGATGGCTTCGAGGGCCAGGTGCAGGCCGGCGGTCGCCGAGTTGACGGCGATGCACTCGATCTGCGGCTCGCCGAGGAACTCGGCAAAGGCCTGTTCGAAGCGCTTGGCCTTGGGGCCGGTGGTGATCCAGCCGGATTTCAGGGTGTCGACGACTTCGGCGATCTCGTCGTCACCAATGTCGGGCAGGGCGAAGGGGAGGAAGGGCTGGGCAGTCATCCGGCAGGATTTTCGGTCATCACGGCTTCTCGATCAGGACGAGGCGGTGTGTGCGCAACAGAGGCACGAGATTCAGCAGTCCGTAGGCGGCCGGGAAGGCGCGGGCCAGCGGCGGTGCAAGCGTGACGCGGCGGGCAGTGAAGCAGCCTTGCGGGAAGAGCTCGTGGACGCGCCGGTGTGGCACGCCGCGCACGTCGGGGTTGCGTGGGTTGTCGACGGTGAAGTCGTACCAGACCACCGCGCCACGGGGCTTGAGCCAGCGCCACATCGCCTCGGCAAGACGCTGCTGCAGGGCGTCGTCGAGGATGGACGAGAAGACGGTGGATTGCAGCACCAGGTCCTGGCTGGCAGGCGGCACGTCGGCCGTCGACGCGTCGCCGGACAGCAGCCGCACGCTCTCGGGCAGCGCGGCGCGGGCGGCGGCCAGGCGTTCGGGAAGCAGTTCGATGCCGGTCAGATGTGCGGGCTGCAGTCCCAGGCGCAGCAGGTCGAGCAGGTTGCCACCGGCGCCGCAGCCAACCTCGGTGGCATGCCAGTCCGCCGGGTGACCCGGGCGCGTTGCCAGCAGCTTCAACAGCACGCGCTGGCGTTCCTGCCACATCTGCCAGACCTCGGGGCGAAGCAGGCTGTAGCGGTCGCCCGCGTCTCGGCGGGCGTAGCGCTGCGCGATCCGTTCCAGTTCGTTCAAGACAGGGCCTTGATGAATTTCTCGGCGAGCACGGGGAAGGCGTGGTGCGCCATCGCGAAGGCGCGGCCGCGCTGGCCCATCTCCGAGCGTTGTTGCGGCGAGAGGGCCGCCAGCTTCAGCAGGCCCTGGGCAACAGCTTCTGCATCCTCGGGCGGCACGGTCAGGCCGGCGTTTGCGTCGGCCACCGGGTCGTTGCCGGCCTCGACGGAGTGCAGCACGGCGCGGCCGGCCATCAGGTAGTCGATGAGCTTGTTGGGTGCGATGCCGAAGCGGTAGATCGGGGTGCGCTGCCAGCCGATGTAGGCGATGTCGAAGTGGCTCAACAGGGTCGGGATCTGCGCCTTGGGGATGGGGGCGAAGAAGCGCACGTTCGAGAGTCCCTCGGCGGTCGCGCGCTCGGCCAGGCGTGCGGCCTCGTGGCCGCTGCCGACAAGGACGAAGCTCAGCGGGGAGTCCTTCAGCTTGGCCGCTGCGTCCAGCAGCACGTCTAGCGCGTTGGGCAGGCCCATGGAGCCGGCGTAGCCGACGACGACGCGGCCGGCCGCACGCTCGGCGTCGAGGTGCGCCCGGAGCGTTTCGCCCAGCGGGGCGGACTCACCCTGCCATTCCTCGGGCGCGAAGCCGTTGGGCACGATATGCAGCTTGCGCAGGTCCAGGCCCCGGGAAGCCATGTGGTCGTGCACGCAGGGCAGCATGGAGACGACGACGTCGGCATCGCGGTAGGCGTCGGCTTCGGCCTTGCCGCACAGCATCGCGAAGGGGTGGCGCGGCGACATGCCGGACAGCTCGATCAGCGACAGCGGCCAGAGGTCGTGGACTTCGTAGACCAGCTTGGCCCGCGACGGGCCGACAGCGCCCGGCGCCCGCTCAGGCTTCGCGAGCTTGGCGAGCTTCCTGGCCACCCACACATCCATCGGGTAGGTGCTGGAGGCGATGACGGCATCGGGCCGGATCTCGCGTGTCAAGCGCCAGGCGTCGGCGCGCAGCTGGCGCAAGAAGGACAGGATGTTGCGCAGTCGTCCCATTCCGTTGCCGGCGTACTGCGGCACGGGCAGCCAGCGGTAGCGGATGCCGTCGATGATCTCCTCGACGGGATGACCCGGCACCTGCGGCTGCACGGCGCGCACATGGGAGTAGGACGCAGCGACGATGGTGACCTCATGCCCTGCCCTCACCCACTCGCGGGCCAGGTAGTAGGGCCGGAACTCCATGCCGTGGCGGGGCGATCCGGCGTAGTGGTTGACGAGAAGGATCCTCATGCCGGGGTGAGCTCCTTGAGGCGGGTCAGGAAGCGCTGCACGTGGGGCTCGAATAGGCCGTTGGCGGCGACCCAGTCGCGGTTGACCGCTGCGAACCGGGTTGTGTCCAGCGCGGCCATGCGTGCGGGGAGGTCGTCCAGCGATCCGACGATGAGGCCCCGCGCCGAGTCACCGATGACCTCGCGGTTGGCCGGCAGATCGGACAGCAACGGCACGCAGCCGTGGGCCATCGCCTCCAGCGCCGACACCGACACCGAGTCGCTCTCGGGCAGGCTCAGGAACCAGGTCGAGCGCGCGTAGTGCGCGGCCTGCGCCTGCGCGTCCAGGCGGCCGACGAAGCTGATCTTCTCCGTCAGGCCTCGTGCCGTCACGTCGGCTTCCAGCGCGGCTCGCAGCGAGCCGTCGTTGGCGACGACGAGCCGAGCTTCGGGTTGCGCCGCGGCGATGCGCGCGAAGGCGTCGATGACGAGCTGCGGCCGGTAGATGGGCTCCAGGCCCCGGTTGGCGAAGCACAGCCAGGGCTGTTTCTTCGCGTTCTGCCTGGGCATGGCCTCCAGACCGAAGGGGAAGGTCATCACCTCACCCGCGCCCAGCTCGCGCATGCGCTCGGTCATGAAGTGGGAGTCCGAGGTCGTGATCGCGCAGTTCCGCAGCACCTTCTTCGTCATCCAGCGCCAGGCGCCGCCGCGCTGCGGCGTGACGAGGATGTCGCTGCCCCAGGCCGAGCCGGCGATTTGTGCGCGCAGCCGCCAGCCGAGCTTGGCGGCCCAGGCCAGGCTGCCGTGCGAGGTCAGGTAGTGGGCGTGCAGCCAGTCGGCGTCGGTGTCGGCCAGCCAGGCGCCGATCTTCGGCAGCTGCTTGATCAGCGCGACATTGCCACCGGCGTGCTCGGGCTGGGTGTCCAGCGCGAGGCGTCGCGCATCGGGCAGCAGTTGCAGGAACTCGGGCAGGAAGCCGCGCGACGAGATGGCGTAGAGCTGCACGCGCGGGTTGAGCGCCCTCGCCCACTTCAGCAGATGCGGGCTTTCGCCGTCGCCGATCAGCACGAGCTTGAGGCCACCACCGAGGCTCATGGCTGGCCTCCAGCCCAGGCCTCGTAGGCCTCGCGCAGTTCAGGGTGGCGGGTCAGCAGCACCGCGTCGCGCTCGCGGGTGTCGCCTACCTGGCGGGCCGGCTGGCCGGCCATGATGGCGAAGTCGGGCGCAATGCCGCGCAGCTGCGAGAAGGCGCACAGGACGGCGCCCTTGCCCAGGACCGCACCGGGCTCGATGAGGCTGTGCGGGCCGACGAAGCTGTAGGCGCCCAGGCGTACCGGCGCCTTGACGTAGCCGGGCGGCTCGCCGCCGGCGGTCGCGAAGCGGCGGCCGTTGATGCGCAGAGCGTTGTGGGTGCTGTGGGTCAAGATGGAACAGAAGTTGGTGATCTGCACGCCTTCCTCGATGACGAGGCCGGCGCCGGCGTCGATGAAGTTGAACTGGCCGATGAAGACATGGTCGGCCAGTTGCAGGCCGGCCTCGCCCTCGATGCAGGTGCTGGGCGCGATGCGCGTATGCGGCGCGCCGGCCTCGCCGAACAGCATGCGAAAGCCGATCAGCCGCACCAGGCGGCGACGCAGGCGATTGAGGAAGACGCGCATCAGTCCCAGGTCCACAGTGACCAGAAAAAGTAGCCGAAGTAGAGCAGCATCGCCGCGGACACGCCCCAGCCGGCGCCGGCCAGGCCACCGAGCTGGAGGCCGGCCGCGAGACCGCCGATGAACATGACCTGCCCCACCAGCGCCAGCTTCAGCGCCCAGGCCTGGGCGCCCCAGGCCATCGTGACAACGGACAGCGGCGCGGCGATGAAGTGCAGCGCGATGTAGGGCGCCAGCGACCGCGCAAGCTCGCCGGCGTTGCGCCATTGCGGCCCGAAGACGGTGGCGAAGAGCCAGGGCCCGAAGGCCAGCAGCACCAGCATCAGCGGCAGCGCGATGGCGGCCAGCAGCAGCAGGTTGCGGCGCACCAGGGCGCGCGCCTCGGTGAGGTTTGCGGTCTGGGTCAGGCGCGGGTACAGGGCCTGCGACAGCGAGCCCCCGACCAGCGATGCCGGGGCCTTCAGGTAGCGCAGCGCCAGGGCCCAGGCGCCGGCTTCGGGCGCGCCCAGCCAGGCCGTCAGCAGCCCGATCGCCAGCGTGTCTTGCAGCGCTCCGGCAAAGGCGTGCGGCGTGTTCAGCAGCGGGAAGTCCTTGTGCTTGCCGGCGATGTCACGCAGCGGCTGGGGTTTGAGCAACTGGCGCCAGCCGCCGGCCGGCGTCGGCCGGGCCTGCAACGCTGCCGCGGCGGCTGTGGCGAGCGTCGCACCGCCCACCAGCCCCCAGGGCCCGAGCTGCAGCAGCCCCAAGCCCACCTGGCCCACGGCGCCGCCGCCCCACTGCACGACACGCGCCCACGCCAGCGCGGCGAAGCGCCCTCCCCGCGCCGCCCATTGCGCCAGCGCCTGGCTGGCAGCCAGCGCCAGCACGGCGAACGGCAGCGTGGCAGCCAGGGGGAGATCCGCCCCGGCCATCCAGGCGGCGCCCACGACGATGGCCAGCGCGGTCATCGCCATCAGCAGGCGCAGGCACAGGGCCAGCAGTGCCGCCGCGCCTTTTTCTGAGGTTTCCAGGGCCAGCGCGAACTCGTAGCGCGCACAGCCGACGACGGCGAGGTTGCTGGCGACGGTCCAGACGAGGGAGAACTCGCCGTACTCGGCCGGGGTGTACAGCCGCGAGATCCAGGGCCCCAGAAGCAGGGGCACGGCCTGGGCCAGCGCGCTGCCCGCAAGCAGGGTGAGAGTGGCGCGCTGGAGACTGTGGGGGTTCATGGAGGCGGGCGATTCTAAAATCGCCGGTTCACCCAAGGTCCGCAATGAACAACACGACTCCGCCCACCCCAGCCGCCCCCGCCGCCGACGAGAACCAACTGATCGCCGAGCGCCGCGAAAAACTGGCCGCGCTGCGGGCCACCACGGCGGTGCCCTTCCCCAACGACTTCAAGCCCCAGCACCGCGCGCAGCCGCTGCAGGAGCAGTACGGCGCGCTGGACAACGAGGCGCTGGAACCGCAGGCCATCCAGGTCAGCGTGGCCGGCCGCATGATGCTCAAGCGCGTCATGGGCAAGGCGAGCTTTTGCACGCTGCAGGACGCCACCGGCCGCATCCAGCTGCGCGTCACCATCGACAACGTCGGCGCGGAGGTCTACGAGGCGTTCAAGAAGTGGGACCTGGGCGACATCCTCGGCGCCGAGGGCACGCTGATGAAGACCAAGACCGGCGAGTTGTCGGTGGCCGTCACCACGCTGCGCCTGCTGACCAAGAGCCTGCGCCCGCTGCCGGACAAGTTCCACGGCATGACCGACCAGGAGCAGAAGTACCGCCAGCGCTACGTCGACCTCATCACCGACGAGGACGCCCGCAAGCGCTTCACGGCGCGCTCCAAGGCCGTGTCGGCCATCCGCAGTTTCATGGTGGACCACGGCTTCCTGGAAGTCGAAACGCCCATGCTGCACCCCATCCCGGGGGGCGCGAACGCCAAGCCGTTCATCACGCACCACAACGCGCTGGACCAGCAGATGTACCTGCGCATCGCGCCGGAGCTGTACCTGAAGCGCCTGGTGGTGGGCGGCTTCGAGCGCGTGTTCGAGATCAACCGCAACTTCCGCAACGAAGGCATCTCGGTCCGGCACAACCCCGAGTTCACGATGATGGAGTTCTATGCGGCCTACTGGACGCATCACGACCAGATGGACTTCACGGAGGCCGTGCTGCGCCACGCCGCCATTGCCGCCACCGGCAGCGCCGCGCTGACCTATGCGGGCAAGCCCGTCGCGCTGGACAAGCCCTTCGCCCGCGTGTCGGTGCGTGATTCGCTGATCCAGTTCGCCGGCCTGACCGAGGCCGAGGCCGACAACCCCGAGGTGCTGCGGGCGAAGATCGTCGCCGCCGGCGAGGAGGCGCCAGCACGCTGGAGCCTGGCCGAGCTGCAGTTCGGCCTGTTCGAGGCCGTCGTCGAAGAGAAGCTGTGGGAGCCCACCTTCATCATCGACTACCCCGTCGAGGTCTCGCCGCTGGCCCGCGCATCGGACGCCAACCCCAAGATCACCGAGCGCTTCGAGCTGTTCATCACCGGCCGCGAGTACGCCAATGGCTTCTCTGAGCTGAATGACGCCGAGGATCAGGCCGCCCGCTTCCACGCCCAGGTGGCCAACAAGGAAGCCGGCGACGACGAGGCGATGTTCTTCGATGCCGATTTCATCCGTGCGCTGGAGTACGGCATGCCCCCGACCGGCGGCTGCGGCATCGGCATCGACCGGCTGATGATGCTGCTGACCGACTCGCCGTCGATCCGCGACATCATCCTGTTCCCGGCGCTGCGCCGGGAGGCGTGATCGCTCCGGCCTTGCGCCGCGAGGCCTGAGGCGCGGCACACGTCCACGGCGCCACGATGCGCCCTTCACGCCCATGCAGGCCTTGCGCCGGCATGGGCGTTTTGCTGTCCGCCGGCACTGGGCCGATACTGCAAAATTGCGATAGGGCCACCCGTTACCGGGCGCCCCCCGCGCAGATCCCGGCGTGCAGAATTCCCGCACCGGGCTCCTGCCTTGGGTGGGTGGCGTCGAAGCGCTGGTTTGGCCAAGGATGAAGGATGC
>NZ_JBIGIC010000049.1:0-476 GCF_043555985.1 Pelomonas candidula | reverse complement strand
CAACGGCGCGCCGTTCACCGAGCTGCCGGTGGCCTTCAAGAAGCTGCAGACCGAGCTGCTCAAGAAGCCAGGCGGGGACCGCGAGATGGTGGAGGTGCTGGCGCTGGTGCTGCACCACGAGGAGCAGGCCGTGCTGGCAGCCGTCGAGCTGGCGCTGGAAGTGGGCGTGCCCACCAAGATGTACGTGCTCAATGTGCTGCACCGACTCTTGGACGGCAAGGCCGAGCCACCGCCGGTGGACGCACCGCACGCGCTGCGCCTGGTCACCGAGCCTCAGGCCAACGTGGACCGCTACGACGCGCTGCGCGAGGAGAGGAAGGTGCGTCATGCGTGAGACCAAGACCAACGCCTGCGTATTTCGGCCCAACGTGACCGCCGATTTCGGCATCGTGACCGGTCATTTCGGTCATCGTGACCGACCGCTGATTTCGGCTCATCGTGACCGGCCGTTTCGGCATCGTGACCGCCCATTTCGG
>NZ_JBIGIC010000048.1:0-575 GCF_043555985.1 Pelomonas candidula | reverse complement strand
CGACCCGTTACGGAACTTCAAACGATGAGGTTCGACGCCCGAGAGCCGTCCTTGGACCACGCGTATCCGAAAGAGCACAGCAGCGGCTTCGGCTTCAAAATCACTGCAAGAGGCGCTCAATTGGAGCGCGGCCGAAACACTCTTTGAAGCCACGTTTTCCGGGTAGGTGGAATAGGCGGCTGCCCCCCGTCCGTTGCGCCTCTCGCTCGCAAGAGCTGGCCGATTTCGGTCAAGCCCCAGAAATCTTCAGCGAACCGGAGCGGGGTCAGCGACGGGTCATCGGAATCGGGCGGCATTTCGATATCCGCCCCGGCGTCTAACAAGGCCTCGACGATCTCAATGTCTCCACGAGTGATTGCGAAGTAGAGCGGCGTAACTCCGCGATGATCCCGCGAATTCAGATTGGCGCCAGCAGCAATCGCCGCGAGCAGTCGGGCAGCGTCCGACGACAAGACAGCCGAAAAAATCTCCGATCGCTCTGGTGAGTTTGTCATGGGCGCAAACGACCTTCAAAGTGTCCACGACTGTACGTGCGACTTGAAAGCTGTCGTTCACGAACTTCTGCTCCTGGCCGA
>NZ_JBIGIC010000047.1:0-696 GCF_043555985.1 Pelomonas candidula | reverse complement strand
CTGCTCCTCGTGGTGCAGCACCAGCGCCAGCACCTCCACCATCTCGCGGTCCCCGCCTGGCTTCTTGAGCAGCTCGGTCTGCAGCTTCTTGAAGGCCACCGGCAGCTCGGTGAACGGCGCGCCGTTGCGCAGGGCGCCGGGCTTGCGCTGCAGCACGGCCAGGTAGTGGCGCCAGTCGTAGATCGTCTGGCCCATGCCTGTGTCATGTCGCCGGTCGATGACCCGCTTGTGCTCGCAGATCAGATTGCCCTCGGCCGCGATGACGAGCCGGTCGGCGTAGACGCGCAGGCTCACCGGCCTGTTGGCGTACGACGCCGGCACGCTGTAGCGCGTGCGCTCGAAGGTGACCAGGCACGTCGGTGAGACACGCTTGGTGTGCTCGATGAACCCGTCGAAGGGCCGCGGCACCTTCATCAGCGTCGGCTTCTCCAGCCGCCAGACGTCGTGCACGGTGCCGGGCTGCTGGCCGTGCGCAATCTCCTTCCACAGCGCCAGGCAGCGCTCCTCGAGCCAGGCGTTGAGCGCGTCCAGCGATGGGAACGCCGGCACGGGCTGCCACAGCCGATGCCGCGCGTCGCGCACGTTCTTCTCGATCTGGCCCTTCTCCCAGCCGGAGGCCGGGTTGCAGAACTCGACCTCGAAGAGGTAGTGGCTGACCATCGCAGCGAAGCGCGCGTTGACGTCGCGCGCCTTGCC
>NZ_JBIGIC010000046.1:0-744 GCF_043555985.1 Pelomonas candidula | reverse complement strand
CTTGCCGCTCAGGACCTTGTCCACGGCCGTCTTCATGTTGTCGTAGATGCCGCGCTTGGGCACGCCGCCGAACACGCGGAAGGCATGGTTGTGCGCGTCGAACAGCATCTCGTGGGTCTGCAGCAGGTAGGCCCGGACGTAGAAGGCCCGGCTGTGGCTGAGCTTGAAGTGCGCCACCTGCAGCTTGGTGCGCTCGCCGGCCAGCACAGCCCAGTCCTCGCTCCAGTCGAACTGGAAGGCCTCGCCGGCGTCGAAGACCAGGGGCACGAAGGTGCCCCGTCCCGTCGTCTGCTTGGCCTCCTGGCGCTTCTGGGCCCAGTCGCGTGCGAAGGCCGCCACGCGGTTGTAGGAGCCGTCGTAGCCGAGCGTGACCAGCTCGGCATGCAGTTGCTTCAAGGTGCGCCGCTGCTTGCGCGTCTTGCCGGCCTCGGTCTTGAGCCAGTGGGCCAACTTCTCGGCAAACGGATCGAGCCGGCTCTTGCTGGCCCGCTTGGCATAGGTCGGCTCTTGGTCGCCGGCGCGCAGGTACTTCCTGATGGTGTTGCGAGACAGGCCGGTGCGTCGGGCTATCTCGCGGATGGACAACTGCTCTCGCAGGGCCCACCGCCTGATGACACTCAGTGTCGCCACGTCAATCACTCCAGTGCTCCTGCCGCAAATCGCGGCAGGCTAGGTTGATACGTGGGTCAGGTTTGAACGGAAATCAGTGTGAGAGGTGGGTCAGGTTTCGGAGGAAATCAACAC
>NZ_JBIGIC010000045.1:0-860 GCF_043555985.1 Pelomonas candidula | reverse complement strand
CGCCACCCACTGACCTGGGTGCCCTCGCTCTACCTGGCCATGGGCCTGCCCAATGTGATGGTGGGCGTCGTCGCGGCCATCATCTACAAGAACCTGGGCGTGGCCAACGAGGACATCGCGCTCTACACCTCGCAGATGTACCTGCCCTGGGTGCTCAAGCCGCTGTGGGCGCCGCTGCTGGAGGCCTACCGCAGCAAGCGCTTCTGGGTCATCAGCATGGAGTTCACGATGGCCGCCGCGCTGGGCCTCGTGGCGCTGTGCCTGCCGATGGCCGACTTCTTCCGGCTCTCGCTGGCCTTCTTCTGGATCACCGGCTTCGCGTCCGCCACGCAGGACACCTGCGCCGACGGCGTGTTCATGACCACCGTCTCCAAGACCGACCAGGCGCGCTACTCCGGCTTGCAGGGCATGTGCTGGAACATGGGCGCCGTCGTCGCGTCAGGGCTGTTCGTGTCGCTGACGGGCTGGCTGCACAACCACGTGGGCATGCCCTGGGTGCAGTGCTGGATCGTCGTCGTGCTGATCGCTGCCGGGGCCATGGCGGCTTTCGGGCTGTGGCACGTCCGCGTGCTGCCGCCGGGCGCGCCCCCGACCCGTCACGGCGAGGGCCTTGTCGGCGGCCTCAAGGCCAACGTCACGATCTGGGCCAGCTTCTTCCAGAAGCCGCAGATCTGGATGATGCTGGCCGTCATCTTCTTCTACCGCTTCGGCGAGGGCTTCATCGAGAAGTTCGGCCCGCTGTTCCTGCTGGACCCGACGTCGGCCGGCGGCCTGGGCATGGACAACGAGTCCCTGGGCCACATCAACGGCACGGTCGGCACGCTGACCTTCATCGCCGGCGCCTTCCTGGGCGGCTTCCT
>NZ_JBIGIC010000044.1:0-1631 GCF_043555985.1 Pelomonas candidula | reverse complement strand
TCAGACCACAGCGGCTCGGGACTGGACAGCGTCAGCGCGCTGCCGGCCGTGCCGACGATGCGGCCCGTGCCGTCCAGCAGCAGCAGCTTGACTTCGGACGTGCCCAGATCAATGCCCAGATACATCAACGAACCTCTTGTACTTTAGAAAGGGGGCGGCGCTTGAGCCCGGACATGGGCAGTGCTGGGCGCGTCAGGCGATATCGAACCAGCGCTGCAGCGCCGATGGCGACGGCGTCGGCGCCGAATCGGGATCTGCGAACTGTCGGCCGCGGCGAGCTGCTGAACGTGGCAAATTCGTCCAGTACATCAAGGGCAGGCTGCAGAAGCGGGTCGCCCAGTTCGATGACCGAGCCGCCGAGAACGATGCAGCCCGGGTCATAGGCAGCAGCCAGGTTCAGCAGCAGCATGCCAAGGTGGTGGCCGGCGGCGGCCACGGCCTGGTGAGTTTCCGGCTCCTGTGCGGCCAGGTCGGCGCGCACCTCAGGGATCGAACGCGAGATGGCGTTGCCGCCTTTGCCGTGCTGGATGGCGCGCGTTGCGATCATGGCTTCGGCGCAGCCACGGCGACCGCATGAACAGCGTGGGCCATTGAACTGCAGCACCATATGCCCCACCTCGCCGGCGTAGCCTCGGCTGCCGGTCAGCAGCCGTCCCCCGACGATGACGCCCGCGCCCAGGCCCTGGTTGATGGAGACATAAAGCAGTGGATCGGAGTCGGGCGTGGGATTGAATTCCAGTTCGCCCAGCGCCGCCGCGTCGGCCTCGTTCTGCAGGAAGAGTGGAATGCCCTCGAGATCGCTGCCGCGCAGTTCTTCGGCGAGCATCGCCGCAAAAGGGACATCACGCCAGCCGAGGTTGGGTGCAAAGCTGACGATGCCACGAGCTTCGGTCACGCCGCCTGGCAGGCCGACACCGATGCCGAGAAACTGCTGGCCCGCGGGGAACTGTCCGTAAAGTTCTCGCAGTGCTTTCGCGACGCTGGAGATGCAGGCCGCCGCAGCGCGAGTGCGACCGTACTGGGCTGTCACGCCGTGCAGGACTTCGCCCGTCAGTGACGTGGCAATCAGGCGTGACGACTCGATGCCGACTTCCACGCCGATCATCAACAGACGCGCCGGGTCCACGAACAGGGGCGTCGGCCGGCGACCCATGTCTCCCGTCGCGACGACGTCCCGTTCTACCAGCCAGCCCTCGTTCAACAGATCGCGGACCAGCAGGCTCACAGTGGATTTGGTGAGGCCAACGACCGACGCCAAGTCCGCCCGCGACAGTCCTGGGTTCAGGCAGATTTGCCGTACCAGGGCCATGCGATTCATGGTCTTGAGCAGTTGTTGGCTGCCGGTCAGATCGGCTAGCAAGAGGTCTCCTGTTGTTCTGGTCGGACCGGTCGTGTTGTGGTTCAATTCGGTCTGACCAAATGTTAATTTGATCGACGCACAAAGTAAACAGGCTCTGCGATCTTTCGTATCGGATGACGCGGAGGCGATTCAGATGGCCGGCATTGCCGGCGCATCGGAGACAACCAGGAACCACCCCCCATGAAGTTCACAGACGGACAGTGGATGCTGCAGCCGGGCGTGGCCGCGCACTACGCGGCCGAGGCCTATGCCATCGAAGTCCACGAAGACC
>NZ_JBIGIC010000043.1:0-1687 GCF_043555985.1 Pelomonas candidula | reverse complement strand
TCAGACCACAGCGGCTCGGGACTGGACAGCGTCAGCGCGCTGCCGGCCGTGCCGACGATGCGGCCCGTGCCGTCCAGCAGCAGCAGCTTGACTTCGGACGTGCCCAGATCAATGCCCAGATACATCAGGCGGTTTCCTCGGTGAGAGTGACGCCCGTGTCGGCCAGCGGCAACGCAGGGCGGGTGAGTCGGTAGCGCGCCAGCGCGGCGGCGCCCACGGCAACGGCGTTGGCGCCGAAGCGCGACGTGCGCACGGAGGGCGGCGGCAGGTTGGCGGCGGCGGCGTAGTCCAGCAGCATGTCCAGCGCCGGCTTCAGGAAGGGCTCGCCCAGCTCGACCACCGAGCCACCCAGCACGATGCAGCCGGGGTCGTAGGCGGTGGCGAGGTTCTGCAGCAGCACGCCGAGGTTGCGGCCGGCGGAGTTGACGGCCTTCAGCGTCTCGGCGTCTTCGTCCACCAGGTGGGCGCGCACCTCGGCCAGCGAGCGCAGCGCGGGCTCGCCGTCGCCGGTGCCCAGCATGGCGCGCGTCGCGATCAGTGCCTCGGCGCAGCCGCGGCGGCCGCAGGAGCAGCGCGGGCCGTTGAGCTGCAGCACCATGTGGCCCACTTCGCCCGCGAAGCCACGGCTGCCGGTCAGCAGCCGGTCGCCGACGATGACGCCGGCGCCCAGGCCCTGGTTGATGGAGACGTAGAGCAGCGGGTCGGAGGCCGGCGACGGGTTGAACTCCAGCTCGCCCAGAGCGGCGACATCGGCCTCGTTCTGGATGAAGAGCGCGACGCCGGCAAGCGCCGTGCCCTGCAGCTTCTCGCCCAGCAAGGCGCCGAAGGGGATGTCGCGCCAGCCCAGGTTGGGGGCGAAGTTCAGCACGCCGCGGGCCTCGTTGACGCCGCCCGGCAGGCCCACGCCGATGCCCAGGATCTGCTGCGCGGCGTCCAGCTGCTTGCGCAGCTTCAGCAGCACGGCGGCCAGGCTGGCGATGCAGGCCTTGGCGGTGCGGCTGGCGCCGTAGTTGGCGACGGCGCTGGCCTTGATGTCGCCGGTCAGCGATGTGGCGACGACGCGCACGGACTCGATGCCCACCTCGGCGCCCAGCAGCAGCAGGCGGCCCGGGTCGATGAACAGCGGCGTCGGGCGGCGGCCCAGGTCACCCGTGGCGACGACTTCGCTCTCGGCCAGCCAGCCCTCGTTGACCAGCTCGCGCACGAGCAGGCTGACGGTGGATTTGGTCAGGCCAACGGCGCCCGCGAGGTCGGCACGCGACAGCCCCGGGTTGGCACAGAGGTGCCTGACCAGGGCCATGCGGTTGATGACCTTGAGCAGCTGTTGGCTACCGGCGGCTTCGGCCTGCAAGCGTTGTCTCCTGGTTATGCCCTGTAGATCAGGTTTTGGAGCATATTAGTTCGACCGTTGCACGAAGTAAATTGGGTGAAAGCCCCTAGCGCAAAACACAACACTCCGCCGAAGATGACGCTGCGCCGGGCCTCACGTGGTCAGGCCAGCCATCGTCCGAACCGGGCGACGAGCAAGACAACGATCCCAATGAACGAGGCCGGCACAGCTGCCGGCGCATCGGAGACAACCAGGAACCACCCCCCATGAAGTTCACAGACGGACAGTGGATGCTGCAGCCGGGCGTGGCCGCGCACTACGCGGCCGAGGCCTATGCCATCGAAGTCCACGAAGACC
>NZ_JBIGIC010000042.1:0-1786 GCF_043555985.1 Pelomonas candidula | reverse complement strand
TGTTGGCGCCGATCTAAATTTGACCCACCCTGCCGATTGAACTTTGACCCAGGGCTTGGGGCCGGCATCGGCTGACGCCGGCTGTGGACAACTGTAGCGCTGAGCTCGGTCAGCCCGCCTCGTCGCGCTTGTTGCTTCGTTCCTGCTCCCTGGCTTTGATGCGCTTGCGTGTGGCCGCCGTGGCCTGCGTGACGCGGTAGCTCTCGTTGCCGGTCTCCACGATGTGGCAGTGGTGCGTGAGCCGGTCCAGCAGCGCCGTGGTCATCTTGGCATCGCCGAAGACGGTGCTCCATTCGGCGAAGTCCAGGTTGGTCGTGATGACGACGCTGGTGTGCTCGTAGAGCTTGGACATCAGATGGAACAGCAAGGCGCCGCCGCTCTGGCTGAACGGCAGGTAGCCCAGCTCGTCGAGGATCACCAGGTCCAGCCGCAGCAGGCTGGCCGCGATGCGGCCGGCCTTGCCCTCGGCCTTCTCCCGCTCCAGCGCGTTGACCAGGTCCACGGTGCTGTAGAACCGAACCCGTTTGCCGTGCGCGCTGATGCCCGCCACGCCGATGGCCGTGGCCAGGTGGGTCTTGCCCGTGCCCGGGCCGCCCACCAGCACGACGTTGTGCGCCGCAGCCGTGAACTCGCACGCGGCCAGTTGCGTGACCAGCTTGCGGTCCACCGGCGAGGCCTCGAAGTCGAAGCTGGCCAGGTCACGGTGCACCGGGAACTTGGCACTGCTCATCTGGTGCTGCACCGAGCGCGTGGCACGGTCGCTGGCCTCGGCCTGCAGCATGTGCTCCAGCAGCCAACGTGAGCGCTCAACTTCGACGCTGTGCTGCTCGCCAAGCTCGGCCCAGGTGGCGGCCATACCGTGCAGGCGCAGCGCCTTCAGCTCTGCAATGACGTCAGCCATGGTCGGCCTCCTGCTCGACATGCTGCCCTGCCTCTTGCTGCGCCTCTTGCTTGGCCAGCTTGCGCAGTCGGTCGTACAGACCCGGATCGGCCTGCACGGGCGTGCTCGTGCTCAGCGGTGTGTCGACGTTGGGCGGCCGCGCGGGTGCGGTCAGCCGCGCCAGCACATTGGCCACATGCTCCGGGCTGACCCGCCCGCTGGGGCCGGCTCGCTCCAGCGCCAGCTCGACCGCCACCAGCACCCCATCCAACCCGGCCGTACTGCACAGCGCCAGCACTTGCGCCATCAGCCGGTCACCGCCCGCATGGCGCAGCAAGGCCTGACGCAGCTTGGCCAGCGGCTCGGGCAGGTCCACGAAGGGGGCGCCGTTGCGCAGCGCGCCGGGCTTCCTCTGCACCAGCGGCACATAGTGCTGCCAGTCGTAGGCGGTGCGGCCCTTGCCGCTGAGCCGCACGTGTTCGGCCACCACGTGCCCATCGGCCACGATGACCACGCGCTGCGGGTACAGCCGCGTGCTGACCGTCTGGCGCGCCAGCTCGCACGGCACCGAGTAGCGGTTGCGCGCCACGGTGACCAGGCAGGTGCTGCTCACGCGCGAGACGTCCTGCACATAGCCGTCGAAGTCCACGGGCTTGGGCATCAGGTGGCTGCGCTCGAGCTCCAGCATCTCGGCCACGCTGAAGGCCTTGTGCTCGGGGTGACGCAGCTCCGCCCACAGGGCCTTGCAGCGCTCGCCCAGCCAGGCGTTGAGTTCCTCCAAGGACCCGAAGCGCTGCTCGCGCGCCGCCAGCCAGATGCGACGCCGGCTGTCCTGCACGTTCTTCTCGACGACGCCCTTCTCCCAGCCCGAGGCGACGTTGCAGAAGTCGGGGTCGAAGAGGTAGT
>NZ_JBIGIC010000041.1:0-1913 GCF_043555985.1 Pelomonas candidula | reverse complement strand
TGTAGAGCGCGATGTCCTCGTTGGCCACGCCCAGGTTCTTGTAGATGATGGCCGCGACGACGCCCACCATCACATTGGGCAGGCCCATGGCCAGGTAGAGCGAGGGCACCCAGGTCAGTGGGTGGCGGTGGGGCTGGTTCATGGTGTATCGGCCTTCTTGCTGCCGTTGAGCAGGGCCAGGACGGTGTCGGCGTCCTGGTTGGATTGCAGGGCCTGCAGGGCGGCGCGCGCGCGCTCGGCGCCCTCCCCGCCGTGCGGATTGCTGGCCAGCGTCTGCAGGGGGCGTAGCGCCTTGTCGCGGTGGCCGGCCTGGAGGTGCACGTAGACGGCCAGGTGGGCGTACTCGGCCACCTGCGGTTCGAGGAGGCTGGCCGATTCGGCAGCGTTGCTGAGGCTGGCACTCGGGCCTTTGTGCAGCAGCACGCGGGCCAGTTGGTAAAGCGTCGGCGCGTCGTTGCGCCGCTGCTTGTAAGCCGCCATCAGGAAGCCGAGGGCTTGCTCCAGCGCCTGGTCGCTCTCCGCCCCCTGCGTACGTGCGGCCTCTGACTGCCAGGCCCAGCCGAGCAGGCGGTTGGCTTCGAAGGGCGCCTCATCCAGCCCGGCCCAGGGCGCCAGCAGCTCCAGCGCCTTGTCGGTGTCGCCGTAGCGGATCTCGGCATGGGCCAGGGCCCATCGCATCGCGTCCGGCGCACGGTCCCCGCCGGCCTTCTTGACGCGCTCGCGCTGGCGGGCCAGCACTTCCTTGCCCTGCGCAGCCTCGGGCAGCGAGGTGATCAGCATGTCGTCAAACAAGGACTCGGCCAGCTCGTCCTGCAGCTCGGTGATGCGCACCGCGGCGGCTTTGCCCGCGGGGATGCGCAGCGTGTACTGGTTGGAGAGGTGGCGGCGCAGCTCGCCATTGAGCCTGGCGGGCGCGATGCCGGTGGCCGGCTCCAGCGCGGCCAGAGCGTCCTCGCCGGCGGCCACGCGGCGGAAGTATTCGTTGAAGCGCTCGACGCGGGGGGTCTCGGACAGCACGTAGTGCGTCAGCAGCCAGGACTGCGGATAGAAGAGGTGAAAGAAGCTGTCGTCCGCCTCCTTGTCGCCGGTGGAACGGAAGTTCGGCTTGAGCAGCCGCTCGGGGTCGAGCATGAAGCGCTGGCCGAGGATGGAGACGGACTCATTGAAGCCGCCGATCTCCACCCCGCTCGGGTCGACCTTGGTCGCGCCGAAGTACTCGGCGAAGCCCTCCACGAACCAGACCGGGTAGGTCATGCGGGCGTACTGGAACATCAGCCGGTGCGCGTACTCGTGGAACAGCACCCGATCGGTGAACTCCCCGGCTCCCCGGTAGTTGACGGCGAAGGCCTGGGCGCCGTCGGCGGACGACATGAAGAGGCCAGCGAAACGCCGGTCACGCAGGTGCGGCCGCACGCGGCCGATCAGGTCCTGGTCGTCGCTGAGCACCATGGGGAACGGTGGCCGCGACGGGCTGGCGGTGGCGCCCAGCACCATCAGCATGGCCTCGTGCAGGCGTTCCAGGTCCTGCAGCTTGGCCTCGGCGTTGCTCCTGGACGTGTGGGCCAGGACCCGGAAATGCGGGCTCTCGGCCAACATCCACGACGCGGCCGACGCCGCCCCGCTCCAGCACAGCAGGCCCCAGACCAGGGCCCTCCTCCAGCGGCGTCCCAACATGGGCGCTCCCCCAATGAAGTCAGCGCCGGCGGGTGCCGTCCGGCGCTGATGCAAGCCCCGCCGGCGGCGGGGCGATCACGGCATTCAGCCGAGGTTCCAGACCACGCTTGCGCCGTCGGCCTGCACGGGGCTGCGCTTGCCGTCCACATCCAGGCTCCAGTCGCGCAGCGCCCCCTGAGAGACGTGGGCCGTGTACTGCGCGCCGCTGCGGCTGACCGTGCCGCAGGCCGCGACCTGGC
>NZ_JBIGIC010000040.1:0-1936 GCF_043555985.1 Pelomonas candidula | reverse complement strand
AATTGCGATAGGGCCACCCGTTACCGGGCGCCCCCCGCGCAGATCCCGGCGTGCAGAATTCCCGCACCGGGCTCCTGCCTTGGGTGGGTGGCGTCGAAGCGCTGGTTTGGCCAAGGATGAAGGATGCGAGCGCGCGGCAACCACTCAGCGGCGAGCTTGTATGCCCGCTGCCACGTCGTTTTGTCTCTCTGTCCACGGCGCTTGAGCGCCCTTCGCCAGAGATCCGTGACGTGGCCTCGGAAGGCCGCCATGCTCTGGTAGTTGCCGGGTACGGCGTGGTAGGCCATGTAGCCTTGGACCACGCGGCGTAGCCAACGCCCTTGCTCTGGGATCGCCTGGTGCCAGCGCCGCCGCAGTGCCTCCTTGATCCGCTTCAGCGTCGCAACCATGCGGTCGCGGCGGGTGATCCTGCGCAGCAAGAATTTGCCGCGCCGGTCATGTCCGCTGATGTGCGTGAAGCCCAGGAAGTCAAATGTCTGCGGCTTCCCCTGTCCGCGCCTGGCCCGGTTTTCAGCCGCGAAGCGACCAAACTCCAGCACGCGCGTCTTTTCGGGATGCAGCGCCAGCGAGAACTGCTCCAGTCTCGCCTTCAGCGCCTTCACGAATCGCTTGGCATCAGATTCCTTGTCCATGCCGACGACGATGTCGTCGGCATAGCGCACGATCACCACGTTGCCCTGGGCGTGGCGTCGCCGCCATTGATGTGCCCATAGGTCGAAGACGTAGTGCAGATAGATGTTCGCCAGCAGCGGGGAGATGACCGCACCTTGCGGCGTGCCCTCCTCGCTTGCGGCTAGCAACCCGTCCTCCATCGTGCCGGCCTTCAGCCATTTGCCGATCAGGCGAATGATGCGGGGGTCGCCGATGCGGTGCTCCACGAACTTGATCAGCCACTCGTGGCTGACCGTGTCGAAGAAACTCCTGATGTCGGCGTCCACGATCCAACTCACGTTCGTACGCGTGATGCCCATGACCACCGCATCCAGCGCTTGATGTTGGTTACGTTTGGGTCTGAACCCGTACGAGAAGCCCAGGAAGTCGTTCTCGTAAACCGTGTTGAGCACCTCCACCAGCGCCCGTTGGACGATCTTGTCTTCCAACGCCGCGATCCCCAGCGGCCGCATGCGGCCGTCCGATTTCGGGATGTACTGGCGCCGCGACGGAGTCGCCCGGTAGGCGTTGCGGTGTATGCGCCCGTGCAGGTCTGCGAGCCTCGCTTCCAGTTCCTCGCCGTACTGGTGCCACGTGACGCCATCAACCCCGGCAGCCGCGTTCTTCTGTAGCCAGAAGTACGACTGCCTGAGCAGTTCGACATCGACGAGGTGCATCAGCGCCGTGAGCCTCTCCTTCTTCCTCTGCCTAGCGGCTTGACGCACGCGATCCAGCCTCTGGAACACGCTTTCCCGGCTCTGTGTCCGGCGCGTGCGTGACTGGCTCGCGTTCCCCTTGGCCCCGCCCCTTGGCTCCACCGACTCCGCGCCCAACCCCGCCTGCGGGTGCTTGTGCTTGTTCGCCGGCTTCATCGCTACTACGGGCGAGTCTGACTTCTGCGGTCCGTACATCATCGGCTTCAGCTCCTCACCTTCCCGATGCGGGCCCGCGCAGGATCACTCCCGCTGCGGGTCAGGCCGCAGATCTCCCGGTTCCCATGTAAGAGGCGTACGCGCATGCCAGGGTCTCTGACCCCGCCGAGTCGCGCGCACCCTTGCGATGACGCGTGCGCGCGTGTTGCCTTCCACCACAGTAACGGCGTCAGCACTCGGGACTGAATAAACATTTCGTGGCTCCATGGCTGGCCTACACGCACCCCTGTCAACGCTTCGCAGTGCACCTCGCGGTGCACTGCGCATGACTCGGGGACAACATGAATCGCTACTTCTTTGTTGTCGGGGACTTTCACCCCTGACCTCCTACCGGTCTCCCGGCGCACTACTGT